>NZ_OZ035001.1:985422-1313897 GCF_964031085.1 Spiroplasma endosymbiont of Asaphidion curtum | reverse complement strand
AAATCACACCTTGAATTACTTCCTATAAATATCATAACTTTAAAGTAGAAAAAGTTATCCATAAAAAATGAAATAATGTGGATAACTATAGTTATCCACATTATTATCCACATTTATTTACTTTGTAAATACTGAATTTTTAATAGTTTTCCACAAATTTTAATAATAACTAAAAAAATGTTAATTACTTGTTAATTAGATGTTAATAACTGTTATTAAAATTAATCTCAATTAATTAGTTTTTTAATATTAGACTTGGTACATAACTATAACTAGCTTAATTCAAAATTATATATTTCTGAAATTAAGTTAAATCGTAATCCAAATCTTCTAATCTTATTGCGATAACGATAAACTAGTATTTTAAATCTTTTTAATCTAGCAAAAACATGTTCAATGACAATTCTAACTTTACTTAAAAAGCTATTATATTCCTTTTTATCTGGATTTAAAGGATTATTTTTACTCTTTTTAATTGGCAATAATGTATTTTTATGAACATTTTGCAAACCTTGATATCCTGAATCAGCAATTAATTCTAATTTTGGATTTATAAGTGTATTTGATTTTAAAAATAACTTATAATCATGAATACTGCCATAACAAAAATCTACTGAAATAATTTTATTGTTAAATAAATCAATAATTATTTGCGATTTTAATGAATG
The DNA here is from genome assembly GCF_964031085.1 of Spiroplasma endosymbiont of Asaphidion curtum. Taxonomy (GTDB): domain Bacteria; phylum Bacillota_I; class Bacilli_A; order Mycoplasmatales; family Nriv7; genus Nriv7. The sequence continues at coordinate 1,313,229 of NZ_OZ035001.1, read as the reverse complement.
TTACCTTTTCTTACCAGAAAATAATAATTTTAGTTTTTTTTAATTCTTTCAATTGGAATTTCTGTAGCATCAATTGCTAATAAATTATTATTAGTACCCTTATTTTCCAATAATATCTTTTTGTCAGGTATATGAAAGTGACTATTTTTTATTAGAGTATTTTCAACTCAAAAGATATTACGAATACGGACGCATAAAGTTTTCTTAGGTATTAGACTTCTTGCATTACTTATTAAAATAATTTGTAATTATTTTAATAAGTAATGCAAGAAGTCTATTGTTTTATCATTAAAATAATCATTTATTAATGCTTTTTTTACCAGCAAGTTGTTGAAAATCAGGATGTTTGATTAAAATATCTTCAATTCACTTGATATTTCGATAACAACTAGCTTCACTAATATCAAAACTTTTACCAAGATGAAAATAAGTACGATATTCTCGTCAATATGATAAAGTCATCAATAATCTATTTTCTAATGATAATTTATTATTTTTACCACCTCTTTTAAACTTTTTTAACTCAGCTTCTTTTAAAATATTTAACATTTTATTAAAAGTACTTTGCTTTATTCCAGTTAATCGTAATAATTCTTTATCATTAATAAAATTAAATTTATCAAATTTCATAATCTTAAATTCCTTATAATTTCTATTTTAAATATATTTTATAGGAATTTTGTTTAATAAATAAGTAATGCAAGAAGTCTAATAAATAAAACAAAATTTAAAAAAGATGTTTCACAAGAAACATCTTTTTTCCTTAAACAGTAATCTTTTCTAATCCATCCAAATACTTTTGCAATACCTTAGGAACAATAACCGCCTTACAATCAGATTGATAATTATTTTCTAAAATTGCCGCTACCAAGCGATCAACTGCTAATCCCGAACCATTTAATGTATGAACTAACTTAGCATTATCTTGTGACTTTTCTTTATAACGAGTTTTTCCTCTTCGGGCTTGAAAATCTTCACAATTAGAACAAGAAGAAATTTCACGATATTTATTTTGTGAAGGCATTCAAACTTCAATATCATAAGTTTTCGCAGCACTAAATCCTAAATCACCAGTACAAAGTTCAATAACGCGGTATGGTAGTTCTAAAAGTTCTAAAATTTTACAAGCATCATTAGTTAATTTTTCCAATTCATCATACGATTGTTCTGGCTTAGTAATTTTAACCAACTCAACTTTATGAAATTGATGCAAGCGAATTATTCCTCGAGTATCTTTACCAGCTGCTCCAGCTTCGGAACGATAACAAGTTGTATAAGCACAATATTTTAAAGGTAACTTATGACCATCAATAATTTCATCTTGATATAAATTAGTTATTGGTACTTCTGCCGTAGGAATTAAATAATAATCTTTTTCTTGTAATTGAAATAAATCTTCTTTAAATTTAGGCAGATTTCCAGTAGTAATTAATGAATTTGCATTAACAATTGTTGGCGGAATAATTTCCTCATAACCAGATTGATAATGAACATCTAACATTAAATTAATTAAGGCGCGAACTAATCGAGCACCAGCATTTTTATAAATAACAAAACGACTACCAGTTATTTTTGTTGCTCGATTAAAATCAATAATATCTAAATCTTTTGCAATATCTCAATGTGGGTGCGTTGATTTTAAAGCTTTATTTTCATTTCATTTTTTAACTTCAACACTATCTGCCTCACTTATACCAATGGGAACAGTAATTTCAGGAATATTTGGTGTTTTTAATAACAAATCCTTAATTTCATTTTCAACAACTAGTAATTGCTGTTTTAATGTTTCAATTAATAACTTATTACTTCCCAAATCTCCTTTTAAGACTTCAATTTCATTAGTTTTCTCTTTTTGTATTAATGATGCAATTAATTTTGATTGTTTATTATGTTCTGCTTGTTTTTGCTCTAATTTAGTAATAATTTGTTTGCGTTCCGTATTTAATTGTTTAACTTTTTTTAAATGCTGAATTATACTTGTAAGTGCAAGTAAATAAAATTGCAAAAAATCTCATATAAAAATTTCATGATGCTAAGTTTATTTTAGAAAAAACAAAGCAAGGAGTTTTTATATGGGTTACAAACATCTTGGCATATATGAAAGAATTTATATTGAGAATCAATTGAAGTTTAAAGTAAAAATTAGTGAAATAGCTAAAAATCTTAATCGAAGTATTAGTACTATTATTCGAGAAGTCAATAGAAATAAAGATAGTAATCATTATTTTTCATTAATTGCACAAAATAAAGCAGAAAACAGAAAACAATCACATGTTTATTTTCATAAGTTTAAAAATAGAGAATTAGTAAAATATGTACAACAAAAATTACTATTAGGTTGATCGCCTGAACAAATTTATGGCAGAATTAAAAATTTTCATAAAGAATGAATTATTAGTTTTAAAACAATTTACAATTGAATTTATTCTGGATTACTTGAAAAAGTTACTAATAAAAATTTAAGAAGAAAAGGTAAGAAACGAAAATCTCAAGAAAATCGCGGTAAATTTAATGGTAAATCAATTAAAGAACGAAATATTAATGTTAATAATCGTATAACTGTTGGTCATTGAGAAGGTGATACTGTAGTATCATCACGAGGTAAAAGTAAATCATGTTTAATAACTTTAGTTGAAAGAACATCAAGATTTACTTTAGCAATGTTAGTTGAAAATAGAACTACTAAAGTTGTTAACGAAAACATTAGCCATTATTTATCAATTCTTCCAAATAATCTTGTTAAGACTATAACATTTGATAGGGGTAAAGAATTTTCTAATTGACAACAACTTGAAAAAAATTTAAATGTGAAAATTTATTTTGCTAATGCGTATTCGCCTTGACAAAGAGGTACTAATGAAAATACTAATGGTTTAATTAGAGAAAAATTTCCTAAAAAATTTAATTTTTCAAATACTACTAAAAATGCAGTTCATAAATTTATATTGTCTTTAAACCAAAGACCAAGAAAAATACTAAATTATCTTTCACCAATCGAATATTTGGTTAGAAAAATAATTTAGTTGCACTTAACTTTACAATTTGGCAAATACAAAAAATCAGCATTTCTGGTTGTTAATCTTTTAATAACTTTATCAATATTTTCTGATAAATAATTTATATCAATCATTTTAACAAACCCTTTCTTATTTTAAGAATAATTCTAGTTAACAGAAATAATAGCACTAGTTTTTATCTTTTGCTCTGATTTTAACTTAATTAGTTTAACACCACTACTATTTCTTTGAGAAATTTTCATTTCACTCAAATTAACACGAATCCCAATACCATTATTCGTAACAATTAACATCTCTTCATTACCTTTAATAGCTTTAATCGTAACAATATCACCCGTTTTAGGAGTTAATTTCATTGCTTTAACACCTTTAGTAGCTCTTTTTGTTAAACGAAATGACTGCAAAGGAGTTATTTTACTTAAACCATTTTCAGAAATAGTAATAATATTACTTCCCGTTGCACTAGTACAACCCCCAATAACAAAGCAATCATTATCTAAAATAATTCCTTTAATTCCTGTGGCTTTTCTTTGTAATAAGCGGATTTCATTTTCATTAAAATGAATTGCTTTACCATTACTAGTAGCAATAATAATTTTCGTATCACCAGTTGTTAATAAAACTTCAACAAGACTATCATTAGTTTTAAAATCAATTGCAATTTTACCTGTTTTACGAATTGAATCAAACTCACTAATAGCAGTGCGTTTTACAATCCCATTTTTAGTAATAAAAAATAAATACTGTTTACTACTTTCTGAATTTATGGCAATTAAAGTTTTAATTTTCTCTTTTCGCTCAATATTAATTAGATTAATAATTGGTGTTCCTCTTGCTGCTCGTGAAAAACTACTAATTTCATAAGCTTTTAAACGATATATTTTACCGACATCACTAAAAAATAAAATGTCATCGTGAGTATTAGCAATAATAATTATTCTGGTATCATCAGTTTCACCTAAATTTATTGTATTAACACCCGTTCCACCGCGTTTTTGGGTACGATATTCATCTAAATTTAACCGCTTAATATAACCATTTTCAGAAAAAATAATAACTACTGGTTCATTTTTAATTAATGATATTTCATCAATGGTAATATCTTCTTCATCACTAGTAATAATTGTTCTTCGCGAATCACCATAATTATTCTTAATTGTTATTAATTGTTTACTAATAATTTTTGTTTGTTCACTAACATCTTGCAAAACTTTTTGACATTGAGCAATATCATCATTTAATAATTTTAATTCTTCTTCTAATTTAACTTGTTCTAAACCAGTTAATCTTTGCAAGCGCATTTGTAAAATCGCTTGGGCTTGAATTTTACTTAACGCAAATTCACTAACTAATTTTTCAATTGCTTCTGTTGGTGCATTTGTTTTTTTAATTAAACGAACAATGGCATCAATATTAGATAAAGCAATAACTAATCCTTCACAAATATGAGCTCGTTCTTGATTTTTTTGTAATTCAAACTTAGTTTTTCGAACTAAAACAACAAATTGATGTTCTAAATATGCTTGTAAAATTTGTAATAAATTCATAAGTTTGGGGCGACCATTATTTAAAGCAATTAAATTAATTGAATGTGTTGATTGTAAAGGTGTCATTTTATATAACTTATTCAATAAAATTTTACTACTAACATCATTTTTTAATTCCATTACTACTCTAATCCCTTCGTGATTAGATTCATCTCGTAACGCATAAATACCTTGAATTTCTTTATTTTTTACTAAGTGCGATATTCTTTCAATTAAGCGAGTTTTATTTAATTGATACGGTATTTCATTAATAATTAAAGCTTTACGACCATTTTTAAATGTTTCTTCACTTACTTTTCCCCGTACCGTAATCGTATCACGACCTGTTAAATAGGCTTTTCTAATTCTTTGACTACCAATAATACTTGCTCCCGTTGGAAAGTCTGGTCCTTTAACAATATCTTGCGAAATTAATTGTTCAATTGTAACATGAGGATTTTCCAACACATAAATTAAAGCATCAATAACCTCATTTAAGTTATGTGGCGGAATATCAGTTGTAATACTAACAGCAATTCCTTTTGAACCATTAACTAGTAAGTTAGGAAAAGATGCTGGTAATACTTTCGGTTCTCGTTCGGTACTATCATAATTATCAACAAAATCAACTGTATCCTTATTCATATCGTTTACTAATTCATTAGCTAATTTACTCATTCGTGATTCGGTATAACGCATCGCGGCTGGATTATCGCCATCAATCGAACCAAAATTTCCTTGACCATCAACTAACGGATATCGTGATGAAAATTCTTGTGCCATTCTGACCATTGAATAATACACAGCAGTATCACCATGAGGATGATATTTCCCAATAATTTCTCCCGTAATTCGTGCTGATTTTTTATATGGTTTGTCATAAGTTATTCCTAAATCATACATGGCATATAAAATTCGGCGATGAACTGGCTTTAAACCATCACGAACATCAGGAATCGCTCGAGAAACAATAACTGACATTGCATATTCTAAAAAACTTTCTTGCATTTCTTTACTAATATCAATATCCTTGATATTATTTTGATTATCTAAATTCATTTATTTCACCTTCCTAAATATCAAGATGCTTAACATACTGGGCATTCTCTTCAATAAATATTTTTCGCGGTTCTACTTGTTCACCCATTAACATAATAAAAGTCATATCAGCAATACTAGCATCTTCAATTGTTACTTTTAGCAACTGGCGATTTTTAGGATTCATTGTTGTACTTCATAATTGTTCAGCATTCATTTCTCCAAGTCCTTTATATCTTTGAATACTAAATTTTTGATCATCTTTTAATAATTTTTTAAAATTTTCTAATTCTTGATCAGAATATACATAATTACTCTTTTTACCAACTTGGATTTTATATAGTGGTGGTTGAGCAATATACACACAACCAGCCACAATTAATTCGTGCATATAACGATAAAAAAATGTTAGTAATAGCGTTCGAATATGAGCACCATCAACATCAGCATCTGTCATAATTATTACCTTATGATATCGTAAGCGGTCAATATTAAAATCTTTATTAACACCACAACCTAATGATGTTATCATTGTTAAAATTTCATCATTTTCTAACACTCGTTCAATTCTTGCTTTTTCAACATTAAGAACTTTACCTTTTAATGACAAAATAGCTTGAAAATTACGGTCTCGCCCCATTTTAGCAGTGCCACCAGCAGAATCACCTTCAACCATATAAAGTTCACTAATCTTAGCATCATTACTACTACAATCAGCTAATTTACCTGGTAGTGGTGCCACATCAAGTAAATTTTTCTTACGACTAATTTCACGAGCTTTTCTTGCTGCCATTCTTGCTCTAAAAGCTAATAATGTTTTTTCTAAAATATTCTTTGCAATTTGTGGATTTTCCATTAGAAAATTTTTAATAACATTACCAATCGCATTAGAAACTATTTGCCTAACGACTTTATTACTTAATTTAGCTTTTGTTTGACCTTCATATTGCGGATCAGATATTTTAACAGAAAGTAAAGCAACTAAACCTTCTTTTAAATCATCTCATAATAATTTTTCATCATTACTTTTAATATACTTATTATTTAATGCATATTTATTTATTTCTCTTGTTAGTGCCAACCGTAACCCTTCTTCATGCGTTCCACCTTCAGAAGTATTAATGTTATTACAAAAAGAATATAACTGCATATGATATGTATCATTATATTGAGCAGCAAATTCAATATGAGCATCATCATATTGTTGATCACTATAAATTATTTCTTTATGAATAACAATGCGATCACTATTTAAATCGGCAACATAATCACGAAGACCATTAAAATATTGAAATACTACTTTTTGTTGTGCTTTTTCATCAATAAGAATAATCTTTAAACCCTTATTTAAAAATGCTAATTGTTTTAATCGCGTTTTTAAAGTTGTGTAATTAAATGACTGACTTTCTTCAAAAATACTAATGTCCGGCATAAAACGAACAACCGTTCCTCTTTTGTCAGTTGTGCCTGTAATTTTTAAAGCTTCTTTTATTTTTCCCCCATTATGAAATTTTAAATCATAAATATTACCATCACGGTATACCGTAACATCTAAATAACTACTTAAAGCATTAACAACCGATGCCCCCACACCATGAAGACCACCAGATACTTTATAAGTTTCACCATCAAACTTACCACCAGCATGAAGTACGGTAAATACTGTTTCTAAAACAGAGATTTTACTTTTAGGATGAATATCAATTGGAATTCCACGACCATTATCTTCAATAATAATTTCATTATCATTTAACAAAGTAATTTTAATTTCGTTACAATAACCACCCATAACCTCATCAATCGAATTACTAATAATTTCTCATGCTAAATGATGTCATCCTTCTTTATAAATATTTCCAATATACATTGCTGGTCGTTTACGAACTGCTTCTAAACCTTCTAAAATTTGAATTGAAGATGCATCATATTTTCTTTTCAACACTAAAATCTCTCCTATCACACATTGATGTTTTTACTACTATAAATTTACACCAAATATAACTAATTATACCACTTTTAAGGACATTTAGGAAATACAATAGAACCCCCTCCCCGAGAGTAAATTATATATCATAATAAAAATGCCTTAAAATAGTCTTAAAAATTAAAAATGCGGATTCATAAAATGAAATTTATAAACACGCATTTTTAAATTTCTAATTAATAAGTTCGCATTGGTAAGACTAACTGTAATAAGGTTGGTTCTTCATCACTAGTAATAATAATTGGTTTATCCTCAGCTGTTAAATTAATATTTAAATCATTAGTCTTAAAAGCTCTAATTGCATCAAGCATATACTGTGAGCGAAACGCAATATTCATTATATCACCGGATAACTGAAACTTGCTTAAATGCTCATTAGAATTACCAATCTCGCTAGAACTAGATTCCACCTTAATTTTATCATTACTAATATTTAACTTAATTGTAGTATTACTAATTTCGTGACTTAATACACTAGCACGATCAATGGCATTTAATAAATCACGATTATTAATCACAATTTTACTATTATAACTTTCAGGAATAATTTTATTAATATTAGGGTACTTACCATCAATAATTTTTGATTGTAAAATTGTATTATTAACCTTAAAAACAACATTTCTTTCATTAATAATTATTATTGTAACATCATTATTTTTTTCACTAATCTTATTTACTTCTTGAATTACTTTTCCTGGAATAATAACTTCATAATCGTCCTCACTATAATAGGGAAAATTTATTTCTTTACTAGCTAACCGAAATGAATCAGTAGCTGTAACTTTTAGTTTTCCCTTACTAAATAAAAAATGAATCCCTGTAAAAATAATATTTCTCTCTTCCTCACTAATTGCAAATCCAACTTGACTAACAATTGCTTTTAAAACTGCATTACTAATAATAAATTCTTGTCCTTTAGTATCAAATAAAATTTTAGGATACTGATTAACATCTAAAGTATTTAACTGAGAATCAAAATTATTAGCATTAATGCGAATTACACTACCTTCAACAACTTCAATACGAATAATGTCACTTTCAATTTTACGAATTACTTCACTAACAAATCGAACTTTAATTAAAGTTTTTCCCATTTCTTCAATTTGTAATTTACTTTCATTAACTTTAATTTCAACTTGCATTGATAGTGTTCCTGAAGAACCAATTAAAACTAGTTTATCAGATTTAACTTCAAATAATAAACCTGTTAATGCTGGTAATGGTGATTTATACGAAATTATTCGTGAAATTTTATTAATTTCATTTAATAATCTTGTACGAGAAATAGTAATAATCATTTAGAGTGACTCCTTATATATTATATTTATTGTAATATTAGTAGTATACTGTGGACAATGTGGATAACTTTCAAATACCACTAACTATCTTACTAATATCACACATTTTTACTGTTGATAATTTGTTGATAATTTTGTTAATAACTTTTTTCCTTTAAAAGAATTTATTCTTGACATTTGTTAATTAACAAATGCACTACTTTAGCAAATTCTTTATTATTTTTAATTAAAATTTCAATTTTTTGACATGCATTCATTACCGTTGAATGGTCTTTACCACCAAATTCAATGCCAATCCGAGAAAAGGGTTCATATCAATAAGTGTTCTTGCTAAAAACATTGCTAAATGGCGGGCAATGGTAATATTTGCAACTCTAGTTTTGCTAATAAGCAATTTAACAGGAATATTATAGTATTCCGCAATAATTTGCTTAATTTTTTTAATAGTAATTTTTTCTCGTTTATCAATAATAATATTTGAACTTTTAAAAGCTTCTTTAACATCTTCTAATTCAATTATTTTTTCAGCACTAATGTTCATTACTGAAAAGAAAATCATTCGGTTTAAAGCTCCTTCTAATTTACGAACATCAGTATTAAAATTTAAGGCAATAAATTCTAAAACTTCTTTGGCAAAAACCGTTGCATTATAATTAACTTCTTTAACTTTTAAGTTTAAAATATTTAATGCCGTTTCAAAATCAGGAGCATCTAAACAAACACTTAATCCACTTTGAAATCGTGACACCATCCTTTGTTCAAAACCATCTAATTCATCAGGATATTTATCAGAAGTTAAAATAATTTGTTTATTAGCATCAATAAAACGATTAAAAATATTAAAAAAGATTTCATTAGTTTTGTTTCTTTTTGCTAGTAATTGAATATCATCAATTAATAATACTTGATAATTATTAAAAGAATCTTTAAAATCTTCAATAGCATCAATACCGTGATTATATATTTCTAAAAACATGCGACCAAATTCTTCTGAAGATAAGTATCGAATTTTAATATTAGGATTATTTTTAATAATTTCATTTTCCACAGCGTGTAATAAATGTGTTTTACCTAATCCCGAATTTCCATAAATAAATAATGGATTTCAACTAACACCAAGATTTTTAATAACAGCTAATGATGCTTGATAAGCATCTTGATTACAAGCACCTTTAACAAAGTTAGTAAAGGTAAATTTTTTTTTTATTACTTTTTAAATTATCATCACATTCATCATATTGTTGATGAGGCATATTTTCAATTTCATATTGTTCAAGAAATTTAACACTTAGTTGGCGATTACTAACTTGATTAATAATAATTTGAATTTTATTAGTTAAATTTTTTGTTAAAATTTCTTTTGCAAAACCACTCCGAACTAAAATGATACAATAGACTTCTTGCATTACTTATTAAAATAATTACAAATTATTTTAATAAGTAATGCAAGAAGTCTATTGTTTTATCATTAAAATAATCATTTATTAATGCTTTTTTTACCAGCAAGTTGTTGAAAATCAGGATGTTTGATTAAAATATCTTCAATTCACTTGATATTTCGATAACAACTAGCTTCACTAATATCAAAACTTTTACCAAGATGAAAATAAGTACGATATTCTCGTCAATATGATAAAGTCATCAATAATCTATTTTCTAATGATAATTTATTATTTTTACCACCTCTTTTAAACTTTTTTAACTCAGCTTCTTTTAAAATATTTAACATTTTATTAAAAGTACTTTGCTTTATTCCAGTTAATCGTAATAATTCTTTATCATTAATAAAATTAAATTTATCAAATTTCATAATCTTAAATTCCTTATAATTTCTATTTTAAATATATTTTATAGGAATTTTGTTTAATAAATAAGTAATGCAAGAAGTCTATTCATTATTATTAGTAATTGAATGAATATTAGTATTTTTAATATAAGTATTAAAAATAATTGGATCAATTGTTTCACCCATTAGTTTTGTTTTAACTTGTTCCCACATTTCTTTATGATTCATAAATCACACCTTGAATTACTTCCTATAAATATCATAACTTTAAAGTAGAAAAAGTTATCCATAAAAAATGAAATAATGTGGATAACTATAGTTATCCACATTATTATCCACATTTATTTACTTTGTAAATACTGAATTTTTAATAGTTTTCCACAAATTTTAATAATAACTAAAAAAATGTTAATTACTTGTTAATTAGATGTTAATAACTGTTATTAAAATTAATCTCAATTAATTAGTTTTTTAATATTAGACTTGGTACATAACTATAACTAGCTTAATTCAAAATTATATATTCCTGAAATTAAGTTAAATCGTAATCCAAATCTTCTAATCTTATTGCGATAACGATAAACTAGTATTTTAAATCTTTTTAATCTAGCAAAAACATGTTCAATGGCAATTCTAACTTTACTTAAAAAGCTATTATATTCCTTTTTATCTGGATTTAAAGGATTATTTTTACTCTTTTTAATTGGCAATAATGTATTTTTATGAACATTTTGCAAACCTTGATATCCTGAATCAGCAATTAATTCTAATTTTGGATTTATAAGTGTATTTGATTTTAAAAATAACTTATAATCATGAATACTGCCATAACAAAAATCTACTGAAATAATTTTATTGTTAAATAAATCAATAATTATTTGCGATTTTAATGAATGTTGCCTTTTCTTACCAGAAAATAATAATTTTAGTTTTTTTTAATTCTTTCAATTGGAATTTCTGTAGCATCAATTGCTAATAAATTATTATTAGTACCCTTATTTTCCAATAATATCTTTTTGTCAGGTATATGAAAGTGACTATTTTTTATTAGAGTATTTTCAACTCAAAAGATATTACGAATACGGACGCATAAAGTTTTCTTAGGTATTAGACTTCTTGCATTACTTATTAAAATAATTACAAATTATTTGTAAATAAAAAATACTATATAGTAATTTCTAACTTTTATTAGGTTAATACTTATGGATTTTATTAAATGTGTAAATTTTGACACAACAAAAAATTATTTTATTATTTAAATTTAATTTTAAATAAATATTTTATGTTATCTATAATTGCAAATTATAAATTGAAGCAATTAAATTAAATCTTAAACTAAATCGTTTTCTACGATTACGATATTTTTCAATAATTACTTGTGTTTTAATAGTGTGTTTTTTCTTTTTTCCTGAATAAGATTGTTTTTGTCTTTTTTTGGGCGTTGAATGGGTGTTTCTGTAGCATCAATAATAATTGTTTTATCATTAAAATAATCATTTATTAATGCTTTTTTACCAGCAAGTTGTTGAAAATCAGGATGTTTGATTAAAATATCTTCAATTCACTTGATATTTCGATAACAACTAGCTTCACTAATATCAAAACTTTTACCAAGATGAAAATAAGTACGATATTCTCGTCAATATGATAAAGTCATCAATAATCTATTTTCTAATGATAATTTATTATTTTTACCACCTCTTTTAAACTTTTTTAACTCAGCTTCTTTTAAAATATTTAACATTTTATTAAAAGTACTTTGCTTTATTCCAGTTAATCGTAATAATTCTTTATCATTAATAAAATTAAATTTATCAAATTTCATAATCTTAAATTCCTTATAATTTCTATTTTAAATATATTTTATAGGAATTTTGTTTAATAAATAAGTAATGCAAGAAGTCTATTTAAGAATGGCAAATTTAAACAAATTAAATGTATTGCATTACATTAATAAAAATATTAATTCAGAAATAGAAATCAGAAAAGAAATATATAAAAATTCATTATGAAATAAATATAATAATAAAAATGATGATAGTTGAATTAATTATAAAGGTAATGCTGTAACAAATAAATATAATAAATTTAAGTAAGTAAAAATATTAGTTAAAAATTTAATAAAATTAATAATTTTTTATTGTGTAAAAATTCAATAATATGATAAAATGGTAACGAATAAAAATGACAATAACAAGAAAGGTATGGTTAGTTTAGTAATTAAATAATATAATTAGCTGATTGTTTTACTTCTTCAAAGCAATACCTAAGAAAACTAAACGTGACCATTAATAATTTTTCATTGTGTAAAAATTCAATAATATGATAAAATGAAAACGAATAAAAATGACAATAACAAGAAAGGCAGGCTTAGTTTAGTAATTAAATAATGTAATTAGCTGATTGTTTTACTTCTTCAAAGTAATACCTAAGAAAACTAAACGCGACCTATATTATTTAATTTGACTTAATAAGGATATGTCTGTAAAATTAATTGGAACTATAATTACTTTTTTAAAGTTTTTTTATTTTAGTTTAAAAACAGTAACTTATTTTTAAAGAGGAGAATGACAATGAAAAGAACCTACCAACCATCAAAAGAAAAGACAAAAAAAGTTCATGGTTTTCGTTCAAGAATGGCAACAGCTGCAGGAAGAAAAGTTTTACAAAATCGACGAAGAAAACAACGCGCTAAGTTAACAGTATAAAAGGATTTAAATAGACTTTGCAAAAGAAATTTCGTTTAAAAAAGAATTATGATTTTCAAAGAATTATTAATGGAAAGCAAAAAATTCATAATAATTCGTTTGTTATTTATTATGCAAATAATTCATTAGATCATTGTCGTTTTGGAATATCAGTTAGTAAAAAAAATGCTAATGCTGTTAATCGTAATCGGATTCGTCGCCAAGTTCGTTCAATGTTACAAAAGGTTTGATGCTTAAAAAATAATAATAAGGATATTATTATTTTAGTAAGACCGCCTTATTTAAAACAGGAATATAGTAAAAATCAAAATCTTTTAGATATTTTATTAAAAAAGATTATTAAATAATGGAGAAAAATTATGGACTATAAAAAATATTTATTTGCACCTGATAAGCAACGAACTCCATATTGAAAACAAGTTTGAAAATTTGGTAAAATTTTTATTTATACTTTTTTTATTATTACCTTTTTATGAGGTTGTGGACAGATGTTTGATCCTAATGTGTCAACAAGCGGAAAAACTACTGGTGCAGGTTCAATATTTGGTACTTATTTTGAATTACTTTTCCCTGGCGATGATAGTAAGACACATTTTATAAATGGTGAGGAAGAATTACCTTTTAATGGTATTTCTAGTTGAGATGAAGCTTGGACAGTTACTAAATCACCATTTTTTGGTTTATTTGTTTATCCAATTGCAGCATTATTATGAGTATTATTAAAAGGTTTTAGTGGTGGAATTGCTGCTGAGCCAACAGCGGCTGCAGCAATTGGAGCAATGTTTGTTACCGCTTTGATAATTAAATTAATTACTTTAGCTTTTTCTTGAAAATCACAAAAAAATCAAGAAAAAATGCAAGCGATTCAATTAAAACAAGGCGAGATTCAAGCAAAATATAAAGGTTCAGCTGATCCACAAGCAAGACAAAAAATGCAATTAGAATTAATGGGATTATATAAAAAAGAAGGTGTTAAACCTTTAGCATCATTTGCAAATTTATTTTTATCAATGCCATTCTTATATGCTATGTTTATGGTTGTTCGTTCCATGAGAATTTTGAAAGAGCAAGAGTTTGGGGCAATTTCTTTTACAATAACACCTTGAGAAGGATTAAAAGCAGGAGATTGAGCATATTTAGCAATTGTTTTTGTTTATTTACCAATTCAAATTATTTCAATGTTATTACCAATGTATTTAAATCGTGCTAAGAAAAAAGCTTTTACTAAAGAATCGAAAGCAGCACAAAAGAAACAATTAATTACACAGTTAATTATGACGGGGGTGTTTATGTTATTGGTTTTTACAATTGGTTCAGGAGTCGCGATATATTGAATTTTTTCTGGTGCATTGCAAATTGGACAAACAGTTTTATTTCATTATATAAATAAGAATGCTAAATATAAAAAGAAAAAATAAAGTTGGAGTTGAATTAAATGGAACAAAAAGTATTTAAGAAACGCGAAGATTTAAAAACTTTTATTAAACTTGGTACATAACTATAACATTTTGCACCTACCAAACTATAAAATTCACTTTCATCTTTATATTTATCTAATATTTGTGCTTCATCTAGAAAATAATATTATCAAAATAGTAGATAAAATTGAGGGTTATGTACCAAGTCTATTGAACAGCAAAATGAACCCCATTTTTATATTATTAAAGAAGAAATTAAAACATTTTTAAAAAAACAAGTGATTGCTTAATATATAATATGAATGATGTTAAAACCTATTTAGTTGATGTTTTGCAAAGACTTTTAACAGAGTTAGACTTTAATGATATTGATATTAAAATTTCACAAATTAATTATGAAACGATTAAGGTTAGTATTAATTGTGATAATAATGCGTTATTAATTGGTAAAAATGGTTATGTATTAAGTTCCTTACAAAATTTATCTAACTGTTATTTATCAAATAGATTTTAATTTTTTAAAAGCACTGCTAAAAAAGTATTTCTTACTAAGAATGATATTGCATTATTACCAATACCTAATAATCAGCGAAGAATTATTCATAATGAATTTAAAAAAATTCGATAAGGTTATTAGTGAATCTCAGGGTTCAGGTAATAAAAGACATATTGTTATTAAATATCTTGAAAGCAGTGAAATCTAGTCGTTAATGTCTAGATTTTTATTTTTAAAAAAAGAAAAGAGGTGATATTTATGATTAATGATACGATTATTGCTTTAGCAAGTGTCCCACTTAAACAAGCCATTGCTATTATTAGAATTAGTGGTCCAGAAACATTTTCACTTGTTAATAAAGTATTTAGTAGAAATATTTTAAATTCTTCAAAAGAAAAATATTTCGGAAGAATTATTAATCCAAATACAAAGGCAATTATTGATGAAGTAGTTTTAGTTTGCTACTATAATACTAATTCATTTACTGGTGAAGATACTATTGAAATTAATTGTCATGGTAGTATGTTAATTGTTAATAAGATTATTCATTTATTATTAACAATTATGAAAGATGACAATATTCGGTTAGCAACTCCGGGAGAATTTACAAGAAAAGCATTTTTAAATGGAAAAATTGATTTATTACAAGCGCAAGCGGTTAATGATTTAGTTAATGCTTCTAATGATGAAGCATTAGCATTAGCAATGAACAGTTTAAATGGTAATAATAGCAAATTATTAAAAGAAATTGAAACAAGATTATTAGAATTAATAGCTAATATTATTGTTAATATTGATTATCCTGAGTATGATGGTGTTGAAAACTTAACCCAAAAATTAGTTTTAACTCGTACAAATAAACTTTATAATGATTTGTTAACCATTACTAAACAAAGCAAAATTGCTCAGGTTATTAATGATGGTATTGATACCGTAATTATTGGCAAACCTAATGTAGGAAAATCAACCTTATTGAATGCTTTATTAAAAGAAAATCGAGCGATTACTTCAACAATTGCTGGAACAACGAGAGATATTGTTACCGGAAAAATAAATATTGATAATATTTCTTTAAACTTAATTGATACCGCAGGAATTAGAAATACTAATGATATTATTGAACAATTAGGAATTCAAAAATCAAAACAGTATTTAGAAAAAGCCCAGTTAATTTTATTAGTGCTTGATGGTAGCAATGTTTTAGATGATAATGATATGATATTATTAGAACTAGTTAAAGATAAAAATTGTATTATTGTCATTAATAAAGTTGATTTACAACAAAAACTATCTCTTTCTCTTTTGACATTAAGTTCAGTCCCAATAAGTGCTTTAAACAATGAATTTAACCCCTTAATAGATAAAATTAAAGATATGTTTTTACAAGAAAAAATTAATTATCATGATAATTTAATTTTGACATCAACGTATCACCAAATGTTATTAGATAAAATTACAATGACAATTGATGAAGCAATTCAAGCTTTAAACAATAATATTCCGTTAGATTTAGTAATTCTTCATTTTCAAGAAGCATGAGATTATTTACAAGAAATTAATGGTAAAATAATTAAAGATAATCTCTTAGATGAAATGTTTAGTCGTTTTTGTCTAGGCAAATAAGGAGTTTAATTAGTGAATGGTTTATTTGATACGCATTGTCATTTAGTATCAGATTCATATAGAGATGAAGACATAAATAATATTTTAGAAGAAGCAAAATTAATTGGTGTTAATTTAATTTGCAATGTTGGTTATGATTTAAAAACTAGTAAATTAGCAGTTGACCAAGCATTTTTTTCACCAGATGTATTTGCAGCTGTTGGAATTCATCCTAACGATGTTAGTAATCATCAAGAACATGATCTTTATGAATTAGAAGAACTAATTAAAACAGGAAGTGTTTGTGCTATTGGTGAAATTGGATTAGATTACTATTGCAATCAAGATAGTAGTGATTTACAAAAAGAATGATTTATTAAACAAATTAAATTAGCTAAAAAATATCAATTACCAATTTTAGTTCATATTCGTGATGCTTTTGATGATGCTTATGAAATTTTAAAACAATATGATGTTGTTGGAATTATGCATTGTTTTTCAGCAAATACAAAAACTGCTAATAAATTTATTGAATTAGGATATTATATTTCTTTTTCAGGAATTCTTACTTTTGAAAATGCTAAAGATTTGCAACAAGTTGCTAAAGATATTCCTTTAAATAAAATTGTTTTAGAAACTGATGCTCCGTATTTAACACCTGTTCCTTATCGGGGAACAAAAAATTATCCGAAAAATATTATTTTTACTGCTAAAAAATTAGCAAGTTTAAAAAAAATATCCTTAAATGATGTTATTATTACAACAACAAATAATGCGAAACGAATTTTAGGAATTAAATAAAAAAATGCTCTTATAAAATTTAAGAGCATTTTTTTATTTGTAATTTTATTTTTTTATAAAAATATTAGTAAGAATTTTGAATTTGTTCAAAAATATCAGTTTCAAACTTTTTAGTACCATTAATAACTGCTAATATTGGATATTCACCAATTTTAGTTGGTAATTTTAACTTTTCTGTAATGTATTTATCCATTCCTTTTAATAATGCGCCACCACCACAAATAGTAATACCATTTTTATAAATATCACCAGATAGTTCTGCTGGAGTTATTTCTAATGTTTGAATAATTAGTTTAATAACTGGTTCCATAACTTCTTGTAAAACTTGCCGAATTTCTTCTGGTTTTAAGATTAGACTTCTTGCATTACTTATTAAAATAATTACAAATTATTTGTAAATAAAAAATACTATATAGTAATTTCTAACTTTTATTAGGTTAATACTTATGGATTTTATTAAATGTGTAAATTTTGACACAACAAAAAATTATTTTATTATTTAAATTTAATTTTGCTGAATTATACTTGTAAGTGCAAGTAAATAAAATTGCAAAAAATCTCATATAAAAATTTCATGATGCTAAGTTTATTTTAGAAAAAACAAAGCAAGGAGTTTTTATATGGGTTACAAACATCTTGGCATATATGAAAGAATTTATATTGAGAATCAATTGAAGTTTAAAGTAAAAATTAGTGAAATAGCTAAAAATCTTAATCGAAGTATTAGTACTATTATTCGAGAAGTCAATAGAAATAAAGATAGTAATCATTATTTTTCATTAATTGCACAAAATAAAGCAGAAAACAGAAAACAATCACATGTTTATTTTCATAAGTTTAAAAATAGAGAATTAGTAAAATATGTACAACAAAAATTACTATTAGGTTGATCGCCTGAACAAATTTATGGCAGAATTAAAAATTTTCATAAAGAATGAATTATTAGTTTTAAAACAATTTACAATTGAATTTATTCTGGATTACTTGAAAAAGTTACTAATAAAAATTTAAGAAGAAAAGGTAAGAAACGAAAATCTCAAGAAAATCGCGGTAAATTTAATGGTAAATCAATTAAAAAACGAAATATTAATGTTAATAATCGTATAACTGTTGGTCATTGAGAAGGTGATACTGTAGTATCATCACGAGGTAAAAGTAAATCATGTTTAATAACTTTAGTTGAAAGAACATCAAGATTTACTTTAGCAATGTTAGTTGAAAATAGAACTACTAAAGTTGTTAACGAAAACATTAGCCATTATTTATCAATTCTTCCAAATAATCTTGTTAAGACTATAACATTTGATAGGGGTAAAGAATTTTCTAATTGACAACAACTTGAAAAAAATTTAAATGTGAAAATTTATTTTGCTAATGCGTATTCGCCTTGACAAAGAGGTACTAATGAAAATACTAATGGTTTAATTAGAGAAAAATTTCCTAAAAAATTTAATTTTTCAAATACTACTAAAAATGCAGTTCATAAATTTATATTGTCTTTAAACCAAAGACCAAGAAAAATACTAAATTATCTTTCACCAATCGAATATTTGGTTAGAAAAATAATTTAGTTGCACTTAACTTTACAATTTGGCATACCTAAGAAAAAAACAAAGAAAAACCCTTTAAATAAAGAACAAAAACATAATAATAAATTAATTTCAAAAATGAGAATTATTATTGAAAATATTTTTGCTATTCTTAAAAAATTTAAAATTATTACTGAAAAATATCGTAATCGTAGAAAACGATTTAGTTTAAGATTTAATTTAATTGCTTCAATTTATAATTTGCAATTATAGATAACATAAAATATTTATTTAAAATTAAATTTAAATAATAAAATAATTTTTTGTTGTGTCAAAATTTACACATTTAATAAAATCCATAAGTATTAACCTAATAAAAGTTAGAAATTACTATATAGTATTTTTTATTTGCTGAATTATACTTGTAAGTGCAAGTAAATAAAATTGCAAAAAATCTCATATAAAAATTTCATGATGCTAAGTTTATTTTAAAAAAAACAAAGCAAGGAGTTTTTATATGGGTTACAAACATCTTGGCATATATGAAAGAATTTATATTGAGAATCAATTGAAGTTTAAAGTAAAAATTAGTGAAATAGCTAAAAATCTTAATCGAAGTATTAGTACTATTATTCGAGAAGTCAATAGAAATAAAGATAGTAATCATTATTTTTCATTAATTGCACAAAATAAAGCAGAAAACAGAAAACAATCACATGTTTATTTTCATAAGTTTAAAAATAGAGAATTAGTAAAATATATACAACAAAAATTACTATTAGGTTGATCGCCTGAACAAATTTATGGCAGAATTAAAAATTTTCATAAAGAATGAATTATTAGTTTTAAAACAATTTACAATTGAATTTATTCTGGATTACTTGAAAAAGTTACTAATAAAAATTTAAGAAGAAAAGGTAAGAAACGAAAATCTCAAGAAAATCGCGGTAAATTTAATGGTAAATCAATTAAAGAACGAAATATTAATGTTAATAATCGTATAACTGTTGGTCATTGAGAAGGTGATACTGTAGTATCATCACGAGGTAAAAGTAAATCATGTTTAATAACTTTAGTTGAAAGAACATCAAGATTTACTTTAGCAATGTTAGTTGAAAATAGAACTACTAAAGTTGTTAACGAAAACATTAGCCATTATTTATCAATTCTTCCAAATAATCTTGTTAAGACTATAACATTTGATAGGGGTAAAGAATTTTCTAATTGACAACAACTTGAAAAAAATTTAAATGTGAAAATTTATTTTGCTAATGCGTATTCGCCTTGACAAAGAGGTACTAATGAAAATACTAATGGTTTAATTAGAGAAAAATTTCCTAAAAAATTTAATTTTTCAAATACTACTAAAAATGCAGTTCATAAATTTATATTGTCTTTAAACCAAAGACCAAGAAAAATACTAAATTATCTTTCACCAATCGAATATTTGGTTAGAAAAATAATTTAGTTGCACTTAACTTTACAATTTGGCATTTACAAATAATTTGTAATTATTTTAATAAGTAATGCAAGAAGTCTATTATTTCCCAAACTGATTTAGCAGATTTAAAAGCAAAAGTACAAAGTTGATTAAGTGCTAATTGTCGTAATCCTTATTACTATAAAACTAAAAAACGCATTACTGCCTATTTAAATTTATGTACTTATTTCTATATTGCAGAAACTTCTTTAACAAAACTTATTAAAAAATATTTTAAGAATGCAACGAAAAGCTTTTATCGTTGGGCACAAAAAATTATGACCGCTTATTATTCTGATAATTTAGATTTGTTATTGTTTAAAACTACAAAACCACAAAATCTTAATTATCAATATAGTTTAAATTCTCGCAAAAAAGTATGTGATTTATATTTTGATTACAAAAATATCAAAGCCGGTGGAATGTGGTCTTTATTTAACAATTTAAAAATCGGTTTTCACGATATTAAAAATTCAGAAGTTCCTAAAAATATTAAAACTTTTTATCGTTGAATTAAATCTGACCCTCGTTTAAAAGAATTAAAACAACAAATCAAACAAACAAAACGCCATTTTAAGCGTTATGAAGTCTCCGAGATTGGTCTTTTACAAATGGATGCCAAAATCATTACTCCATCAAATTTTCCGGTTGATAAAAAATATTATATTTATGATTTCATTGACGAAATAACACGCATAGTATTTGGTTATGTTTATGATAGTTTAGGAACTAACAATGCCCTTAATGCCGTGCAAAGAGCAATGAAAGATTTCGGCGAACTTGGCATAACCATTAAACGCCTTCGCACTGATAATGCTCCGGAATTTACTACTACTAATTGAAGTAATAAAAAAGCATACAAAGTAAAAGAAAGGCCTTTTACAACCTTTCTTTCGCGGAACGGAATTGTCCATGAAACCACGCCGATTCGCTCACCACAATCAAATGGTAAAATTGAACGATTCCATCAACATTAGACTTCTTGCATTACTTATTAAAATAATTACAAATTATTTGTAAATGCTGAATTATACTTGTAAGTGCAAGTAAATAAAATTGCAAAAAATCTCATATAAAAATTTCATGATGCTAAGTTTATTTTAGAAAAAACAAAGCAAGGAGTTTTTATATGGGTTACAAACATCTTGGCATATATGAAAGAATTTATATTGAGAATCAATTGAAGTTTAAAGTAAAAATTAGTGAAATAGCTAAAAATCTTAATCGAAGTATTAGTACTATTATTCGAGAAGTCAATAGAAATAAAGATAGTAATCATTATTTTTCATTAATTGCACAAAATAAAGCAGAAAACAGAAAACAATCACATGTTTATTTTCATAAGTTTAAAAATAGAGAATTAGTAAAATATGTACAACAAAAATTACTATTAGGTTGATCGCCTGAACAAATTTATGGCAGAATTAAAAATTTTCATAAAGAATGAATTATTAGTTTTAAAACAATTTACAATTGAATTTATTCTGGATTACTTGAAAAAGTTACTAATAAAAATTTAAGAAGAAAAGGTAAGAAACGAAAATCTCAAGAAAATCGCGGTAAATTTAATGGTAAATCAATTAAAGAACGAAATATTAATGTTAATAATCGTATAACTGTTGGTCATTGAGAAGGTGATACTGTAGTATCATCACGAGGTAAAAGTAAATCATGTTTAATAACTTTAGTTGAAAGAACATCAAGATTTACTTTAGCAATGTTAGTTGAAAATAGAACTACTAAAGTTATTAACGAAAACATTAGCCATTATTTATCAATTCTTCCAAATAATCTTGTTAAGACTATAACATTTGATAGGGGTAAAGAATTTTCTAATTGACAACAACTTGAAAAAAATTTAAATGTGAAAATTTATTTTGCTAATGCGTATTCGCCTTGACAAAGAGGTACTAATGAAAATACTAATGGTTTAATTGCCAAATTGTAAAGTTAAGTGCAACTAAATTATTTTTCTAACCAAATATTCGATTGGTGAAAGATAATTTAGTATTTTTCTTGGTCTTTGGTTTAAAGACAATATAAATTTATGAACTGCATTTTTAGTAGTATTTGAAAAATTAAATTTTTTAGGAAATTTTTCTCTAATTAAACCATTAGTATTTTCATTAGTACCTCTTTGTCAAGGCGAATACGCATTAGCAAAATAAATTTTCACATTTAAATTTTTTTCAAGTTGTTGTCAATTAGAAAATTCTTTACCCCTATCAAATGTTATAGTCTTAACAAGATTATTTGGAAGAATTGATAAATAATGGCTAATGTTTTCGTTAACAACTTTAGTAGTTCTATTTTCAACTAACATTGCTAAAGTAAATCTTGATGTTCTTTCAACTAAAGTTATTAAACATGATTTACTTTTACCTCGTGATGATACTACAGTATCACCTTCTCAATGACCAACAGTTATACGATTATTAACATTAATATTTCGTTCTTTAATTGATTTACCATTAAATTTACCGCGATTTTCTTGAGATTTTCGTTTCTTACCTTTTCTTCTTAAATTTTTATTAGTAACTTTTTCAAGTAATCCAGAATAAATTCAATTGTAAATTGTTTTAAAACTAATAATTCATTCTTTATGAAAATTTTTAATTCTGCCATAAATTTGTTCAGGCGATCAACCTAATAGTAATTTTTGTTGTACATATTTTACTAATTCTCTATTTTTAAACTTATGAAAATAAACATGTGATTGTTTTCTGTTTTCTGCTTTATTTTGTGCAATTAATGAAAAATAATGATTACTATCTTTATTTCTATTGACTTCTCGAATAATAGTACTAATACTTCGATTAAGATTTTTAGCTATTTCACTAATTTTTACTTTAAACTTCAATTGATTCTCAATATAAATTCTTTCATATATGCCAAGATGTTTGTAACCCATATAAAAACTCCTTGCTTTGTTTTTTTTAAAATAAACTTAGCATCATGAAATTTTTATATAAGATTTTTTGCAATTTTATTTACTTGCACTTACAAGTATAATTCAGCAAATTAATAACTTTGTTAATTTGTGTTAAATTACCGATTTTAAAAAGAAAAATTAAAATACAACCTGCTAAAAATAAATAGCTTACAATGTTTTTAAAATAACCGTTGTAAATATATCAAATTGCTCCGCAATGTCATAAAATTAAAAATGAGGTGCGATTTAATTCAATAAAATGGTTATTTTTTTCTATTATTCATTTGCAAAATTTCATCTTGCACCTCACTTTATTTTTTTGTTAGCGTACCGCTCCAAGTAATTTTTCAAACATTTTAAAGCAAATAAAGAATATTGCCAAAATAAATGGAAAAATGAATATTCAGTAGTCAGCAAAGAAGTTACCGACTTGTGGCATATTAACAGCAATAATTTCTCACATTTTAGTAAAAGCTGTTATAATTGCATTTCATAATTTAGTCATCGCGTCACTAGCTGTTATTTTTTCTACTGTTGCAGGTGCATCGGCCAAGAAAGTTCCAATCATATAATCACCCCCTTTCTTTTTAAAACATTCATCATTTATATTCAAAGTTTTTCTTAAATTTGTTAAAACCACGATTAACCTTAACACGATTGTATTTTTTTCTAATTAATTTTGAATTTCTTTGGGAATGCATCACAATGTAACTTCTTGACATTAATTTTTTCCCTATCTAAATACTGATATGGTTTTTCAAAGTAGCATTAGAATAAATCACACCATAATCGCTGTTAAGAATCAAAAAGCAATGTTTGCTATTAAAAGTCAAAGTAGTTCTTTGGTTAAATCAACTTCCTTGCCAGAAACTCACGCCGGAATAGTTGTAATTTGAATAAATAAATCTCAGAAAGTTTGTTTAATTTGTTCTCAATTAAATTCTTTTAAGTTTATTGTCATTTTTTATCTCCCAAAAATCATTTTTATTGGTAAATACATAATTGAAATTAATGCGAAAAGAAAAGTAATGATAATAATTAATCCGGCAATAAACGCAACTTGTGCAGGCATTTTTTCTATCGGAACAAACAGTTTTAAGAATTCCATAATAATTTCTCAAAACATTATTTTTTATTCTCATTATTTTCTTTTGAATTAGGAGCTTTAACTCATTAGACTTGGTGCATAACTATAACTAGCTTAATTCAAAATTATATATTCCTGAAATTAAGTTAAATCGTAATCCAAATCTTCTAATCTTATTGCGATAATGATAAACTAGTATTTTAAATCTTTTTAATCTAGCAAAAACATGTTCAATGGCAATTCTAACTTTACTTAAAAAGCTATTATATTCCTTTTTATCTGGATTTTAAGGATTATTTTTACTCTTTTTAATTGGCAATAATGTATTTTTATGAACATTTTGCAAACCTTGATATCCTGAATCAGCAATTAATTCTAATTTTGGATTTATAAGTATATTTGATTTTAAAAATAACTTATAATCATGAATACTGCCATAACAAAAATCTACTGAAATAATTTTATTGTTAAATAAATCAATAATTATTTGCGATTTTAATGAATGTTGCCTTTTCTTACCAGAAAATAATAATTTTAGTTTTTTTTAATTCTTTCAATTGGAATTTCTGTAGCATCAATTGCTAATAAATTATTATTAGTACCCTTATTTTCCAATAATATCTTTTTGCCAGGTATATGAAAGTGACTATTTTTTATTAGAGTATTTTCAACTCAAAAGATATTATGAATACAACTAACATGACTAACTATTATATTTTTTTGCAATAATACGATATGTACTATATTCTTTTCAGTATTCTAAAGTCATAAGTAATCTTTGCTCTATTGATAATTTATTTGGTCTACCACCAATTTGTTTTTGTTTAGCTTCAGCTTCTTTTAAAATTTCTACCATTTTCATGAAAGTTTTATATTTTATGCCTATTAGACTATAAAATTCATTTTCGTCTTTGTATTTATCTAATATTTGTGCTTCATCTAGAAAATAATATTATCAAAATAATAGATAAAATTAAAGGTTATGTATCAAGTCTACTATATAATTAAATAAAAGGATATTGGAAGGAGGGAATTATAAAATATGAAAGATAAAATTGCTATTGGATGTGATCACGCTGGATATGTATTAAAAACTGCTCTTATTGAATATTTAAAAAATAATGAATATGAGGTTATTGATTTAGGAACTAATAGTAAAAAAGAACAAGTTGATTATCCTGATTATGCAAAATTAATTGGCAAAGAAGTAGGAAATGGTAATGCTAAGTATGGGATTTTAATTTGTGGTACAGGTATTGGAATAAGTATTAGTGCTAATCGCATGCCAAAAATTAGAGCGGCATTATGTTATGAAACAAAGTTAGCGGCCTTAGCTCGCGAACATAATGATGCTAATATTTTAGTTTTAGGAGGAAGAATTATTGCGCCTCAAAAAGCGATTTGAATTTTAGAAGAGTTTTTGAATACTAAATTTTCAAACCGCCATCAACAACGAGTTGAAAAAATTGAATTGAATTAGGAGATATTAAAAATGTTTAAAGATGATACCCAAGTAAATGATATTAGTTTAGAAGGAAAGGATATTGATTCATTAATAACTGATATTGATTCAGAAATACAAAATATTAATCTCAAAACAAATGATATTGATCCCGAACTAAAAGCAATTGTTAAAGAAGAACTTATTAGACAACAACAACATGTGGAATTAATTGCTTCGGAAAATTATGTTTCGCTTCCAGTGTTAAGATTAGCAGGTTCAATATTAACTAATAAATATGCTGAAGGATATCCGGGAAGAAGATATTATGGTGGTTGTGAATTTGTTGACAAAAGTGAAAATTTAGCGATTGAAAGATTAAAGACTTTATTTAATGCTGAACATGCTAATGTGCAACCACATTCTGGTAGTCAAGCCAATGCTGCTGCTTATCAAGCTATTTTAAAGCCGGATGATATTGTTTTGGCAATGAGTTTAGATGCTGGAGGACACTTAACACACGGACATAAATTGAATTTTTCAGGAATTGTTTATCAATTTTATGGTTATGGTGTTGATGAAAAAACTCAACAATTAGATTATGAAGCAATTAGACAACAAGCATTAGAACTTAAACCAAAATTAATTGTTGCTGGAGCGAGTGCATATTCAAGAACAATTGATTTTACTAAGTTTCGTGAAATTGCTGATGAAGTTGGAGCATTATTAATGGTTGATATGGCTCATATTGCTGGTTTAATTGCTGCTGGATTACATCAAAATCCTGTAACAGTAGCAGATATTGTAACAACAACAACACATAAAACATTACGAGGTCCAAGAAGTGGAGCAATTTTATGTAAAAAAGAATTAGCAAAAGCGATTGATCGAGCAGTATTTCCTGGTCAACAAGGAGGTCCTTTAGAACATATTATTGCTGCTAAAGCACAAGCATTTTATGAAGCGTCAACACCAGAATTTAAAGCATATCAACAGCAAATTATGGCTAATTGTAAAGTTTTAGAAAATATTTTTAGAAAACATGATATTAAACTGATTAGTGGCGGTACTGATAATCATTTAATGATTATTGATGTTAAATCATCATTTAATCGTACTGGGCAGGAATGTGAAAATATTTTGCATCAAATTGATGTTATTTGTAATAAAAATATGATTCCTTTTGATAAAGAAAAACCAATGACTACTAGCGGTATTCGGATTGGAACAGCAGCGATGACCACTAGAGGGTGAAAAGAAAAGGAATTTGAACAATTAGCAAATATAATTGTTAGTGTTCTTAAAGAGCATGGTAATACTGAAGAGAATATTGCTAAGCATAAACAACAAATTGGTATTTTATTAAAAAATTTTCCAATATATGAAAATTATCAATTATAAGTTTAGTTTATAATGTTTAGTAATTGTAAGAGGTGGTATGTATTTTTAGGGAACTTTTACTATTGTATTCAACAACTGTTTTAAGTGTTTCTAGTATTACGATGTTAAACCAATCTTTGCAAGCAATTAATACTGATTTTAGTTGGCGAATTACTAATCGGAGTAAAAGTAATAATGGTTATTTACAAATTGAAGAAAGTTTTGTAATATACCACAGACTTATGACAGACACAAGAAGTTTTTTAAAAAGGTAGAATTTAATTTTTATTTAAAATTTTTATAAAAAACTTGATACATAACCTTTAATTTTATCTACTATTTTGATAATAGACTTCTTGCATTACTTATTAAAATAATTACAAATTATTTGTAAATAAAAAATACTATATAGTAATTTCTAACTTTTATTAGGTTAATACTTATGGATTTTATTAAATGTGTAAATTTTGACACAACAAAAAATTATTTTATTATTTGCTGAATTATACTTGTAAGTGCAAGTAAATAAAATTGCAAAAAATCTCATATAAAAATTTCATGATGCTAAGTTTATTTTAGAAAAAACAAAGCAAGGAGTTTTTATATGGGTTACAAACATCTTGGCATATATGAAAGAATTTATATTGAGAATCAATTGAAGTTTAAAGTAAAAATTAGTGAAATAGCTAAAAATCTTAATCGAAGTATTAGTACTATTATTCGAGAAGTCAATAGAAATAAAGATAGTAATCATTATTTTTCATTAATTGCACAAAATAAAGCAGAAAACAGAAAACAATCACATGTTTATTTTCATAAGTTTAAAAATAGAGAATTAGTAAAATATGTACAACAAAAATTACTATTAGGTTGATCGCCTGAACAAATTTATGGCAGAATTAAAAATTTTCATAAAGAATGAATTATTAGTTTTAAAACAATTTACAATTGAATTTATTCTGGATTACTTGAAAAAGTTACTAATAAAAATTTAAGAAGAAAAGGTAAGAAACGAAAATCTCAAGAAAATCGCGGTAAATTTAATGGTAAATCAATTAAAGAACGAAATATTAATGTTAATAATCGTATAACTGTTGGTCATTGAGAAGGTGATACTGTAGTATCATCACGAGGTAAAAGTAAATCATGTTTAATAACTTTAGTTGAAAGAACATCAAGATTTACTTTAGCAATGTTAATTGAAAATAGAACTACTAAAGTTGTTAACGAAAACATTAGCCATTATTTATCAATTCTTCCAAATAATCTTGTTAAGACTATAACATTTGATAGGGGTAAAGAATTTTCTAATTGACAACAACTTGAAAAAAATTTAAATGTGAAAATTTATTTTGCTAATGCGTATTCGCCTTGACAAAGAGGTACTAATGAAAATACTAATGGTTTAATTAGAGAAAAATTTCCTAAAAAATTTAATTTTTCAAATACTACTAAAAATGCAGTTCATAAATTTATATTGTCTTTAAACCAAAGACCAAGAAAAATACTAAATTATCTTTCACCAATCGAATATTTGGTTAGAAAAATAATTTAGTTGCACTTAACTTTACAATTTGGCAAATTTATTATGATTACTATTACCACTTTATATTACTTTATTAATAATTTTTGTTTCGGGAATTTCTATTTTAGAAAAAAATAGCTATTTTAAACTAAAAAACAACTTGCAATACAAAGAATACTTAGCAAAAACATCAATTCTTATACCCTGAATTGGTAAAAAAGGATTACCGAAAAAATTACGGAACAGTAATTAATGTAATGGCATTATTGCCTAAATGCACTTTTAAAATATTTGCCATTTCCAAAAATTCAATATTATTAATTTGATATTTTAATGCTACTTTTTTAATTAAATTAATAGTTTTATCATCACATCACGATAATAAAACATACAATTTTTTAATTTTCCGATCAGAATGATTATTTTGTAAAATCATCACAACATTTTTTAATGCTCTAGTTAATGTTCTTGTAACACCAACCTTAGTAATTTTATCTTTACATTAAACTTGGTACATAACTATAACTAGCTTAATTCAAAATTATATATTCCTGAAATTAAGTTAAATCGTAATCCAAATCTTCTAATCTTATTGCGATAACGATAAACTACTATTTTAAATCTTTTTAATCTAGCAAAAACATGTTCAATGACAATTCTAACTTTACTTAAAAAGCTATTATATTCCTTTTTATCTGGATTTAAAGGATTATTTTTACTCTTTTTAATTGGCAATAATGTATTTTTATGAACATTTTGCAAACCTTGATATCCTGAATCAGCAATTAATTCTAATTTTGGATTTATAAGTGTATTTAATTTTAAAAATAACTTATAATAAATTAGCAATATAAGCAATTGATTTTGGAATTGTACCACGAATTGCTAAAAATTGCAAATTTCCTGGAATAATGTAAGCATCACTTGTTTGTTGAATAGGATTAATGATATCTTCTTGAATTTTATTTAAATCACCAGCATTATTAAGATATTCTTTAGTGGCTAAAATCATTGTTTTTAAAATAGACTTGGTACATAACCCTCAATTTTATCTACTATTTTGATAATATTATTTTCTAGATGAAGCACAAATGTTAGATAAATATAAAGATGAAAGTGAATTTTATAGTTTGGTAGGTACAAAATGTTATAGTTATGTACCAAGTCTAATAAATGAAGTATTTTTAGTATCTAACAAAATTATTCGACCACAATATTTTTCTTCCTTGCATAACATTAAAGCCATATGATACTGCCCAGAAATTTCTTTTGCTCGTGGAAGAAAAACTATTATCTCATATTGTAAAAGTACATCATCTCACACTGCTTCCAAATCACCAAGTAAAGCTTGACTAGTTTTTACAGTTGCTCTTTTTTAACAAAATTAAAAAGTTTAGTATCATTAATTTCATCATTATCTTTAAAACTCTTGTTACTATTAATAGAAATCATTAATGGAATAACAACAACATTATATTTTTTTTGCTCTAAAGTACTAAATCCTGCTGATGAATCAGTCATAATAACTATCTTTTTCATTAGCGATTAACCTTCTCATTTAAAAATTTTAAAAAAGAAACTAATTATAAAAAATTAATTTCTTAATAAGATTATTTTAATTAACTTTCTCACAATAACTAAATTCAGCTTCCACAGGAACATATCTTCCCCCAAAAACTTCAATATTAATTGTTGCTACACCTTTACTATAATCCATACCAATAACTTCACCTTCTTTATTTTCAAAAGCTCCTGATAATATTTTAGCAAGGTCTCCTTCTTTAAAGTCAGCAACAAATACTTGTTGAACTTTTTTACTACTAATATTACTTTTTTCTTCGCTGCGTCTTAACATATCTCTAACTTCAGTACGCGATAATGGAAACGGTTTTGATCAATTTCCACTAGACCCAATAAACCCAGTAACACCAGGGGTATTTCTAACAATAAATCAAGCATCATCAGTCATATACATATTAACAAATAAATAACCTGGATATGGATTTTTTCCAATCATTAATTTTGTTTTTTTTGACATTTCTTGCTGTTTCACAATTCGAACATCAAAAATAAAGTTTTTCATATTTAAAGTTTCAACTCGTTGTAATAAATCTTCTTTAACTTTTTCTTCATGACCACTATAACAATTAATTATATATCACTTACCTAATAAATCACTAGAATCCTTTTCTTGTTTAATATCTTCTTTTATCATCTTTTTCTACTCCTTATTAAATGACTAAAATTTTACTAACTTCTAAAATTAATTGTAATAATGTTTGAACAATTGCAAAGAAAATTGCAAAGAAAGTAATAAATCCAACAGTTAATCAAAATTTTTTATTTAACTGCAAACTTTTTGCTCAACGAACACGACGCATTTCTCTAGTCATTAATAATGGTAAATCCAGTAAAGATTTTTTAAATCTCTGACCACGATTTTCATTTATTTTTGAATCTAAAATACTTTTTTTAATAATCGTCTCTTTAGTTTGTGAATTAACTTTTCTTTGTTCTAAAATCGGTTTAGTTTTTTTAACTTTTAATACCTTATGTTCAGATTTTACCTTTTTTACTTTGCTTTTTTCTTTAGCCATCAATATTTATTTCCTCTCTAAAATATTATCTTGTTTCCTTATGAACTGTATGTTGATTACAGTGTTTACAAAATTTTTTTAAAGATAATCTAACAGTTTGATTAGAACTATTAGTAAAAGTATTATAGTTTCTTGACAGACATTGATCACAAACTAAAATAATTTTTTGTTGCATTATCTTTCTCCCTTTTTATCCATATACATTATATAATAACAAAAATATGCTGTCAAATAACAATTATATTAGGGGGAAAAGTTGTTATCGGTATATCCTTAAACAGACAACGCTTATATCACACCTTCTCATGCTAACAATGCCAATTTAATTTCTACCCCATAAAGATAATTAATCCGTTTACTATTTTTATTAATAACCCGATGACACGGAATACTAATTGCTAACGGGTTTCTTTTTAATGCTGACCCCACTGTTCGTGCTGCTAATGGATGATTAATCATTTTAGCAATGTCACTATAAGTTCTCGCCTCACCATAAGGGATTTGTTTTGTTGCTTCCAATACCTTCTGACTAAACTTAGTTGTATTTAATACATAATCAAACGAAAATATTTTTCTTTGATTTATAAAATATTGAGCAATTTCTTGTAAACATTGTTTTATTTCTTTTGATAATGATGAAAACAAAGGACAAGCTAAAATGAAACTAATATTAATAATTTTATTATTTTGACTAATCACCATCACTAATCCCGCAGGACTTTGATAATATCCTTGTTTCATATTTTTAACCTTACCTTACATACAATCACGATTTTTTTGTAATTTAATTTTTGCTCGTTGATAAGCATTATCAACACTTTTATAACTAATATTTAATTTATGGGATATTTCTGCATTAGACTTGGTACATAACTATAACTAGCTTAATTCAAAATTATATATTCCTGAAATTAAGTTAAATCGTAATCCAAATCTTCTAATCTTATTGCGATAACGATAAACTAGTATTTTAAATCTTTTTAATCTAACAAAAACATGTTCAATGGCAATTCTAACTTTACTTAAAAAGCTATTATATTCCTTTTTATCTGGATTTAAAGGATTATTTTTACTCTTTTTAATTGGCAATAATGTATTTTTATGAACATTTTGCAAACCTTGATATCCTGAATCAGCAATTAATTCTAATTTTGGATTTATAAGTGTATTTGATTTTAAAAATAACTTATAATCATGAATACTGCCATAACAAAAATCTACTGAAATAATTTTATTGTTAAATAAATCAATAATTATTTGCGATTTTAATGAATGTTGCCTTTTCTTACCAGAAAATAATAATTTTAGTTTTTTTTAATTCTTTCAATTGGAATTTCTGTAGCATCAATTGCTAATAAATTATTATTAGTACCCTTATTTTCCAATAATATCCTTTTGCCAGGTATATGAAAGTGACTATTTTTTATTAGAGTATTTTCAACTCAAAAGATATTACGAATACAACTAACATGACTAATATTAGACTTCTTGCATTACTTATTAAAATAATTACAAATTATTTGTAAATAAAAAATACTATATAGTAATTTCTAACTTTTATTAGGTTAATACTTATGGATTTTATTAAATGTGTAAATTTTGACACAACAAAAAATTATTTTATTATTTAAATTTAATTTTGCTGAATTATACTTGTAAGTGCAAGTAAATAAAATTGCAAAAAATCTCATATAAAAATTTCATGATGCTAAGTTTATTTTAGAAAAAACAAAGCAAGGAGTTTTTATATGGGTTACAAACATCTTGGCATATATGAAAGAATTTATATTGAGAATCAATTGAAGTTTAAAGTAAAAATTAGTGAAATAGCTAAAAATCTTAATCGAAGTATTAGTACTATTATTCGAGAAGTCAATAGAAATAAAGATAGTAATCATTATTTTTCATTAATTGCACAAAATAAAGCAGAAAACAGAAAACAATCACATGTTTATTTTCATAAGTTTAAAAATAGAGAATTAGTAAAATATGTACAACAAAAATTACTATTAGGTTGATCGCCTGAACAAATTTATGGCAGAATTAAAAATTTTCATAAAGAATGAATTATTAGTTTTAAAACAATTTACAATTGAATTTATTCTGGATTACTTGAAAAAGTTACTAATAAAAATTTAAGAAGAAAAGGTAAGAAACGAAAATCTCAAGAAAATCGCGGTAAATTTAATGGTAAATCAATTAAAGAACGAAATATTAATGTTAATAATCGTATAACTGTTGGTCATTGAGAAGGTGATACTGTAGTATCATCACGAGGTAAAAGTAAATCATGTTTAATAACTTTAGTTGAAAGAACATCAAGATTTACTTTAGCAATGTTAGTTGAAAATAGAACTACTAAAGTTGTTAACGAAAACATTAGCCATTATTTATCAATTCTTCCAAATAATCTTGTTAAGACTATAACATTTGATAGGGGTAAAGAATTTTCTAATTGACAACAACTTGAAAAAAATTTAAATGTGAAAATTTATTTTGCTAATGCGTATTCGCCTTGACAAAGAGGTACTAATGAAAATACTAATGGTTTAATTAGAGAAAAATTTCCTAAAAAATTTAATTTTTCAAATACTACTAAAAATGCAGTTCATAAATTTATATTGTCTTTAAACCAAAGACCAAGAAAAATACTAAATTATCTTTCACCAATCGAATATTTGGTTAGAAAAATAATTTAGTTGCACTTAACTTTACAATTTGGCTTTAAATAAATATTTTATGTTATCTATAATTGCAAATTATAAATTGAAGCAATTAAATTAAATCTTAAACTAAATCGTTTTCTACGATTACGATATTTTTCAGTAATAATTTTAAATTTTTTAAGAATAGCAAAAATATTTTCAATAATAATTCTCATTTTTGAAATTAATTTATTATTATGTTTTTGTTCTTTATTTAAAGGGTTTTTCTTTGTTTTTTTCTTAGGTATTAGAACATTACTATGAATTTTTTGTATTCCTTGATAACCATTATCAACTATTAATTTAGTATTTTTTAAAATTGGGATTTTTGATTCTTTAAATAAACAAAAATCATGCTTTTTACCGAGAGAAAAATTTGTTGCAATAATTATTTTGCTTTCTTTTTCAATAATTACTTGTGTTTTAATAGTGTGTTTTTTCTTTTTTCCTGAATAAGATTGTTTTTGTCTTTTTTTGGGCGTTGAATGGATGTTTCTGTAGCATCAATAATAATTGTTTTATCATTAAAATAATCATTTATTAATGCTTTTTTACCAGCAAGTTGTTGAAAATCAGGATGTTTGATTAAAATATCTTCAATTCACTTGATATTTCGATAACAACTAGCTTCACTAATATCAAAACTTTTACCAAGATGAAAATAAGTACGATATTCTCGTCAATATGATAAAGTCATCAATAATCTATTTTCTAATGATAATTTATTATTTTTACCACCTCTTTTAAACTTTTTTAACTCAGCTTCTTTTAAAATATTTAACATTTTATTAAAAGTACTTTGCTTTATTCCAGTTAATCGTAATAATTCTTTATCATTAATAAAATTAAATTTATCAAATTTCATAATCTTAAATTCCTTATAATTTCTATTTTAAATATATTTTATAGGAATTTTGTTTAATAAATAAGTAATGCAAGAAGTCTATTATATTTTTTTGCAATAATACGATATGTACTATATTCTTTTCAGTATTCTAAAGTCATAAGTAATCTTTGCTCTATTCATAATTTATTTGGTCTACCACCAATTTGTTTTTGTTTAGCTTCAGCTTCTTTTAAAATTTCTACCATTTCATGGAAGTTTTATATTTTATGCCTATTAGACTAGACTTGGCACATAACTATAACATTTTGCACCTACCAAACTATAAAATTCATTTTCGTCTTTGTATTTATCTAACATTTGTACTTCACCTAGGAAATAATATTATCAAAATAGTAGATAAAATTAAAGGTTATGTACCAAGTCTATTGTAATAAATCTCATTTTAATCTTTGTTGCATATAATTAGAAAAACTTTTATTTGCTGTTTCACGATAAGTTTTCATACTGTTATAAAATGAAAAATATTGTAAAGAACTAAAATCACTTAACTCTAGAGGAATTGATGAAAATTTTCGAAAAGTTATAAAAGTAATTTTTTCAATTAAAGCCAAATTGTAAAGTTAAGTGCAACTAAATTATTTTTCTAACCAAATATTCGATTGGTGAAAGATAATTTAGTATTTTTCTTGGTCTTTGGTTTAAAGACAATATAAATTTATGAACTGCATTTTTAGTAGTATTTGAAAAATTAAATTTTTTAGGAAATTTTTCTCTAATTAAACCATTAGTATTTTCATTAGTACCTCTTTGTCAAGGCGAATACGCATTAGCAAAATAAATTTTCACATTTAAATTTTTTTCAAGTTGTTGTCAATTAGAAAATTCTTTACCCCTATCAAATGTTATAGTCTTAACAAGATTATTTGGAAGAATTGATAAATAATGGCTAATGTTTTCGTTAACAACTTTAGTAGTTCTATTTTCAACTAACATTGCTAAAGTAAATCTTGATGTTCTTTCAACTAAAGTTATTAAACATGATTTACTTTTACCTCCTGATGATACTGTAGTATCACCTTCTCAATGACCAACAGTTATACGATTATTAACATTAATATTTCGTTTTTTAATTGATTTACCATTAAATTTACCGCGATTTTCTTGAGATTTTCGTTTCTTACCTTTTCTTCTTAAATTTTTATTAGTAACTTTTTCAAGTAATCCAGAATAAATTCAATTGTAAATTGTTTTAAAACTAATAATTCATTCTTTATGAAAATTTTTAATTCTGCCATAAATTTGTTCAGGCGATCAACCTAATAGTAATTTTTGTTGTACATATTTTACTAATTCTCTATTTTTAAACTTATGAAAATAAACATGTGATTGTTTTCTGTTTTCTGCTTTATTTTGTGCAATTAATGAAAAATAATGATTACTATCTTTATTTCTATTGACTTCTCGAATAATAGTACTAATACTTCGATTAAGATTTTTAGCTATTTCACTAATTTTTACTTTAAACTTCAATTGATTCTCAATATAAATTCTTTCATATATGCCAAGATGTTTGTAACCCATATAAAAACTCCTTGCTTTGTTTTTTCTAAAATAAACTTAGCATCATGAAATTTTTATATGAGATTTTTTGCAATTTTATTTACTTGCACTTACAAGTATAATTCAGCTAAATTAAAATATTTTTTTCATAAAAATATAAACGCTGGTTGTTGAAAGGCAATTTGGTATTGATATATTAATTCATTATCTTCCATTTAAACTCCTTAATTATTTTGATTATTCCGAACTTGATATAATAGCAAAGCACTAGCAACAGCAACATTTAAAGAATTAATATGACCTTGCATTGGTACTTTAACAATATAATCAGAATTATTTAAAAGTTTCTGACTAACACCTTTACCTTCATTACCAACAATTAAAGCAATCGGTTTTTTATAGTCAACATTATAATAATTAATTTCGGTATTTAAAGCACTAGCAACAATCCAAAAACCACTTTCTTTTAATATAGTTAAAGTATTACTAAGATTAGTTACTTTAACAACTGGTACATAGTTAATCGCGCCAACAGAAGTTTTTGCAACCGTAGCATTTAATTCTACTTGTCTTTGCTTCAAAATAATAACCGCATCAACATTAACAGCATCACAACTTCGCAAAATTGCTCCAAAATTTCTTGGATCTTCAATTTGATCTAAAATTAAAATTAAAGGATATTTCTTAGTTTTTACTTTTTGTAAAACTACTTCTAAAGAAGTATACGGATATTCCTTAATTAAACAGACAATTCCTTGATGCTTTGAATGTTTAACTAATAGTAATAATTGTTCTTTATTACTAATAACATAAGAAATATTCGCCTGCTTTAATTGTTCAATAATAACTCTTTCTTGTGGTAAAATAAAAACTTTTTCAATTCGTTGCCGGTCATCAACTAACAATTGTTTTAAAGGATTTTTACCATAAATATAATTTGCCATTTTTGTTACTCCTTAATAAAGAAAATTGTTTCTGAATATATTTTATAAAATATTCTTCGCTTGTAATTGTTGTCTAATTTTATCTGCTAAATTATAATTTTTTTGTTTACGCGCATTTTGTCAAGATAATAATAATCGTTTCACATCATCATCAAACGAAACTAATAAAAATTGTAAACCTAAAAGAAATAAACATTGTTGCAGGCTATTAAACAATGGTAAAATTACTCCTGATTTTCCTTTTAAAATATTATTAATTTCCTTAACAATTTGTTCAATTATTACTCAAGCATTAGCAAAGTTAAGGTCATCTTGTAAATAATTTACCACTTGCATCACAAGTTGTTCATTTTTTTCATTAGTATTAACCTCGCCATTAAAAAAAGAGATTACTAAACTTTCTTTTAATATTTGATGAATTTTTGCAACTTTTTCTTTTCCTTGAATAATAAAATTTTTAGTAATATTTAATGGTTTAGAATAATGGGTTAGCGTTAATAAATATCGTAAAACATTAGCATCATAATGTTGCAAAAATTCTTTAACAACAATAGTATTTTTAAGAGATTTTGACATTTTGACATCATCATAAAATAGATGACCATTATGAAGTCATATTTTAACAGGTTCTTGGTTATTTAATGCTAACAATTGAATTCTTTCATTTTCATGATGAGGAAATATTAAATCAATACCACCACCATGAATATTAATCGGTTGTTTAAAATATTTATTAATAAATAACGCACATTCAGTATGTCATCCCGGTCTGCCTTCACTTCAAGGCGAAGTTCATTTTTGTCCCTGATCAGTTTTTTTCCATAAAACAAAATCATTAATATAATTTTTATTACTATCAATCGCAACTCTAATTCCCATTTGCAAATCTTCTAAATTTTTCTTTGATAATTGTCCATAAGTTTGAAAATATCTTTCTATTGCTAAATAAACATTACCATTTTTAACATAAGCAGCTTTAATTTTAACTAACCGTTCAATAAATTTAATAATATCAGCAATATTATCACTTACTTTGACAAATAAATTTGGTTCATAAACATTTAATTGTTTTAAAACCTCAAAATAACTTTTAGTATACTTTTCAGTTAATTCCTTTTCAGTTATTTTTTCTAAATGAGCTTGATGAATAATCTTATTATCAATATCAGTAATATTTTGCACATAAAAAGTTTTCTGTTTAGTAAACATAAATAATCGTTGCAAAATATCAAAAATAACAATTGGCCGCATATTCCCAAGATGAACATCACCATAAACTGTCGGTCCACAAACATACATTGTAACTGTCAAGTCATTAATTTTAATTTTTTTTTGCTGTTTACTATCTCATATTTGCATTAAATTCACCTATATAATCTAAAAAATATTATAACACACTTAAAATATTATGGTAAGATTAGAATATGAAAAAACATGTTTGAAGTATAATAACAATAACTTTTATTGCTTTGACAGCACAAATTATGAGATTTTTATGACTATACTGACAAAAAACTAATTTTCAAAAAATAAGCAACATATATTTTATAATTGCTATTGCCCTTTTAACAATAAAAATAATTCTCTATTTGATATTCA
Source organism: Spiroplasma endosymbiont of Asaphidion curtum (assembly GCF_964031085.1). Taxonomy (GTDB): domain Bacteria; phylum Bacillota_I; class Bacilli_A; order Mycoplasmatales; family Nriv7; genus Nriv7. Next base: position 1,273,926 of record NZ_OZ035001.1, on the reverse strand, counting down.
AAGTAAGTAAATCCTGTTTACATCACAAAACGCAAACGCTAAATTTAGTATTAACTGATCAAGAAATTGCTAAAGATTATCTTAATTGTTATCACAATAATGAAGACAAATATGAAAAATATTTACAACAAGTAAAAAACTATTAAGTCTAACTTCCTTTATTGCGATATTAAATTTAGCGTTTGCGTTTAGTATTAGTATTATCTTTAGTACCATTTAAAAAGTGAGGTTGAATAACCTCACTTTTTTGTGTTAACTTATTTATTAATTCATGACTGTTCTAAAACCTTAAAATATAGTCTATTATCATTATTACGAGAATAAAATCATCATCCAACATAAGCAATAATATCACCATTACTATTTAAAATATGTCATTCATTATTTTTAATTTCAGCATGCTGTTTTCTTTGTTCACCAACAACAAGTGATTTTTCTTTTTGCGAATGACTATAGACTTGGTACATAACCTTTAATTTTATCTACTATTTTGATAATATTATTTTCTAGATGAAGTACAAATGTTAGATAAATACAAAGACGAAAATGAATTTTATAGTCTAATAGGCATAAAATATAAAACTTTCATGAAAATGGTAGAAATTTTAAAAGAAGCTGAAGCTAAACAAAAACAAATTGGTGGTAGACCAAATAAATTATCAATAGAGCAAAGATTACTTATGACTTTAGAATACTGAAAAGAATATAGTACATATCGTATTATTGCAAAAAAATATAATATTAGTCATGTTAGTTGTATTCGTAATATCTTTTGAGTTGAAAATACTCTAATAAAAAATAGTCACTTTCATATACCTGGCAAAAGGATATTATTGGAAAATAAGGGTACTAATAATAATTTATTAGCAATTGATGCTACAGAAATTCCAATTGAAAGAATTAAAAAAAACTAAAATTATTATTTTCTGGTAAGAAAAGGCAACATTCATTAAAATCGCAAATAATTATTGATTTATTTAACAATAAAATTATTTCAGTAGATTTTTGTTATGGCAGTATTCATGATTATAAGTTATTTTTAAAATCAAATACACTTATAAATCCAAAATTAGAATTAATTGCTGATTCAGGATATCAAGGTTTGCAAAATGTTCATAAAAATACATTATTGCCAATTAAAAAGAGTAAAAATAATCCTTTAAATCGGTCGCGTTTAGTTTTCTTAGGTATTGCTTTAAAGAAGTAAAACAATCAGCTAATTATATTATTTAATTACTAAACTAACCCTACCTTTCTTGTTATTGTCATTTTTATTCGTTTTCATTTTATCATATTATTGAATTTTTGCACAATAAAAATTATTAATTTTATTAAATTTTCACTAACTATATATTTAATTTATATTTCTGAATTAATATTTTCATTAATGTAATGTAATACATTTAATTTGTTTAAATTTGCCATTCTTAAATGTAATAGATTAGACTTCTTGCATTACTTATTAAAATAATTACAAATAATTTGTAATTATTTTAATAAGTAATGCAAGAAGTCTATTGAAAAAACAAAATAAAGGAGTTAATTTTATGAAATTTTTAAATATAACCGCTGTTTTAGGAGTAATAACATTACCAATAGTTGGTTGTTCTAAAAAAGCAAATGAACCAATATTACAAATTGAGAATGAATCATACGAATTAAACTTAAAAAAAGGATTTGTTTACTTAGTAAAAAATAGATGAAAAAAACCTACTACTGATATAAAATGAGATTTATATATACATACACAACAATGACCAATAAATATGCCAAACTGAATAAAAATTGATACAATATCTCCAATTAAGGAAAAGACAATACATAGCATAATAGATAATTACCATGCAAAAAATGAAAATATCCTTGATGAACTTACAAAACTCAACTTTAATATCAAGTATGAAGAAATTGAAAACGGTAATATTCAAAAAAAGGAAATCGTTAATCTAAAAGTAACAATATTAAAAAATCCTACTTGGACCCAACTAATAACAAAAATTAAAGGTTAAACCTTTAATAACTAAATTTAAAAACTGTTAAAATACTACCTTTCTAAGGTGATATTCTATGGTGACAAATACCCGTGCCCTTAAACAACCAAACAATTTTTTCTTTTTTTATTTTGTCAAAATAGAAAAGCAGTATTTAAATTTAAATACTGCTTTAATAAAAATATTTTTAATCTTAATTTAAATTAGATAATTAACAAATATATTAAAATTAAAAATCAGGTTATTTTTACATAACACATATAAGAAATATTTTTCTCTTTTAATTAAAAATGTTAAATTTTTATTCTATTCCTAGTCAATCGCCTTCAGTGTTGGTTATAATGACAAAACCATCATTTTCATTATCTAATATTTCAAAATAACCATTTATTTGTTCGAAATGAAGCACTATTACTTTTACAAAAGTGTTGAAATCTTCGTTTGTAACACTTCCACCTCAGCCAGAATGGTCATTTATAACAAATTTATTTTTAATAATTTTTATAATGTTTGCTTGTGAATTTTTATTTTGTTTGATTTCATTTCATGTGTTTTTGTTAATTTTAATTTTTAATTTATCATGAGCTAGAAATTTATATCATTTTTCAATGTTATCATAAACATTATGATGAATTGAAGTTGGCAACACAATATCAGATGTTGCATGATGATGAAAAGCAAAATACATTCATGTTCCTGCAATTGCTAATCCTCCAATTACTAGGGATAGACCTAGAGTTTCCGGAGCCAGAGCGGCAGCGGTACCAGTTTCTCCGGCTATAACCCCACCTTCAACTGCTGCTGTTTCGGCAACAGTAATTGTTTCTGCAGCGGCGGCTAAGCTTTCTGTTGTGCTTGTTGATAAGAGCGGAGTCATTTCCATTGCTTCTGCATTTGTGACACTAGTAGCAGCGGTACCGGTACCACTAACAGTCATTTTTGTTCCATAAGCTGTTAATGCACCCCCACTTAAAGCTGCTAATCCAGTATTTGTTAATTTTTCTTTAAAAGCTTTTTTATCGTTTTCCGGTAATGTTTGATAATAACGATTAATTTCATTTAATCTTTTTAATTTTTCTTCTTTTGAAAGAGCGTTATATTGATTTATTGCCTTAGCGGTTGTTGTTTGTAAATTTTCCATATTTGTATTGATGGGTTGATTTACTACTGGGGCATTTTGTTTTATTTCGTCTTTATTGTTTTTAATTAAGTTAATTTCTAAATTTTCATCATTTTTTAAACTATCATCTTCTGCTTTTTTATCTACAAAATGATATTCATCTTTTTGTAATGGGGTTGCTGTTGGTTCTGGTGCCTTGGCAATATTATTACCTTGATTAGCATCATCTTCACTATTGTTAGCCAAAGTGGCGTGGCGTTGACCATGATCATCAACTGCTAATTGAATTGCGTTCGCCTCTGGTTTTGGTGTGATTGGTAGTAAATTATCTGGTCTCTTGGTTATATCAACGACCGGGACATTTCCCTGATTGTCATTAATAACAATAGGCTGATTGGTTTGATCTTCTTCTGGTGTTAAAGCAAAATTATAATGATTGTGAATACCCGAACCTTTTTCAAGCTCAACATAAGATATCGCGATGTTATTATTATTTGCATTTTGATGCACGGGTTGATGCGGGCTACCAGTACCGACACTAATATTAGCATTTAAAAGATTACTCATTGCTATTATTTCTGGCACACCACCTCATGTTGATGGTTGTCTCATTCTTTCTAAATAGTTAGTATCAACATCATTATTATCTTGAATAAGACTTCTAAATGTTAGTTCGTTATCATGATTTGGAATTGTATCTAAATGTGATTGTATATAATCAACGACACGGTTACGAAAGACATTTATTATTAAATTATTTGCTATTTGATCTTGATATCATAATTGGTTTAAACTTCTATTATTTATTAAATCATAATTTTTTAATAGTTTTCGTATATTTCATAAATATTTTAAATTTTCTTCACCAAATAATTGGATAAATCGGTTTCTAAACTCTTCATAATTATTTCTCACTGACAATAAGTAGGATGTTGATACCGACCAAAACAAACAACTATTATCCGCCGGCACATCATACAGATTATTTTGATTTTGTTTGTCGCTTGTGCTATCTTGTGGTGGTTGCCCACCAATGTTTGGAATATTGCTAGTGGATTGATTTGGGATTACTATACTTCCTTTAGAACGCGTTTCCCCTCCTTTATCTTTATCTTCTGTATTAGTAAATATGGATATTAATTTCTTTGTTAGCATAATTTTAACATTATTATCTGATATTTCTCTTAAATCAGTTTGCTGCGTAACATTTGACAATTCAATTTTTAATAATGTTTTTAATTCTTTTTGAGTTTCTTTTAAACTGTTATTAATTTTTGTTTTTTGTTCTTCATATTGTGTATTTTGTAATAAATTATTACAAATAATTATTTTTTTATTTAGTTCAACAAATTTCTCTAAAAGATTTATCACTTCTGTGTGGTCTGTTAGTTTTGCAACATCTAACGGTGTTAAATCATACTTATAATCTTTTGCATTTACATCAGCACCATGATCAAGTAATATTGAAACAATGTTTAAATATTCTCTATCTATTGCAACATGTAAAGGTGTTAAACCATTGTTATTTCTTGCATTTACATCAGCACCATGAGAAAGTAATAATTTTACTATATCAATATCACCATAAAATGTTGCAGTGTATAAAGCGGATGAATCATATTTGCCTTTTTCATCAACATTAGCACCGTTTGCTAGTAATCATTTTACTATGTCAATTTTATGGTTAGCTATTGCAACTTGTAAAAATGTTAGATCATTATTGTTTACCATGCCAAATTGTAAAGTTAAGTGCAACTAAATTATTTTTCTAACCAAATATTCGATTGGTGAAAGATAATTTAGTATTTTTCTTGGTCTTTGGTTTAAAGACAATATAAATTTATGAACTGCATTTTTAGTAGTATTTGAAAAATTAAATTTTTTAGGAAATTTTTCTCTAATTAAACCATTAGTATTTTCATTAGTACCTCTTTGTCAAGGCGAATACGCATTAGCAAAATAAATTTTCACATTTAAATTTTTTTCAAGTTGTTGTCAATTAGAAAATTCTTTACCCCTATCAAATGTTATAGTCTTAACAAGATTATTTGGAAGAATTGATAAATAATGGCTAATGTTTTCGTTAACAACTTTAGTAGTTCTATTTTCAACTAACATTGCTAAAGTAAATCTTGATGTTCTTTCAACTAAAGTTATTAAACATGATTTACTTTTACCTCGTGATGATACTACAGTATCACCTTCTCAATGACCAACAGTTATACGATTATTAACATTAATATTTCGTTCTTTAATTGATTTACCATTAAATTTACCGCGATTTTCTTGAGATTTTCGTTTCTTACCTTTTCTTCTTAAATTTTTATTAGTAACTTTTTCAAGTAATCCAGAATAAATTCAATTGTAAATTGTTTTAAAACTAATAATTCATTCTTTATGAAAATTTTTAATTCTGCCATAAATTTGTTCAGGCGATCAACCTAATAGTAATTTTTGTTGTACATATTTTACTAATTCTCTATTTTTAAACTTATGAAAATAAACATGTGATTGTTTTCTGTTTTCTGCTTTATTTTGTGCAATTAATGAAAAATAATGATTACTATCTTTATTTCTATTGACTTCTCGAATAATAGTACTAATACTTCGATTAAGATTTTTAGCTATTTCACTAATTTTTACTTTAAACTTCAATTGATTCTCAATATAAATTCTTTCATATATGCCAAGATGTTTGTAACCCATATAAAAACTCCTTGCTTTGTTTTTTCTAAAATAAACTTAGCATCATGAAATTTTTATATGAGATTTTTTGCAATTTTATTTACTTGCACTTACAAGTATAATTCAGCAAATTAATAACTTTGTTAATTTGTGTTAAATTACCGATTTTAAAAAGAAAAATTAAAATACAACCTGCTAAAAATAAATAGCTCACAATGTTTTTAAAATAACCGTTGTAAATATATCAAATTGCTCCGCAATGTCATAAAATTAAAAATGAGGTGCGATTCAATTCAATAAAATGGTTATTTTTTTCTATTATTCATTTGCAAAATTTCATCTTGCACCTCACTTTATTTTTTTGTTAGCGTACCGCTCCAAGTAATTTTTCAAACATTTTAAAGCAAATAAAGAATATTGCCAAAATAAATGGAAAAATGAATATTCAGTAGTCAGCAAAGAAGTTACCGACTTGTGGCATATTAACAGCAATAATTTCTCACATTTTAGTAAACGCTGTTATAATTGCGTTTCACAATTTAGTCATCGCGTCACTAGCTGTTATTTTTTCTACTGTTGCTGGTGCATCGGCCAAGAAAGTTCCAATCATATAATCACCCCCTTTCTTTTTAAAACATTCATCATTTATATTTATATTCAAAGTTTTTCTTAAATTTGTTAAAACCACGATTAACCTTAACACGATTGTATTTTTTTCTAATTAATTTTGAATTTCTTTGGGAATGCATCACAATGTAACTTCTTGACATTACTTTTATTTCTATCTAAATACTGATATGGTTTTTCAAAGTAACATTAGAATAAATCACACCATAATCGCTGTTAAGAATCAAAAAGCAATGTTTGCTATTAAAAGTCAAAGTGGTGCTTCGGTTAATTTAATTTCTTTACCCCCCAGTAATGTGAGCCGGAATAGTTGTAATTTGAATAAATAAATCTCAGAAAGTTTGTTTAATTTGTTCTCAATTAAATTCTTTTAAATTTACTGTCATTTTTTATCTCCCAAAAATCATTTTTATTGGTAAATACATAATTGAAATTAACGCAAAAAGAAAAGTAATGATAATAATTAATCCGGCAATAAACGCAACTTGTGCAGGCATTTTTTCTATCGGAATAAACAGTTTTAAGAACTCCATAATAATTTCTCAAAACATTATTTTTTATCCTTATTATTTTCTTTTGAATTAGGGGCTTTAACTCATTCTTCAAAGCGAGCAATAAATACTTTCTCGTATTTTGTGAAATTACCAGTATTATTTTTAATGGCATTTTTATATTTAATTCTAATTTTTATTTTGGCATAAATTTTATAACTAAAATACGCCAATAGCATTATGCAAATGATAATAAATATTATTCCAATCGCAATATTCATTTTTAAACTCCTTTAAAATAGTTATAATTTATATCTTTTTTGTTGTTTTCTTTTTCGGCAATGAAGAAGCCTAATAATTCTTGGCCCTTAATTAATTTGGTTTCTTTTTCTTTTTGATTAATTGAGATTACTTGATATTTACTATCTTTTATTATTCCGATGCAGATGGAATTTTCATATTTTCCTTTATAAACAAATCGCTTTGGAAACCAAATACCGATTTGTTCATTAAATCACGGTATTTTTGGTGCTTTAATAAGCATTGCGTTTTGTGTTTCTTTTAAGAGATATTTTTTAGTATTTAAGAAAATGTTTTCAATGTTTTTCATAATAAATTACCTTTCTTATAGATAAACTAAGTTATATTAACTAAGTTTTAGTTAACTTAGTTTTTTAAACACTTATATATCGCAGATTTAAGTGTTTAACAAGCTTTGTTACTGAATTTTGTTTTTTAATTAGATAAAGATTTTAATAATTTTAAACTTAGCATACCCCTATATAGAAATTTTTACACTTTAACATCCGCATCCTACCCTTGGAACTAATTTAATAGCGTGTATATTTTTAGGAAATCCACCCATTCATTTTTTTATTGCAAAACGAAACAAATTGCTATAGCTAATAGGGTGTTATTTATTAACTGGTAAACTTCTTTTGGTTATGGCGACCACCCACAATTTATCGTGCTTTAATACATACCAACATTATTAATTCACTTGTATTTAATTTTCAAAGAACAAATTTTAACACCTTATAAAATAAAAAGACAATCATTGCTGACCGCCTTAATACTTATTCAAACATTTACCTACCTAACAAAACTTTATGCGTCCCTTTAAATCCAGATAAAAAGGAATATAATAGCTTTTTAAATAAAGTTAGAATTGTCATTGAACATGTTTTTGCTAGATTAAAAAGATTTAAAATACTAGTTTATCGTTATCGCAATAAGATTAGAAGATTTGGATTACGATTTAACTTAATTTCAGGAATATATAATTTTGAATTAAGCTAGTTATAGTTATGTACCAAGTCTATTATCAAATTTATTACTTGTATTATTAAAAGCTAAATATTTTGAATCTCTTGTTGACATTCCTTGAAATAAAAACCGGCGTAAGACGGGATTATTTAAAAATCGTGGCAATAATTCTTTGGGAATATCTGATTTTCCAACAACACCCGATTCAAATAAAATTGATAATGTTACGGTATCTTGAACTACTTTATACTTTCAAGCATTAGCAGAAATTCTTTCACGATCTCAATAATCTTCATTTTTCAGAAAAACCGTATCATTATCAAAATCAGTACGATAAATTTTAAAAGCACCATTACCTAAAACTGTATCTTTAGAAGTCCCTCAAAGATTACCATATTTTGCAATAACATCTTTTCTTGAGGGAAGTAAAGCCGGAGAAAACAATTTTTTAATAAAATCCGCGGTTAACTTTGAAACTGCTGTCGGATTAAAACCAGTTACAAAATTAATATATAATAAGTCATTACCAATTGCTTTAATTCCTAAATTATCTTCACTAACTTTTTTGTCTAAATATGCTTTAGCATTATTAATTCCCACTTTACTAGTATCAGTTAAATCATCAACATTAGCAGAACCATTACTAGCATCCAAAACATAACGAACACTATTAACAAAATCAGAGGCCAAAACATTTTTGCCATCATGTCACAATGCTGGTCGCTCTTGAAAAAACTCTTGACCATTTTCGCGATAAGGTAAATCTTTATTAGCAAATGGTGCATATCTCAGTTTGATAATAAATTCTTTAAATTTTCGTGATTCATTATTATTTACTTTATCATCATAATTAACAACAAAAATATCTTTAGCAACGCCATACCAAAATTCAGTTGTACTAGAAATTACTCTTGTACTTTCATTAGCAATATCATTTAATTGCTGATTTAATTGACTAGGATTTGTTAACACTTTATCTAAATCCAAATTTTCATTATTAATATCCATTTCCTTAATAACAACACAACACCCTGATTGCCATTTACTTTTGTCATTTCTAATACTTCATTAGACTTGATTTTTGATCAGCTGGAGCATTATGAAATAACCCCTCAATAAAAGCAAATAAATATTGTGAATTATAACTATGTTTATCATATTTTAAATAATTTAATGATTTAATGGCATCCGCTTGAGCATAACAAAATTAAGCGAAATTGAATTACAAGCCACTAAAAATAGTACAGAATTTATTATTGTTATTTTAGATAAAATTATTTTAAGTAGGTTTCTTTTCATTTTTTTTCTTATAACCTCAAACTTTTTATAAAAAAGTGTGCCAATTATTTGTTTAGAAAGCACACTTTATAAAATGAATAACCAATGATGTCGTTCTTTTTATATTAACAATAATATTACTAGATTTTCCTATCTATGTCAAGAATAAGGGGGCAGATAAGGTTATATCGCAATATCTTTAAAAAGATAACCAAAATTATTATCCAATGATTTGTTTAATCAACTTACTTTTTACTTATATGTTTTGTCTTCTTATAAATTACATTATTAATAACAATCAAAATAACATTTATACCTACTAACATTGATATTCCTAATCCTACTAACAAAATATTATTTCAAACTACTGGTAAAGGAAATATCGGATGATAAAAATCAACAAACTCATAAGGAAATAAAAAAATCCTAATACCATCACCATATAATAACTTAGCCCTTAAATTAATAAATATTAAATAACCAATCGGATATCCTAACATTCAAAACATTTGGCGAGTAAAATATTTTTTATATAAAATCTGAGTTTTCCCTAACGATAATAATAAGTAAATTAATGTTAATAACGGCGTTATGGCATGCATTGTAATGCCAATAACCCGATCAGCATTGGAAACAAATTCATACGATAACCCTGTTCCCACACCATAAAATACTAATAACCAAAATAAAACCATTGTTACTGTAATATATATTGTAATACTAGTTTGTGTTGTCAAATTAGTAAACTTATTAGTTACCGTTTTATGATGATAAAGTAACGCATAAAAGAAATATAAACAAGCTAATATATTAGTTTGCACCGACCAAAAACTAACTAAAACATTAAAATTATATACCCGTGGCATATCAAGCTGTGAAGTTTTAGGGTTAATATATCAATATTCAATAAATACCCCATAAACGACACCAGCTAAAAAGAAACTAAATAAAATTAAAAATGTCATTAACTTATAAACAAATTTTCAATCTTTTAGCAAAACTAAGACATTAGCAACACTAGTAAAAAACAATATTTTACTTTTACTAAAAAATCGTTTAAAAAAACTTTTCATTATAATCCCTACTCTACATTTTCTTGATGAGAATTAAGTTCTTTTTGCAAAAAATATTTATCATAATAAATTTTTAAAATTGTTTTAAAAATTATAAAATATATTGCGATTCGTAACGGCATTAATAATAATTCTTTAACTAATCGTGGTAATAAAGAAACTAAATAATGAATATCATAAAATACTAAAAAATGTAATGGCGATAAAATTCATGAATTAATTAATGTTAAAAATAATTGTAAAATAATAATAATAATAAAAATTAATGCATTATTAAATTTCTCAGTAACACTATTTTGTTTTTGATTATTTCAAGTTATTCACAAAATTAAAATTAAAACTAATTCCACAGCCATAAATAAAGTAGAAATAAAAATTCCAGAAATTACCATATAAAGTAAATCTCATTTAACACTAAAAACTTTATTATTTTTCAATGAAAAAGAGTAAACAAAATCAGAGAAAAATATTAAATAAAAACTTAAAATTAATAAAGCAACCAAAATAAATTGCATCACAGTAAAAAATAATAAATACTTCTTAAAATTAAATTGACAATTACGAAGTTTACTATAAACAATTCCCGCAATTCCTGCAAGAACCCCAACAATTGGTTCTTGAATTGCCATAATTGGACTATAAAATGTAGGTTTTAAGATAAACAATGTTGTATCGGAAATAAAACCAAAAATAAAACCAAAAAATGGTCCATGTAAAAAACTAAAAAGCACATTAGGGATAAAACCAAAACCAATTACCATTGTTCCTTTACCACCAACACCCAATTTTAAACTAAAACCTAAAAATTTAACAATAATTATTGTTAATGCTAACATTACAGCTGCTAAGGCAATACTACGAGTATTGAAATTTTTATTAAAATTCAATTTTAAATATTTTAAAATTGAATAAAAATTTTTACGAAAATAATACTTTGTAATTTGTAACCAAACATTTAACCTTTTCATCTAAATAACACTCCTTATAAATGCTAACGATCTTCATTAATTAATGGTCTAATAGTTTTTCAAGTAATATAAATAATTACTGTATTAAAAAATATTTTAATCGGAGCCATTACCAATCTTGGAATCATTGCTAAACCATAATCCTCAGTACGATTAGTTAACAGACTGACATCCCCCCAAGATGCAATTAACACCGTAACAATATATTCATTAATAACTGCTAACAAAATAATTGGAACTAAATCATTAAAACCTTTTGTATCCTTTTTTATAAAACGAAAATACATTCAAGTTGACCAAATAACAACTAAAATTAAAACTGTCCCAATACTAATAATTAGCATCATAATTCATTTTTTAATCGGAACATTTTTTGTAAAAGGAACTTCATCAACAGCAAAATCAGCAAATTGCGGAGCACAATAAGTCATTACTAAAGCAGCTGTTCCAAAACCAATAATAAAAATATTAGTTATTAAAATTAAAATTCATGACTTTTGATGAAACATTCGCCGCAAATCACCAGCAATACCAGAAATAAAACCAAAACCAATAACCGTCACAATATACGCAGGATGAATATATGACGGAACAAACATCATTACTAAAATATCAGTAATCAAAGCACATAAAATACCAATTACCGGGCCAAAAATATAACCCGTAATCTTAATCATCAAACCTTCAATAGCTATTCTAATCGGCGGTAAAACCGCTGCTGGCATATACAATGCAATAACCACAGTTGTTACTACCGATACCGTTGATAACATGGCAATATAAGCAATATTTTTTGTTGTCAAACGAAGACCACGATATCGTTCTTTTTTTATAAACATTGAAAGCCCTGTCATTAAAATATAAGATAATGCTGCTAAAACTAATGCTCCCGCAACAATATACGCTGTTCTAATATCAAATAACGACAAACCATTTTTATTACTATTAAAGAAAATCATTAATGTAGTTTCCTTTCTAAAGAAAAACTATAACTGCCAATCAATCGGCTTCTTATTATGCTTTATCAAATATTCATTAATCTTACTAAAATACTTCTGATTAAAAAACCCATAATGTGCTCCCAACGGTGAGGGATGTGCTCCCATAAGAATAAGATGCTTTTGGTCATTAATTAAATTAATCTTTGCTTGTGCTTTTTTACCTCATAAAACAAAAATAACATTATTATGATAATTGTCAATATATTTTATTAGATTATCAGTAAATTCTTGCCAATTAAAATTAGCATGTGAAAATGGTTGATCTTTTTGTACCGTTAAAACAGTATTTAAAAGAAAAACACCACTTCTAGCTCATTTAGTTAAATCACCATTTTGAACAATAATTCCTAAATCATTTTCCAATTCTACAAAAATATTTTTTAAACTTGGTGGCAACTTAACACCCTGATTAACACCAAAAGCCAAACCATTAGCTTGGTTTGGCTGATGATACGGATCTTGTCCTAAAATAACTACTTTAATATCATCAAAACTAACAATTTTTAACAATCGTAAAATATCTTCTGGTTGTGGATAACAGTGATTATTTTTATATGCTAATGATACTTTGTTAATTAATTCAATAAAATAAGGTTGGGTGGTTTTTTGATTAATAAGAAAATCTTTCCAACTAGGATGGATATTCTGGAACATTTTTTAATTAATCACTAAATAATTCTTTAATTTTATCACTAATACCACCAACATTTATTCCTACTAAAAGTCCTAAAATACCAAAACCAACAATTACCACTGCCAAAATAATAAATACAACCCACACTCAAGTTTTAATCTTTTTATTATTATCTATAAAACCTTCTTCATTACCTTGTTGTAAAGCATCCATATTACTAATATTAAAACCACTTTTCAATTTTTGTCCAACATCAGCTTTTTCTAAATTAACAGTACCTGATGAATTAATCTTTGATTGCTTAGCACTATTAAACCCAAAACTACTTGGTTTACTTTTTACTTCCAACTTTTTTTCTGTTCCATTACTCTGTAATTGCTTTTTTTTAACCACATCATCCAAATGTTGACGAAATTTATCAATTTTAAGTTTTCGCTCATCAATTTTTTGTTCTGATTGTTGTTGTAAACCATTACCATTCAATTGTGATCGATATTCTTGTTCATTAAATAACTGCTCATTTAACATACTATTAGTCATATTAATTGTTGGTTCAAATTTTTCTCTAATAACTAGATTAGGATTAGGGTACTGCGGTGCAGGTGCACGGTGCTCATTAACAACAAAATTGCTATTATCTGGATACATATTACCATTTACCGCTGATGATGGATACGGATTTTGTCTGCCCACTGGTGGTTGATAATGATACGGATTTTGTAATATCGGTGCATTTTGATTTGGATAATAATTATTTATTACCGGTAAAGCAGGATAATGTTGTCTATGCGATATTGTTATTTGTTGTGGCATGTGATATTGTCTTTTAATAAAAGCAATTGCTTCTGGCATTAACATAAAAATTGCTACTTCTTGATCATATAGATTATAAACAACATAGCCTCGTTGTTCTAATAGAATATACATAACAACGCTGTCCTTTCCGTAAAAAATTAATATAAATACATAGTGAATTATATCACAAATTAGAAAAAAGCAAAAATACACCATTCTTAAATATAAGAATGGTGTAAAAGTTAATTATAACAAATATTAAATATATAATTTAAGAAAATTTAATATTAATTTTAAAAATAACTAATAAAAAAATATTAACAAAACTTCATCAAGTTTTGTTAATATAATTTCTTATTATTTTATTCAATAGACTTGGTACATAACTATAACATTTTGCACCTACCAAACTATAAAATTCACTTTCATCTTTATATTTATCTAATATTTGTGCTTCATCTAGAAAATAATATTATCAAAATAGTAGATAAAATTAAAGGTTATGTACCAAGTCTATTAAAATACCTACCTCCTTTTAAAAATTATTGTTAAGAGGAAGGAGTATTCTTGCTGATCTAAAATGGTTACCTTACACACATAATATAAACCAATCTCCAATATTTATACGAAGTCCATATTTTTTTACAAAAGAACAAAAAAGACGATAATTATCGTCTTTTTCTTATTTCCCTACCTCTTTGTTATACGCCCTAATGTTTATTGGTTTGGTGCCATTAGGGGCGTTCTTTGATACAAAACAACCATCTAAACCAAAAATATGGAACAATTCTTTATGAAACGAGAAAAACGAGCTACAAACCCCAGTCAATGTGGTAATAGCTGTGAGTTAAAGTTTGCTAGTTTAAAAAACACTAAATTAATTCATCACGGTGATTATTGATTAGATATAAGTGAAAGTGGTTTTTCCTGACCTAGTGATGTTGAGCTTGAATATCCTAAACGATTTCGTTTGTTTGGTTATAAAAACTGAATTTCTGCATTTAATTTTTATAAAAAAATGGAACATTACAATCTTTTAATACTCCTGGTAGTGGATTTAAAACAGATATTTATACTATATCAGAAATTGTCAATAGACTTGGTACATAACTATGTAGAAACCATATACATATGACAAGATTTTGGTTTTTACAAACTTGCTGTTAATTAATAAATAAATATGAGCTCATTTATTTATTACAAGAAATATAAGGTTAAATTAATATTTATTATTTTTAGTTATGCCTTGTATTTTTTTGTGCCTTGATAATAATAAACTAAGTTAATTAGTAAACGAAGTTTACTAACAAATTTTGTTAAACATAAATGTTTAAAAAAATAAATATTTAACTTAGTTAGATAACTAAGCTAAATATAACTTAGTTTAATATAACTAAATATTGTAAGGATGGTATGTATATGAGAAATATTGAAAATATTTTTTTAAATACTGAAAAATATCTTTTAAAAGAAACGCAAAATGCAGTACTTATTAAAGCGCCAGCAATTCCGTGATTGTATGAATCTACTGGTATTTGGTTTTCGAAACGATTTGTTTATAAAGGAAAATATGAAAATTCTATTTGTATAGGAATAATTAGAGATGGTGAATATCGGTTAGTTTTTATTAATGATAAAGGTCAAAAATCTAGTTTGATTTTAGGTCATGAGTTGTTAGGTTTTTTTGTTGCTGAAAAAGAACATGATAAAAAGGTTGTAAGTTTTGATTATTTTAAAAATTCATTTTAAAAATGTTTTACGGTGTTTTAAGAATAGGGGTAAATAAAAAAATATTTTAGTTAGTTTTTATGGTGTTTAAACGGTGCGGAAAGCGTATGCTCCGCCCGTTAATTATCTATGTTAGTTGAGTTATTTAACTAAGTTATTGCAATTTTTTTGAGGAGTTTTAGAAATAAAAATGTGAGTTAATGTGGATGAGTCTGGCAAAGATTATTGTCGAGAGTTTATATATTCTATTAATAAAAAAACTGGATTAGAACAAAAAATTTGAGCCTCTAAATCTGCAGTTGAATCTGTTAGAACTGATTTAGTCGGTGATAATTGACTTTGTGTTGATATTGCATATTAAAAGATTAGAAAATTAAGGAGAAAAGAAAGATGAGTATATTTGGATTAGTATTTTTTATGATTTTAACATTATTACTAGCATACTATATTGCGGTTAATATTTATCGGTTTTTTAAAGATAAAAAAAATATGGTAGTGAAGCAAAACAGTTGCCAAAAGATTTTACTTATTCACAACGAATATTTATTGCGAAATTTAAGAAAAATTTATTAGAAAAAGATGGAGAAGAAATTAACAAATAAAAAAAATATTTAGAATATTTTTAAAAGTACATAGATATGACTAAATTTAACTATAATACAAAAATAAATAAAATTAATCGAATTAAGAGTACAAAAAGGGTTAGAAAAATTAAAAAAATTAAAAAAATGTTAAAAATAAGAAAGATAAATTAAAAGGTAGGAAGAGAAAAGTGAAAGTATGATATGGTATTGCTTCTTCTGAAGAAGAACAAAAGATAGATAGAGTATCACAGTTATCTGTATATATTAATGGTAATAATAATACTAAACCTAATCGTGTATGAGCGTGTGATTATGGTGTTGGTCATGTAGAGATAGATATTTTTCATGATGCGTGGGTTTGTATTGATGCTATGTTATTAATTAAGGAAGTTGGTTGTTAAATGTTTAAAAGAGTAATTATTGAGTTAATTGAATTAATTTATCCAACTGCCGATTTACCGCCCCAAGTTGTATTTTTGTTTTCAATTTTAATAATTGTAATGCTGTTCTCGGCCATTATTTTTCTACTCTTTTGACCTTTTAAGCGGTAATTATTATGTTTTTAATTGCTTGAAAAGATTTAGATTGAGAAATGACAAAATTGTATTTTTGAGATTTATTTATCCAAATTACAACTATTCCGGCGTGAGTTTCTGGCAAGGAAATTGATTTAACCAAAGAACTACTTTGACTTTTAATAGCAAACATTGCTTTTTGAATGGTGTTAGTATTCATCGTCTTATTTATGGTTATTTTATTTTATAAGGTTAAATCATATTTTGTTTAGAAGGGGGGTGATTATATGATTGGAACTTTCTTGGCCGATGTACCAGCAAAAATTACTGGCGAACAAGCGGTTACTAACTTATGAAAAGCATTAATTACAGCGTTCGGTAATATTTGAACTGATATTATTGGTGGTAATATGCCAAATGTCGTTAATTTCTTTGCTACATATTGAGTTTTCTTGCTTGGTGTAATTATTGGTTTATTTTTAATTGCTTTCAAAATGTTTGAAAAATTAATGCCCGGCAGATAGTAATAAAAATAAAGAAAGTGTGATTTAAGTGATGCTATTGTTTAAAAAAATAAATTTAAGATTATATGATTTTGTCGCTTTAAATCGCACTTTATTTATTATTGCGTGATTTTATGGTGCAATTTTGCATTATTATAATCCTCAAAGTTGACGAATGTTATTTGATATTATTTATTTATTAATTGCTTTGTATATTTTATATACTAAAATTTCTCATTTTTTTGCTCGTCGTAGTTTTATTAATTTCTTATTAAATTCACCTTTAAATTTAGTAATTGGTGCTTTAGGGACTGGAAAAACCGCTTTAATGGTTTTAGCTTCTTACTTATTAAGTGGTTGAAAAACGATTTCTACTTTTCCGATTACAGATAAACAAATGCTTTCATTAGGACACATGTCACTTTTAGATTATAATTATCCAATTTTAGATGAAAAACATTTACTGTTATGAGATGAAACTAACTTATTTTTAGAAGGAACTGATTATAAAGAAAATGATAGAGTAACCCAAGGTTTACAAGAATATTTCGCTTCGGCTCGACAATTTACCCATATCGTATTAGCAAGCGGACAACGAGCCGAACATATATGAGTTAAAGTTCGTGATATTGCGAATTCAATAATTGTTGGTATTAGAAAAAAACCGGTTAGTATTTTCCGACCCTATTTACAAGTTATTTACGGCACTTTTAAATCGGTAAGTGAATATGAGCAATGACGATTAACGCTAATTAATGCAAAAAATGATAAAAAAGGTCGCAAAATCAAGTATCGTAGCATTCCAGAATTAGACATTTATTTCTTTAAATTGAAAATTCCGATGTCAATCTTAAATCTTTACGATAATAAATATTTATCATTCTTGCGTGAATTAAGTAATCGTGCTTTGAATGATAAATATCAACATAAATTTTGAAATGATAATGTAATGGATATTGAAGCATTAGAATATTTAAAAATGGAAAAATTCAGCAAGATACTTACTAAGTTAAAAAATAATCTGAAGAAGAAAAACAAGTAAAGGAGTTTAAAAAATGGAAAACTTAGAAAAAATGGCTAGTTTGATTGGCGATATGTTTTATAAAGTTTTTGATTTAATTTGAACTTTAACCATTCCTGGAACAGATATTCGCATTATTATTTTTCCGTTAATTATGCTTGTGATAAATCTTGTAATTGGTGGCATTTTAGGTATTCATATTGAACGACCAAAAGTTGGTTTTCGTAAAAAATATCGAAAATCAGTTGCTAATTGAGGAACTAAAAAAAATCATCTAGTGGTTCAATTAAGAAGTTTAGTGGTAATAGCCCTAAAAATAGACCGTGAGTTAACCAGCACGGACGGCGAATAAAAAGGTAGGTTTAGAAAATGTTTAAATTAATAATATTAGACTTCTTGCATTACTTATTAAAATAATCATTTATTAATGCTTTTTTACCAGCAAGTTGTTGAAAATCAGGATGTTTGATTAAAATATCTTCAATTCACTTGATATTTCGATAACAACTAGCTTCACTAATATCAAAACTTTTACCAAGATGAAAATAAGTACGATATTCTCGTCAATATGATAAAGTCATCAATAATCTATTTTCTAATGATAATTTATTATTTTTACCACCTCTTTTAAACTTTTTTAACTCAGCTTCTTTTAAAATATTTAACATTTTATTAAAAGTACTTTGCTTTATTCCAGTTAATCGTAATAATTCTTTATCATTAATAAAATTAAATTTATCAAATTTCATAATCTTAAATTCCTTATAATTTCTATTTTAAATATATTTTATAGGAATTTTGTTTAATAAATAAGTAATGCAAGAAGTCTATTGAAGCAATTAAATTAAATCTTAAACTAAATCGTTTTCTACGATTACGATATTTTTCAGTAATAATTTTAAATTTTTTAAAAATAGCAAAAATATTTTCAATAATAATTCTCATTTTTGAAATTAATTTATTATTATGTTTTTGTTCTTTATTTAAAGGGTTTTTCTTTGTTTTTTTCTTAGGTATTAGAACATTACTATGAATTTTTTGTATTCCTTGATAACCATTATCAACTATTAATTTAGTATTTTTTAAAATTGGGATTTTTGATTCTTTAAATAAACAAAAATCATGCTTTTTACCGAGAGAAAAATTTGTTGCAATAATTATTTTGCTTTCTTTTTCAATAATTACTTGTGTTTTAATAGTGTGTTTTTTCTTTTTTCCTGAATAAGATTGTTTTTGTCTTTTTTTGGGCGTTGAATGGGTGTTTCTGTAGCATCAATAATAATTGTTTTATCATTAAAATAATCATTTATTAATGCTTTTTTACCAGCAAGTTGTTGAAAATCAGGATGTTTGATTAAAATATCTTCAATTCACTTGATATTTCGATAACAACTAGCTTCACTAATATCAAAACTTTTACCAAGATGAAAATAAGTACGATATTCTCGTCAATATGATAAAGTCATCAATAATCTATTTTCTAATGATAATTTATTATTTTTACCACCTCTTTTAAACTTTTTTAACTCAGCTTCTTTTAAAATATTTAACATTTTATGCCAAATTGTAAAGTTAAGTGCAACTAAATTATTTTTCTAACCAAATATTCGATTGGTGAAAGATAATTTAGTATTTTTCTTGGTCTTTGGTTTAAAGACAATATAAATTTATGAACTGCATTTTTAGTAGTATTTGAAAAATTAAATTTTTTAGGAAATTTTTCTCTAATTAAACCATTAGTATTTTCATTAGTACCTCTTTGTCAAGGCGAATACGCATTAGCAAAATAAATTTTCACATTTAAATTTTTTTCAAGTTGTTGTCAATTAGAAAATTCTTTACCCCTATCAAATGTTATAGTCTTAACAAGATTATTTGGAAGAATTGATAAATAATGGCTAATGTTTTCGTTAACAACTTTAGTAGTTCTATTTTCAACTAACATTGCTAAAGTAAATCTTGATGTTCTTTCAACTAAAGTTATTAAACATGATTTACTTTTACCTCGTGATGATACTACAGTATCACCTTCTCAATGACCAACAGTTATACGATTATTAACATTAATATTTCGTTCTTTAATTGATTTACCATTAAATTTACCGCGATTTTCTTGAGATTTTCGTTTCTTACCTTTTCTTCTTAAATTTTTATTAGTAACTTTTTCAAGTAATCCAGAATAAATTCAATTGTAAATTGTTTTAAAACTAATAATTCATTCTTTATGAAAATTTTTAATTCTGCCATAAATTTGTTCAGGCGATCAACCTAATAGTAATTTTTGTTGTATATATTTTACTAATTCTCTATTTTTAAACTTATGAAAATAAACATGTGATTGTTTTCTGTTTTCTGCTTTATTTTGTGCAATTAATGAAAAATAATGATTACTATCTTTATTTCTATTGACTTCTCGAATAATAGTACTAATACTTCGATTAAGATTTTTAGCTATTTCACTAATTTTTACTTTAAACTTCAATTGATTCTCAATATAAATTCTTTCATATATGCCAAGATGTTTGTAACCCATATAAAAACTCCTTGCTTTGTTTTTTCTAAAATAAACTTAGCATCATGAAATTTTTATATGAGATTTTTTGCAATTTTATTTACTTGCACTTACAAGTATAATTCAGCTTATTAAAAGTACTTTGCTTTATTCCAGTTAATCGTAATAATTCTTTATCATTAATAAAATTAAATTTATCAAATTTCATAATCTTAAATTCCTTATAATTTCTATTTTAAATATATTTTATAGGAATTTTGTTTAATAAATAAGTAATGCAAGAAGTCTATTATTTATTCTTGTTGCTGTTTTTTCTATTTTTGCTTTAAACGACTTTTTAGGTTTATGAGCCTATGTGCGTGAGGGTTTAGAATATTTTAATAAAGTTCTATCAAATAATATTAAAATTTTAGATTTGTTTAAACCAATGATTAGGTTATTTTCTCAACATCCGATTTTCCAAATTTTAGGAACTATTTGCATTTTATCAACAATATATTTAATTTTAAGGAGTTAAAAAATGAAAAAGTTAAAGAAAATATTAGGTATTAAATGATTTAAAAGTGTTTTAGGTTTTATACATTTTTTTATTATACTTCATAGTTTTATCGTTATAATTTGAGTGTTTTTAACAAGAATTAGAACTAATACAGATGAGTTTTTTAAAGATTTTATTGTTTGATTTTCAAAATGTATTTTTTAAGGTGTATTTTTGATTATTAATGGTTTATTTGTTAATGACAGTTGTTAAGTTAATTATTAAGCGTTTTTATTTTAATAAAGTAGTTAGAAAACATCAAAAAGAAGTTATTAATATTTCTGAATGTCCATTATATTATGAATATAAATTTTCTCATGCTTTTAAAGTAATAAAAGAGAGTTTTAAGTCGTGATGAGATGCATAAGATTATTTCTTGATTTATTATAATGTTTATTAGTTTGGTACCGTTAGGGGCGTTCTTTGATACAAAACAACCACCAAAACCTAATATGGAACAATCCTCCTTTATGAAACGACAAAAACGAACCACAAACCCCAGTCAATGTGGTAATAGTTGCGAGTTAGAGTTTTCAGAAATTCTAAATACTGTTTTATTTCGTGATAATTATTCTTTAAATATTGAAAGTGTTAAAAATAAATTGCCTGCCGATGTACTTGCAAGTACATCTGAATATGCTTTATTTGAAATTAGCTCTGTTGACGGCAGTTCCTGACAAAAAATTATTAATTTTTACAAAGATAATGGTGTTAAAAGTAGTGATAATAATCGATATAACATTGATAAAATCATTAATGCTAAAATTACTCTTACTAAATTTGAATCTCGTCATTATTACATAACTTCATTCTTTGCTGAAATGCCTTTACCTAAAAAAGATAACGAGCAACCATTACCGACCGCAATAACTAAAAATGATGGGTCGCGTTTAGTTTTCTTAGGTATTGCTTTGAAGAAGTAAAACAATCAGCTAATTATATTAGACTTGGTACATAACCTTTAATTTTATCTACTATTTTGATAATAGACTTCTTGCATTACTTATTAAAATAATTACAAATTATTTGTAAATAAAAAATACTATATAGTAATTTCTAACTTTTATTAGGTTAATACTTATGGATTTTATTAAATGTGTAAATTTTGACACAACAAAAAATTATTTTATTATTTAAATTTAATTTTAAATAAATATTTTATGTTATCTATAATTGCAAATTATAAATTGAAGCAATTAAATTAAATCTTAAACTAAATCGTTTTCTACGATTACGATATTTTTCAGTAATAATTTTAAATTTTTTAAGAATAGCAAAAATATTTTCAATAATAATTCTCATTTTTGAAATTAATTTATTATTATGTTTTTGTTCTTTATTTAAAGGGTTTTTCTTTGTTTTTTTCTTAGGTATTAGAACATTACTATGAATTTTTTGTATTCCTTGATAACCATTATCAACTATTAATTTAGTATTTTTTAAAATTGGGATTTTTGATTCTTTAAATAAACAAAAATCATGCTTTTTACCGAGAGAAAAATTTGTTGCAATAATTATTTTGCTTTCTTTTTCAATAATTACTTGTGTTTTAATAGTGTGTTTTTTCTTTTTTCCTGAATAAGATTGTTTTTGTCTTTTTTTGGGCGTTGAATGGGTGTTTCTGTAGCATCAATAATAATTGTTTTATCATTAAAATAATCATTTATTAATGCTTTTTTACCAGCAAGTTGTTGAAAATCAGGATGTTTGATTAAAATATCTTCAATTCACTTGATATTTCGATAACAACTAGCTTCACTAATATCAAAACTTTTACCAAGATGAAAATAAGTACGATATTCTCGTCAATATGATAAAGTCATCAATAATCTATTTTCTAATGATAATTTATTATTTTTACCACCTCTTTTAAACTTTTTTAACTCAGCTTCTTTTAAAATATTTAACATTTTATTAAAAGTACTTTGCTTTATTCCAGTTAATCGTAATAATTCTTTATCATTAATAAAATTAAATTTATCAAATTTCATAATCTTAAATTCCTTATAATTTCTATTTTAAATATATTTTATAGGAATTTTGTTTAATAAATAAGTAATGCAAGAAGTCTAATATTATTTTCTAGGTGAAGCACAAATATTAGATAAATACAAAGACGAAAATGAATTTTATAGTCTAATAGGCATAAAATGTTATAGTTATGTACCAAGTCTATTTATTTAACAATAAAATTATTTCAATAGATTTTTGTTATGGCAGTATTCATGATTATAAGTTATTTTTAAAATCAAATACACTTATAAATCCAAAATTATAATTAATTGCTGATTCAGGATATCAAGGTTTGCAAAATGTTCATAAAAATACATTATTGCCAATTAAAAAGAGTAAAAATAATCCTTAAAATCCAGATAAAAAGGAATATAATAGCTTTTTAAGTAAAGTTAGAATTGTCATTGAACATGTTTTTGCTAGATTTAAAAAGATTTAAAATACTAGTTTATCGTTATCGCAATAAGATTAGAAGATTTGGATTACGATTTAACTTAATTTCAGGAATATATAATTTTGAATTAAGCTAGTTATAGTTATGTACCAAGTCTATTAATTAAAAAATTAACTAAAACTCCTTTATAATTAGGATATAACATTGAGGGTATAGTTCAATGGTAGAACGTTAGTCTCCAAAACTAAATGTTGTGGGTTCGAGTCCTACTACCCTCGCCAATTATTAAATTACACCAATTTTGATTGACAATACATATTATCCAATTTATAATTATTATAAATAATTAGTACTAAAAATTATTATCAATTAAGATTATGGAGAAAAATATGCTCAAAGAAAAACATATTATATTTAAAATTACCATTTCATCAATGGCATTAGGGTTAGCACTAACATTATCAATGCTAGAAATTCCTATTCCCTTACCTAATTTACCAGCAGCGAACTTTGAAATTGGTGATACCCTAATTTTATTAGTTATTCCATTAATTGGTCCTTGATTTGCAATACTAATTGGTGCAATTAAACCTTGATTACATATGATAATTCCCCACCACATTGCCCACGGTAATATTGTTGTTAGTGCCACAATGGGAATGATGCTAAATGTCCTTGTTATTGGACTATATTTTCTATTAAACTGAATATGAAAAAGATTATTTCACAAAGAAAATATTTATACTAAATGCACCAGTATTCTTATTTGTTGTTTAGTAACTGCACTATTTGCTGCTGAAAATGCTCAATTGTGAGCTGCTGATGCTTTAGGTTTTCATACTCACACTCATCCAATGACAATAAATCCAATAATAATTAATAACTGTAAGAAAATTTTCTTTCATGACACAATCAAAGAAATATTCGAGGCACCACTAAAAACACAAATGTTAATTTT
Source organism: Spiroplasma endosymbiont of Asaphidion curtum (assembly GCF_964031085.1). Classification (GTDB taxonomy): domain Bacteria; phylum Bacillota_I; class Bacilli_A; order Mycoplasmatales; family Nriv7; genus Nriv7. The sequence continues at coordinate 1,249,231 of NZ_OZ035001.1, read as the reverse complement.
TTATGACATTTACGGAGGGTTCATTTTTGTAAAATATCTAATCACCTTTGGTGTAATGCTAATTCTTGAAAAACCAATCTTACGATATGCTAAATCAGCTCACTATTCTTATCACCAACGAGAAAAAGAACAAGCAGAAGAAAAGAAACACAAGAAAGTAAATAAATAAAAAATGTAGAATTATGTTGATGTTCATAATTCTACATTTTTAGTTTTACAAAAACGGATATAAACCATTACCTTTATTTCACGAATTTGTTCAAGTATCATAACATCGTCATCGTGAACGAATTGATATTAATTGCTTTGTACAATCACCTATAACGAGCTCTTACAATATCATGTTTTTCATATGTTTTAATATGTTTTTCATTCGGACTCATTTGTTTAACAATCAAACTTTGATCATCTAGTCAACCTTGTCGTCAAAAAACATTAATTCCGTTATTAAAATTATTACTAGCAGTAATCATATATTTTAAAATATCTAACTTTTTTTGACTTACAAATAATGACCCCCAAACATAATATAAGTAACTATCTTTCTTCATTCCATCTAAAATACTATATGCAAAAAATATACCTTTTAAAGCATTAACAAATAGTTTTCCAGGAATTGGTAAATAATTAACAATTGTTAATAATCCGCCTAATGTTTTTTTAATAATTTCTTTTACATAGTTATCAGAATTATCAATTAATTCTTAAAAACAATGCCTCTTTTTGGATAGAAGATAAATCATCAAAATTACCAGTTTGAAATATATAATATGTTATCAAATCACAATTATTAATATAAAAATTATGATAATATGTTGTACTTCAATAACCATCCCAATTTGTTTTAGTTATAATTTTACGATCTAAATAACGAATCTCATTATCAATTAACATTTTAACAATACTTTCATCAAACTCATTTATTAATGGTTCACCAATTTCATCTTTTCAAATACAATAAGGATTTTTAATAATAGACTTGGTACATAACTATAACATTTTGCACCTACCAAACTATAAAATTCACTTTCTTCTTTATATTTATCTAATATTTGTGCTTCATCTAGAAAATAATATTATCAAAATAGTAGATAAAATTGAGGGTTATGTACCAAGTCTAATATTCATATATGGTGCAATAAATAATTGATTATTTACTTTAAACTGTTTTATTAAAGAATCTATTTGAATAAGTTGATTAACAAAATTATTAATCTTAGAAAATTCAATTAAATCTTGATTACTTATTAATTTATAATAATAAGATTGTCGTAATAATTCTTTACTATTGCTATCCAACTTATTTATTTCATAAAATAAATCATTTCTTAAAGTCTCAATACTTTTTCAAGTTAAATTTTTATTTTTGCCAAATTGTAAAGTTAAGTGCAACTAAATTATTTTTCTAACCAAATATTCGATTGGTGAAAGATAATTTAGTATTTTTCTTGGTCTTTGGTTTAAAGACAATATAAATTTATGAACTGCATTTTTAGTAGTATTTGAAAAATTAAATTTTTTAGGAAATTTTTCTCTAATTAAACCATTAGTATTTTCATTAGTACCTCTTTGTCAAGGCGAATACGCATTAGCAAAATAAATTTTCACATTTAAATTTTTTTCAAGTTGTTGTCAATTAGAAAATTCTTTACCCCTATCAAATGTTATAGTCTTAACAAGATTATTTGGAAGAATTGATAAATAATGGCTAATGTTTTCGTTAACAACTTTAGTAGTTCTATTTTCAACTAACATTGCTAAAGTAAATCTTGATGTTCTTTCAACTAAAGTTATTAAACATGATTTACTTTTACCTCGTGATGATACTACAGTATCACCTTCTCAATGACCAACAGTTATACGATTATTAACATTAATATTTCGTTTTTTAATTGATTTACCATTAAATTTACCGCGATTTTCTTGAGATTTTCGTTTCTTACCTTTTCTTCTTAAATTTTTATTAGTAACTTTTTCAAGTAATCCAGAATAAATTCAATTGTAAATTGTTTTAAAACTAATAATTCATTCTTTATGAAAATTTTTAATTCTGCCATAAATTTGTTCAGGCGATCAACCTAATAGTAATTTTTGTTGTACATATTTTACTAATTCTCTATTTTTAAACTTATGAAAATAAACATGTGATTGTTTTCTATTTTCTGCTTTATTTTGTGCAATTAATGAAAAATAATGATTACTATCTTTATTTCTATTGACTTCTCGAATAATAGTACTAATACTTCGATTAAGATTTTTAGCTATTTCACTAATTTTTACTTTAAACTTCAATTGATTCTCAATATAAATTCTTTCATATATGCCAAGATGTTTGTAACCCATATAAAAACTCCTTGCTTTGTTTTTTCTAAAATAAACTTAGCATCATGAAATTTTTATATGAGATTTTTTGCAATTTTATTTACTTGCACTTACAAGTATAATTCAGCAAATATATAAAAATTCATTATGAAATAAATATAATAATAAAAATGATGATAGTTGAATTAATTATAAAGGTAATGCTGTAACAAATAAATATAATAGATTTAAGTAAGTAAAAATATTAGTTAAAATTTAATAAAATTAATAATTTTTTATTGTGTAAAAATTCAATAATATGATAAAATGAAAACGAATAAAATGACAATAACAAGAAAGGTATGGTTAGTTTAGTAATTAAATAATATAATTAGCTGATTGTTTTACTTCTTCAAAGCAATACCTAAGAAAACTAAACGCGACCAAATACTTGCCCTTATTTTGTAATTAACATAATATATGTTATTATTTGATAGTGAAAATATTTTAGAGGTGGAACAATGAGTAAAAAAGGTCAAGAGAATGCTATTAACTATTATGAAGCAGAAATTACTTGTATAACATGTTCTAATGTCTTTACTGTTGGTTCAACTAAAGGAAAAGAAATTAGAGTAGATACTTGTTCAAAATGTCATCCTTTTTATACTGGTCAGCAACAATCAATGCGTGCTGATGGACGAGTAGAAAAGTTTGCCAAACAACAAGAAAAACAACAAGAAATTTTAAAGCAACAAATTGCAAATGCTAAAAATCAAAAACCGATAGTTAAAGATACAAGTAAAAAAAGTGATAAGTTAACAGAAGTATCATTAGAAGACTTGAAAAATTCTTTAAAAAAATAGTTTAAAACTCACTAAACAAATTATGGTGAGTTTTTTCATATTATTTTTAGTTTGTCGTATAATGTAATGAGACTAAGAAATAGGTGATTTTGTGATATTAGAATTTAAGGATATTGTTGTTAAATGAAAAGATATTGTTATTTTAAAAAATATTTCTTTTGATATTTTTAATAATGATGTTTGTGTTTTGATTACTAATTCTTATGAAGAAAAAAATGTTTTATTTAAAGCTTTTAAAGATGGTAAGAATTTAGAAACAGGGCAAATAATTTTTAATGAAGAAAATATCACAACGCAATTACCAAAAAAACGACCGTTAGCGTTAATTTTTCCGCAAAAATTTCTTTTTTCAATTTTTTCAATTCCTTGAAAATTAACTAGTTTATATTTAAAAAATAAAAATTTTTATTTACAGGCTAAACAAGATTATCGTGATGCTAAACATCATTTAAATGATTTAATTGATAATGGTATTAATGTTGATAAGAAAAAATATAAAGATCAATTACGAAATTTTAATGAGGTTTTTCTTAAAAATAGTCGGATTCTTGAAGAAACACGGATTAATAAATATTATGAATTTATTAACAAATTTCATCAAACAGCAATTAAACAAATTATGAATGATTTTAATGCTAGTAATACTTCAATTTTAACGCAAAGATTTCAAAGTTGAGTTGTAGAAGCGGAAAAATTAACCATTTTAAATAGTCGGTTAACTTTTTTACAAGCTTTATGGGATAAAATTTTTATTTTAACAAGAATGGAAAAAAGTTGTCGTTGTCATCAAGGACATAAGGGAAATAATCGTTCATTTAAGATGAAAGAAGTAACATTTGTTGCTAATGAGTTTTTAGAAACTTTAGATGCGGAAATTACTGAATTAAGAAAAAATATTTTACAAGCTGAAATTGATACGAAAGCATATGCGAAAAACTTTTGAAAGTTAGTTAAAAGCATTGAATATCAACATAAAAATGCTGATTTTATTCATTTAAAAAAAAGTAATAAGTTTAAGCAGTGAAAACAAGCAACAAGAGAATATCGCAATGAATTTTATTTTCAACAAGGACAAATTATTAGTGAAATTTTAGTTTCAGAAATTAAAATGCTCCAAGGAAAGATTATGAATGAAACTTATATTTATCATCAATTGCTTTTAAATGGTTTTGATAAAATTAGTGTGAAAAAGTTTAAAAATGAAGTTTATACTGCTAGTAGAGCAGTTATTAGGGTTCGCCAACAAGCTTGGTTACAAGTAAAGAATATTATTGATGATATTGAGTTAAAAGGTTTAAAGTTTAGTTTTATTTGACAATTTACTGGTTGAGATCGCATTAAGTTGCAAATTGCTATTGCTCTTATTCAACAAAAACGGTTACTTATTATTGATGATACTTTAGTTAAACAATCTAAACAATATAAAAATGAGTTTGGTCATTTAATTGAAAAACTTCAAAAGAATTATAATTTAACGATTCTTATTATTAGTAAATATGGTTATCGTGTTATTGATGTTGCTCAAAAAGTTATTATTTTACAAAATGGTGATATTGTTCAGCAAGATACAAAAGAAAATATTATTGCTCAACCTTTTAATAAAGATGTTTTACAGGCGATTAGTTCACCACATTTAAATTGGTTTGGGTACTTTAATTATACTGAATCGTGATTATTAATTGATAATATTAATATTGTTAGTTTAAAGACACTTTATATGGAAAATAAAAATTTTAGTTTTAATGTTGGTATTTTACCAGAAAAAATTGTTCCTGATTTTTATAAGCATAAAATAAAAGCTATTAATAAGCAACCACTTTACGGATGAGTTATTAAATTAAAAAAAATGCGTAAGGGTGATTGATTACTTGATGTAATTTTAAATGATAATAAAATTATTAAAGTAATAACCCCACCATCAAATAATAAAAAATTTTTAAAAGAAGAAATTAAATTTGATATTTTGTCAGGGGGTATTTATTTGTTTGATAGTAAAACCGATCAATTAATTAAAAGATGATAGAGGAGAATAATAAAATGACTAAAAAAATCTGAGATAAGATAAAAGAATATTCCACGGTAATAATTTTGCGTCATATTAACCCTGACGGTGATGCGTATGGTGTCCAATTTGGTTTAAAACATTTAATTGTTGCTAATTTGCCTCATATTAGAGTTTTAACTGGTGGTGTTAGTTTATTAGACTTGAATTATATCGGTTGCTGTGATGATATTAAGGAAACGGACTATCGTGATGCTTTAGTAATTATTGGTGATTGTGCTAATGCCGAGCGAATTGATGGTGTTGGTTGAGAAAAAGGAAAGTATAAGATTAAAATTGATCATCATCCATTTTATGAACAATATGCCGATTTAGAGTGAATTGATGATGTGGCACCATCAGCAAGTGAAATGATAGCAAAATTAGCTTTAGATAATAACTTGCAAGTTACAAAGGAGGCGGCTAAAGCGATATTTTATGGAATGGTAACTGATACGGGAAGGTTTCTTTATGGTAATTTACGACCAGAAACTTTTTTATTAGCAAATTTTTTAATGACAACGGGTTTTAATATTGAACAACTTTATAATAATTTGTATCAACGGCCAATGAATATTATTAAATTTCAAGCATTTGCTTTGAATAATTTTACTGTTACTGATAATGGTGTTGCTTTTTTAAAGTTAACACCAGATATTTTGAAAGAATTTTTAATTACTAAAGAAAAAGCTAATAATTTAGTTAATCTCTTAGGGAATATTTTGGGAATACATATATGAGCATTTTGTAGTCAAGATGAAAATGATGAGTTTATTAAAATTAGTATTCGGAGTACAGGATTGAAAATTAATGATTTAGCAGCAAAATATGGTGGCGGTGGTCATCAACGAGCAGCAGGTGTAAAAACTAATTCTTGACATACTGTTGATGCATTATTAAATGATTTGAATTTGTTAGCAAAGAATATTAATCAAAGTGAGGGTAAATAATGTATGTGTGTTATAAAGATGGGTGAATTGAAGTAATTAGTGGTTGTATGTTTGCTGGTAAAACTGAAGAATTAATGCGACGAATAAATATGTTATTATTTGCTAATAAAAAAATTCAAATTTTTAAACCAATGATTGATAATCGCTATGAAGAAGAAGAAATTGTTAGTCATAGTAAAAGAAAGATTAAAGCAATAAGAATTCGTGATGCTCAACAATTAATTGAATTTTTACATAATGATACCGAAGTTATTGCAATTGATGAAATTCAGTTTTTTACAAGTGATATTTTAATAGTTTTAGAACAATTAGCAGATCAGGGGAAGAGGGTTATTGTTGCTGGTTTAGATAAAGATTTTCGTGGTGAACCTTTTAAATGTATGCCAGAACTATTAACAAGAGCTGAATTTGTTACTAAATTAGAAGCAATATGTGTTAAATGTCATTCGCCGGCAACAAGAACCCAAAGAATAATTAATGGGTTACCTGCTAGTTATCATGACCCGATTGTTTTAATTGGTGCCAATGAATTTTATGAGGCGCGTTGTCGTCATTGTCATATTGTTAATGATTATCCACAAACCAATATTAAGGAGAAGAAAAATGAATGTCAAAACTCGAGAACTATTGGAAACAATGAAACATCGTTATAATGAAATTAATAGTTTACTAAGTCAATCCGATATTAATAATAATATTGAATTGTTAACTAAGTTATCTAAGGAAAGAGCTAAACTTAATGATACAGTATCGTTATATATGAAATATCTTACTATTGAAAGTAATCTTCAAGAAATTAAGAATATTTTTCGAAATGAAAAAGATGTTGATTTGCTAAATTTAGCAAAAGAAGAATTAAAAGGTAATGAAGAATCATTGTTCTTCATTGAACAACAATTAATAGTTGCATTATTGCCGGCAAACCCTAATGATGATAAAAATGTTATTATTGAAATTCGTGGTGCTGCTGGTGGAGATGAAGCTAATATTTTTGCTGGTGATTTATATCGGATGTATTTAAGATATTGTGAATCACAAAATTGAAAAACAGAACTTTTAGATGCACGAATATCAAATTCTGGTGGTTTTTCGCAAATTTCATTTTTGATTAAAGGTGAAAAAGTATATGCAAAAATGAAATTTGAAGCTGGTAGTCATCGCGTGCAAAGAATTCCTAAAACAGAATCACAAGGAAGAGTTCATACTTCTACAGCTACGGTTGTTGTCTTACCAGAAGTTAGTGCTTTAGATGTTGATGTTAAACCATCAGAATTAAAAATTGATACTTATCGGGCTTCTGGTGCTGGAGGGCAACATGTTAATACTACTGATTCAGCAGTGCGCATTACTCATTTACCAACTGGAATTGTAACAACCTCACAAGATGGTCGCAGTCAACATGATAATAAGGATAAAGCTTTAAAAGTGTTACTTGCTAAAATTTATGAAGCTAAACTTGAAGCTCAACAAAGTGAATTGGGAACATTAAGAAAAAATGCTGTTGGTAGTGGCATGAGGGCAGAAAAAATTCGAACATATAATTATCCTCAAAATCGTGTTAGTGACCATCGGATTAATTTGACATTAAATAAACTTGATCGGATTATGATGGGTGAACTTAATGAAATTATTAATGCTTTAATTGATGATGAACAAAAAAGAAAAATGGGAATGGAAGATTAGTTATGACTTATCATCATTTATTACAAAAGGGTCAAAAATTATATGCTGATTATCGTAGTCATCATTGTAAATGATTATTAGCTCATTTAGCAGGTTATTCATTGCAAGAATTATATGCTAATTCAGATATTGAAAGTAAAGTTAGTGAAGAAGACTTTTATGCTTTAATTAATGTTAATTTACAAGGAAAACCGTTGGCATATATTTTAGGTTATCAAACTTTTTTGGGGCGAGATTTTATTGTTAATCCTGATATTTTTATTCCACGCACTGAAACTCAAGAATTAGTAGAAAATGTTTTGTATTATATTGATGACTATTTTCAAGATGTAAAGCAGATTAAAGTTCTTGATGTTGCTACTGGTAGTGGTGCTATTGCTATTAGTTTAGCGTTAGAAAAAGCAAAACTTTTTGTTGTTGCTAGTGATATTAGTAGTGAATCTTTGAAAGTTGCAAAAGCTAATGCGATAAATCTTAATTGTCAAAATATTAAATTTGTTAAGAGTAATTTGTTAGCATCCTTTGTTAATAATGATGATAAGTTTGATATTTTAGTATGTAATCCGCCTTATATTGGCGTTGATGAACAGATTGAAAATATGGTTAAAGATTATGAACCAAATTTGGCATTATTTGCTACTGATAATGGTTTATTTTTCTATAAATTAATTTTTAAACAAGTAAAAACAATAATAGACTTCTTGCATTACTTATTTATTAAACAAAATTCCTATAAAATATATTTAAAATAGAAATTATAAGGAATTTAAGATTATGAAATTTGATAAATTTAATTTTATTAATGATAAAGAATTATTACGATTAACTGGAATAAAGCAAAGTACTTTTAATAAAATGTTAAATATTTTAAAAGAAGCTGAGTTAAAAAAGTTTAAAAGAGGTGGTAAAAATAATAAATTATCATTAGAAAATAGATTATTGATGACTTTATCATATTGACGAGAATATCGTACTTATTTTCATCTTGGTAAAAGTTTTGATATTAGTGAAGCTAGTTGTTATCGAAATATCAAGTGAATTGAAGATATTTTAATCAAACATCCTGATTTTCAACAACTTGCTGGTAAAAAAAGCATTAATAAATGATTATTTTAATGATAAAACAATTATTATTGATGCTACAGAAACACCCATTCAACGCCCAAAAAAAGACAAAAACAATCTTATTCAGGAAAAAAGAAAAAACACACTATTAAAACACAAGTAATTATTGAAAAAGAAAGCAAAATAATTATTGCAACAAATTTTTCTCTCGGTAAAAAGCATGATTTTTGTTTATTTAAAGAATCAAAAATCCCAATTTTAAAAAATACTAAATTAATAGTTGATAATGGTTATCAAGGAATACAAAAAATTCATAGTAATGTTCTAATACCTAAGAAAAAAACAAAGAAAAACCCTTTAAATAAAGAACAAAAACATAATAATAAATTAATTTCAAAAATGAGAATTATTATTGAAAATATTTTTGCTATTCTTAAAAAATTTAAAATTATTACTGAAAAATATCGTAATCGTAGAAAACGATTTAGTTTAAGATTTAATTTAATTGCTTCAATTTATAATTTGCAATTATAGATAACATAAAATATTTATTTAAAATTAAATTTAAATAATAAAATAATTTTTTGTTGTGTCAAAATTTACACATTTAATAAAATCCATAAGTATTAACCTAATAAAAGTTAGAAATTACTATATAGTATTTTTTATTTACAAATAATTTGTAATTATTTTAATAAGTAATGCAAGAAGTCTAATGAATGATAAATATTTATTAGCCTTTGAATTTGGTTATTCACAAAAAGCGACTTTAGAAATATTAGTAAAACAATATTTTGCAACTAGTGAATATGAATTTATTAAAGATATTAGTGGAAAATGAAGAATGCTTTTTATTTACAATAGACTTGGTACATAACCTTTAATTTTATCTACTATTTTGATAATATTATTTTCTAGATGAAGCACAAATATTAGATAAATATAAAGATGAGGGCGTATAACAAAGAGGCAGAAAAATAGGAAAAGACGATAATTATCGTCTTTTTTGTTCTTTTGTAAAACAAAATATGCACTTCGTATAAATATTGGAGATTGGTCTATATTATGTGTAAGGTAACCATTTTAAACCAGTAAGAATACTCCTCTTAACAATAATTTTTTAAAGGAGGTAAGTATTTTAATTGCTGAATTATACTTGTAAGTGCAAGTAAATAAAATTGCAAAAAATCTCATATAAAAATTTCATGATGCTAAGTTTATTTTAGAAAAAACAAAGCAAGGAGTTTTTATATGGGTTACAAACATCTTGGCATATATGAAAGAATTTATATTGAGAATCAATTGAAGTTTAAAGTAAAAATTAGTGAAATAGCTAAAAATCTTAATCGAAGTATTAGTACTATTATTCGAGAAGTCAATAGAAATAAAGATAGTAATCATTATTTTTCATTAATTGCACAAAATAAAGCAGAAAACAGAAAACAATCACATGTTTATTTTCATAAGTTTAAAAATAGAGAATTAGTAAAATATGTACAACAAAAATTACTATTAGGTTGATCGCCTGAACAAATTTATGGCAGAATTAAAAATTTTCATAAAGAATGAATTATTAGTTTTAAAACAATTTACAATTGAATTTATTCTGGATTACTTGAAAAAGTTACTAATAAAAATTTAAGAAGAAAAGGTAAGAAACGAAAATCTCAAGAAAATCGCGGTAAATTTAATGGTAAATCAATTAAAGAACGAAATATTAATGTTAATAATCGTATAACTGTTGGTCATTGAGAAGGTGATACTGTAGTATCATCACGAGGTAAAAGTAAATCATGTTTAATAACTTTAGTTGAAAGAACATCAAGATTTACTTTAGCAATGTTAGTTGAAAATAGAACTACTAAAGTTGTTAACGAAAACATTAGCCATTATTTATCAATTCTTCCAAATAATCTTGTTAAGACTATAACATTTGATAGGGGTAAAGAATTTTCTAATTGACAACAACTTGAAAAAAATTTAAATGTGAAAATTTATTTTGCTAATGCGTATTCGCCTTGACAAAGAGGTACTAATGAAAATACTAATGGTTTAATTAGAGAAAAATTTCCTAAAAAATTTAATTTTTCAAATACTACTAAAAATGCAGTTCATAAATTTATATTGTCTTTAAACCAAAGACCAAGAAAAATACTAAATTATCTTTCACCAATCGAATATTTGGTTAGAAAAATAATTTAGTTGCACTTAACTTTACAATTTGGCAATTAATAAAATTAAACTAACTTTATTAACTTGTTCGAACAAAAAACTAAATTCTATCTAAAAATTGTGTTGTAAATATGAGAACATTTTTTAGGTGTGCCAAAATAATGCTTTTTGGTAATTTCGAGCATTTCTCGCGCCTAGTCTAGTTAGCAAACAGAACACTTAGTTAACATAAGAGAGATAACATAGATTTCTTAGATAGTTAACTATGTTAGCTAACTAGGAAATTGCATATAAGGAAGGATATATATTAGACTTGGTACATAACCCTCAATTTTATCTACTATTTTGATAATATTATTTTCTAGGTGAAGTACAAATATTAGATAAATATAAAGACGAAAATGAATTTTATAGTTTGGTAGGTGCAAAATGTTATAGTTATGTACCAAGTCTAATATGATAAAATCATAACGAATAAAATGACAATAACAAGAAAGGTCGGGTTAGTTTAGTAATTAAATAGTATAATTAGCTGATTGTTTTACTTCTTCAAAGCAATACCTTAGAAAACTAAAGGCGCCCTTTATTCCAATCTTAATATTTAATGCAATTGTTGTGTGATATAATTACAAATATAAAAAAATTATTAGAATGCGAAAGAAAAGCATCTAATAAAGTAGAATTAGTTTCTAGTGTGAGGTAGAGATAATATGATTAGAAAAGAAAAATGGCTTTATTTAATCGCTAATGTAATATTAGTATGAAACCTTGTATATTTTATTATTGCTAATTACCTAAGTAGTGAAGTTGTTGTGTGGCGTGATGTTTTTAAAGATTCTTTACTGTTATCTTCAACAAAAATTCTTTTGTTACCATTATTATCGCTACTTATTAGTTTAATAACTATTGCTGTTGCTTTATTTTTAAATTTTAAAAATTATAAAACTAAACAAAGTAAGTATCTTATTGCTTGAATTTTTTTATTATCATTATCAATGGCAATATCTTTAATGTTATCTTTTTATTCACAAATAACATTAGCAATGTATATGGATGGTGGTAACAGTGGCTTAAGTATTTCGTGGTTAAATAGTCGTTCAATTTGAATTATCGGAGGAGTAATAATCCTTGCTAAAATTATTGCTATTGTTGAGTTTGCAATGAATTATAATTCATTATTAAAATATAACTTGCTGTTAGAAAATAGTTTTGATGATTTAACAGCGTTTAGTTTAAATTCTAATTTACAAAATATGAAATATAATAAAGAACCAAAAACGGAATATGAATATATACCTAATATTAATAATGCTTATGCTGGTTATGTAAATCCGAGTTATAATGGTAGTTTAAGTGCAACAATGAATATTAAAAGCGATGATTTTTATGCTAAAGAAAATTTATTACAAGATAATAATATTAAACCATTAATAAAAGAAAATGAAGAATTTAGTAGTTTGGGAGTTGTAAATCCGTTACCAAATATTACACCAGCAACAATGGGATTTACACAGCAAATTAAAAATGAATATGAAAAGGATTTTATTTTAGTTCAGGAATTGCATCGTATTAATATGGCACAAAGTAATGCTCGCGTTGCGAAGTTAATTAATATTTTTTATAATCGTTATGACCATGGTTTTGATCTTGAGATTGATCAGATAATGCTTTTAATCTATCCTGTGGCGTTAGAACACGAACCGCTTTTTGGATATTTAAAAGATGCTATTTTATATAAATTAGATAGTAAATTTATTTCTGATTTAGCTCGTAAATGATTTAATTCTTATGCTAATAATGTAAATAAGTTTTATAGTACTAATCGTTCTGCTTTTAAGAAAAGTCTTAATGAAGGAATAACTATTATGAATAATGATATTAAAAAGTATTTGCAAGAAACGGCGTTGAGATAGTTTTATTAGTTTATGCAAATATTATCATTAGAACAAAAAAATCTTGTTATTCATAATTTATTAAACGAACAAGTTGGTATTGTTCCTACCGATACAGTATATGGTTTAGTGGGAATTTATTCTTCTCAATTTGCCGCTAAAAGAATTTCGCATTTAAAATTAAGAGATAAAAATAAACCATTAGCAGTTATTGTTAGTGATATCGCAATGGCAAAAGATATTGGGGTTATTACTTCGCAAGTTGAACAGTTGTATGAATCGTATCCTCAGGGGAAAATAACAATTATTGTTAAACAAAAAGTTGATGTCACAGAAACGATAGCGATTAGAATTACCAATTATCGGTGATTACAAGATATTGTTTATCAAACAGGACCACTATTTGCCACTAGCGCTAATATTCATAATGAAAATCCAATTATAACTGTTAATGAGAATAAACTTGAAGTTGATTTTATTGTTGATGGGGGTATTATTGACCAAAAGGCTTCAACAATTATTGATGCCACAGGTAGTGAGATTGTTATTATTCGTTCCTAATTTATATTAGGTATTATTGTATTAATTATTTTTTATTATTAATTTAATTACTGGCAAAAACTCTTTATTTTGTTGAAGTTATTCAATAATTTTTTTATAAAATGGTGTATAATTTAATAAGATAAAAGGAAAATAATAGTTTATTTCTTAAATTTAAGCAATGTATATTAAGGAGCGAAAAGCAATGACATTAATGATTGCGGGGGCAGTAATGATATTTTTAGCTACTCTTTTAGGAGTATTTTTATTAGTATTATCAATGCCGGTTATTTTTAATTTTATTACTAATGAAATTTTTTTAGAAAAATTATTTTTAAGATTTGGTAAAGAAAATTTTTCTTTTGCATTAATTAAATTAAAAAATAATTTAATGAGTAATCTTATAATTTATGTATTTTTTGGAATTTTAATGGCACTATTTTTTATCTTACTAACAATAGTAGTATCACAAATTCGTCATCGTAAAAATCATAAAGTGGCAATTAGACTATTTTATACAAATTTTGCTTTAACAGGAATTATTTTTACTGTTTTAATTTTAATGATTATTTTTACAGGAATATGATGATTTTCATTTGTTTTAGCGGTTTTAGCAATGGGATTAATATTTTTACAAAATTCTTTCTTATCATTAATTAAAAATTCTATTAACCATAAAATTAACCGCAAAGAATATCAAATTAATAATATCCTTACTGATGTTGCTAGAAAAATTAGCAACGAAAAGTCTTTAGATATTACAAATGAAGGAATTGCAAATATTAAAAGAAATAACACATTGTCTTTAGAAAAAGAACAGTTACATTCAGAGTTTTTTAATGATAAAGAGTATGAAATTGATGATATTGATAACAATAGGTTGTTGGTAAAATCAGAGGAATCTTTACCAGATATTTTAAATCCAATGTTATTAAAAGAGAATGAAGATGATGGTTATGAGATTCCTAAAATAATTAAAGAACCGGTTTATGAAGAAATAGCAACAGATAAGATGTTGTTTAATTCACAGGTTACTGCGGAGCGAGTAGTTGTTAGCAATGAACAACAACAGTTAGATTCAAATACTAATTTAGATTCAAAGAATAATGTGGCATTAGGTCAACAAAAGGTTGATTCGCAATTACAGTCTTATGATAGCAAGGAAATGGATGTTAATAATGAAGATTTACAAGTTGAGCAACCGCAGTGTTCATATGTTGCTCCAAGAGGTGATTTGCAGTATAACTATGTTAAACAACCATTGATGAGTAATAGTGTTCAAAATGGTAATGGGGAATATGGTTCTGGGAAGCAATTATTTGCTAATGAATATTATCAAGAACAGCAATATCCGCAAGTTCACTCACAAATGTTAGATTCAAAGAATAATGTGGCATTAGGTCAACAAAAGGTTGATTCGCAATTACAGTCTTATGATAGCAAGGAAATGGATGTTAATAATGAAGATTTACAAGTTGAGCAACCGCAGTGTTCATATGTTGCTCCAAGAGGTGATTTGCAGTATAACTATGTTAAACAACCATTGATGAGTAATAGTGTTCAAAATGGTAATGGGGAATATGGTTCTGGGAAGCAATTATTTGCTAATGAATATTATCAAGAACAGCAATATCCGCAAGTTCACTCACAAATGTTAGATTCAAAGAATAATGTGGCATTAGGTCAACAAAAGGTTGATTCGCAATTACAGTCTTATGATAGCAAGGAAATGGATGTTAATAATGAAGATTTACAAGTTGAGCAACCGCAGTGTTCATATGTTGCTCCAAGAGGTGATTTGCAGTATAACTATGTTAAACAACCATTGATGAGTAATAGTGTTCAAAATGGTAATGGGGAATATGGTTCTGGGAAGCAATTATTTGCTAATGAATATTATCAAGAACAGCAATATCCGCAAGTTCACTCACAAATGTTAGATTCAAAGAATAATGTGGCATTAGGTCAACAAAAGGTTGATTCGCAATTACAGTCTTATGATAGCAAGGAAATGGATGTTAATAATGAAGATTTACAAGTTGAGCAACCGCAGTGTTCATATGTTGCTCCAAGAGGTGATTTGCAGTATAACTATGTTAAACAACCATTGATGAGTAATAGTGTTCAAAATGGTAATGGGGAATATGGTTCTGGGAAGCAATTATTTGCTAATGAATATTATCAAGAACAGCAATATCCGCAAGTTCACTCACAAATGTTAGATTCAAAGAATAATGTGGCATTAGGTCAACAAAAGGTTGATTCGCAATTACAGTCTTATGATAGCAAGGAAATGGATGTTAATAATGAAGATTTACAAGTTGAGCAACCGCAGTGTTCATATGTTGCTCCAAGAGGTGATTTGCAGTATAACTATGTTAAACAACCATTGATGAGTAATAGTGTTCAAAATGGTAATGGGGAATATGGTTCTGGGAAGCAATTATTTGCTAATGAATATTATCAAGAACAGCAATATCCGCAAGTTCACTCACAAATGTTAGATTCAAAGAATAATGTGGCATTAGGTCAACAAAAGGTTGATTCGCAATTACAGTCTTATGATAGCAAGGAAATGGATGTTAATAATGAAGATTTACAAGTTGAGCAACCGCAGTGTTCATATGTTGCTCCAAGAGGTGATTTGCAGTATAACTATGTTAAACAACCATTGATGAGTAATAGTGTTCAAAATGGTAATGGGGAATATGGTTCTGGGAAGCAATTATTTGCTAATGAATATTATCAAGAACAGCAATATCCGCAAGTTCACTCACAAATGTTAGATTCAAAGAATAATGTGGCATTAGGTCAACAAAAGGTTGATTCGCAATTACAGTCTTATGATAGCAAGGAAATGGATGTTAATAATGAAGATTTACAAGTTGAGCAACCGCAGTGTTCATATGTTGCTCCAAGAGGTGATTTGCAGTATAACTATGTTAAACAACCATTGATGAGTAATAGTGTTCAAAATGGTAATGGGGAATATGGTTCTGAGAAGCAATTATTTGCTAATGAAAGTCATCAAAATGCAAATCTTGATGTAAATATAGTTTTAAATGATTCAAGAAATCTATTTAATCAAGACGATGTTGTTGATACAATGATTGTTCCTAATAAAATTTATTATCATTCACCAATGACGGGAAAAACTATTGAAATTAATCAGCAAGAAACACAAAATTTTTTATTTGCTAATTTTCCAGGAAAACCAGATGAGTTAGAAAGTCCGGTGTATGAATATAATTCGATTGAAGAACAAGACAAGAAACCAAAACAGGACAAAAAGAAAAATCAAGAAAGTCGTTCTTATGGAATTTTTGGCCAAACAATGCAACGCCAAGCTAATACAGGAATACAAGAAACAGTTTTTTATCCGCAAGGATATGTACAAGCAAAATATCAAACAAAATCTAATTATTATGAACAACAACCAACATTAAATATTAACTTACCAAAGCAAGAAACATATAACAAATCTGTTGTTAATCAACAATTTGATTCATCAGCAGTTGCAGAACATTATCATTCGCAATATCCAAATTATACATTTACTAATGATAGTTGCCCTATTTGTTATCAAGGCGGTTAGTTATTCTAATATTCTAGAACTTAATTATATATAAGTTCTAGATTTTATTTTGGGGATATGTTGCATTTTTACAATAAATTAGTTATTATTATAAAGGACTTTATTTAGATACGCACGGTATCGTGTGTATAAAATAATAACACTATGAAAGAATGAAAGGAGTATTAATTATGGCAACAGTTAATCAATTGGTTCGTATAAAAAGAAAAAGAAAGATTAAGGCCTCAAAAACACCGGCATTACAAATAGGATTAAACTCATTAAAAGAGAAAAAGAAATTAATTATTATTTATTCTCCCCAAATGAGAGGAATATGTCTAAAAGTTATTACAATAACGCCGAGAAAACCTAACTCGGCTTTAAGGAAGATTACTCGTGTGCGACTAAGTAATGGTCAAGAAGTAACAGTATACATTCGTGGTGAAGGACATAACTTGCAGGAACATTCAGTGGTACTTATTCAAGGTGGAAGAACGAAGGATTTGCCAGGAGTTCGTTATCGTATTATTCGTGGTGCTTTAGATGCAGCTGGTGTTGAAGGACGAAAACAAAGTCGTTCAATTTATGGAACAAAGAAACCTAAAAAGTAATAGTTTAAGAAAGGAGTTATTATATGCGTAAAAGAAGAGCAGAAAAAAGAGATGTTTTACCAGATCCAATATATAATTCAAAGTTGGTTACGAGAGCAATTAATAAAATTATGGTTGATGGTAAAAGAGGAATTGCTCAAACAATTCTTTATCAAGCTTTTGATATTGTTAAAGAAAAAACAAATGATGATCCATTAGATATTTTTAATAAAGCATTAAATAATGTTTCGCCACAATTGGAGTTGAAAGTAAGAAGAATTGGTGGTGCTAATTATCAAGTACCTATTGAGGTATATGAAGGGCGAAAAATGACATTGGGTCTTAGATGATTAATTAATTATTCACATAGTCGTAATGGAAAATGTATGGAAGAAAAGTTAGCAGCAGAAATTATTGATGCATCAAATGGTATAGGTGGCGCTGTTAAGAAAAAAGTTGAAACCGAAAAAATGGCAGAAGCGAACAAAGCCTTTGCTCATTTTCGTTGATAATTTAAGAGGAGTAGATAGAGGATGCCAAGAGAATATAGTTTAGAAAAAACTCGTAATATTGGAGTTATAGCCCATATTGATGCTGGTAAGACTACGGTTACTGAGAGAATTTTGGTACATACTAAAAGAATTCGTAGAGCTAGAGAAACCCATGATGGTGGTTCGCAAATGGATTGAATGGCTCAAGAACAAGAACGCGGCATTACGATTACTTCAGCAGCAACAACAGCGGTTTGAAGAGAATTCAGAGTTAATATTATTGATACTCCAGGGCATGTTGATTTTACTGTTGAAGTAGAGCGGTCATTACGAGTATTAGATGGTGCGATTGTGGTTTTAGATGCCCAGTCAGGTGTGGAACCACAAACAGAAACAGTTTGAAGGCAAGCAAATACTTACAAGGTACCAAGAATTGTATTTATTAATAAAATGGATAAAATTGGTGCCGACTTCTTATATTCTATTAATACAATTCATGATCGTTTACAAGGTAATGCTCATCCAATTCAATTGCCAATTGGTAGTGAAGATAATTTTGATGGTATTATTGATTTGATTGAAATGAAAGCATATCATTATAATCAAAATGATGTTCATGAAACAGTAGAGGAATTTCCAATCCCTAATGAATTACAAGAACTAGTTAAAGAAAAGCACAGTAGTTTAATTGAAGCACTTGCTAAACTTGATGATGAGTTAGCGATGCAATATTTAGAAGGCGAAGCGATTGGTATTGAACAAATTAAACGAGCGATTCGTAGTGCTACTTTAACAGCTGAATTCTTTCCTGTTGTTTGTGGATCAGCGTTTAAAAATAAAGGTATTAAGTTATTATTAGATGCCGTTGTTGATTATTTACCATCGCCATTAGATATTCCAGCCATTAAAGGGGTGCTTCGTAATGATGAAGAAGCAGAAAGAAAAGCATCTGATGATGAACCTTTTGCTGCCTTAGCATTTAAAATTATGACTGACCCTTATGTCGGAAAGTTAACTTTTTTTCGTGTTTATTCAGGGGTATTAAACTCAGGTTCTTATATCTTGAATGCCACTAAAGATAAACAACAACGCATTGGAAGATTATTAAAAATGCATGCTAATAACCGCGAAGAAGTTCAAAAAGTATATGCTGGTGATATTGCAGCGGCTGTTGGTTTGAAAGATACAACTACTGGTGATACTTTGTGTGATGAGAAGCATGCGATTGTTTTAGAATCAATGATTTTTCCAGAACCAGTTATTTCTTTAGCATTAGAACCAAAAACTAAAGCTGATCAAGATAAAATGAGTTTAGCGTTATTAAAACTTGCTGAAGAGGATCCAACATTTAAAACATGAACTGATAATGAAACCGCACAAACAATTGTTGCCGGAATGGGTGAATTACATCTAGATATTATTGTTGATCGCATGAAACGAGAATTTAAAGTTGAAGTAAATGTTGGAAATCCACAAGTATCATATCGTGAAACTATTAAAGTTTCATCTGATTGTGAAGGTAAATATATTAAACAATCAGGTGGTCGTGGGCAATATGGCCATGTATGAATTAAATTTGAACCTAATCCAGATAAAGGATTTGAATTTATTGATAAGATTGTTAGTGGAAAAGTTCCACGCGAATATATTAGTTCTGTTAAAGCGGGACTAGAAGCTAGTTTACCTGGTGGTGTTTTAGCGGGATATCCATTAATTAATATTAAAGCAACATTATTTGATGGGTCATATCATGATGTTGATTCATCTGAGATGGCATTTAAGATTGCAGCTTCAATGGCTTTAAAAGAAATTAAGAAGCATTCACAACCAGTATTCTTAGAACCAATTATGATTGTTGAAGTCGTAGCACCAGAAATATATTATGGTGATGTGATAGGAAATCTTTCTTCAAGAAGAGGTCAGATTGAAGGCAGTGAGCAAAGAGGTAATATTCAAGTTATTAAAGCTAAAGTACCATTAGCAGAAATGTTTGGGTATGCAACTGATCTTAGATCCTTTACACAAGGGAGAGCAAGTTATACAATGCAGTTTTCTCACTATCAAGAAACACCAAAATCGGTTAGTGAAAAAATTGTTGCCCAAAATATAAGATAAGAGCAATAATTTTATTGTTAGCAACTTGAATTTTAAGATAAATTTAAGATAAAATATAAATATCTTTTTTAAAAAAAGTAGTAATAAAAATGAAAGGGAGAAATGAAATGGCAAAAGCAGCATTTTCAAGAAATAAACCGCATGTTAATATTGGAACAATTGGTCATGTTGACCATGGTAAAACAACTTTAACAGCAGCGATTACTTCAGTATTAGCAAAACAAGGTGGAGCAACAGCAAGAAAATATGATGAGATTGATGCTGCACCAGAAGAGAAAGCAAGAGGGATTACAATTAATATTGCCCATGTTGATTATGAAACTGAAGCAAGACATTATGGACATATTGATGCTCCAGGGCATGCTGATTATGTAAAAAATATGATTACTGGTGCAAAACAGATGGATGGAGCAATTTTAGTTGTTGCTGCAACTGATGGTGCAATGCCACAAACTAATGAGCATGTTTTATTAGCTAAAAATGTTGGGATTAAAAAATTAGTTGTTTATTTAAATAAAGTTGATT
Source organism: Spiroplasma endosymbiont of Asaphidion curtum (assembly GCF_964031085.1). GTDB lineage: Bacteria > Bacillota_I > Bacilli_A > Mycoplasmatales > Nriv7 > Nriv7. The sequence goes on along the minus strand of NZ_OZ035001.1, from coordinate 1,228,429 downwards.
TACTTGATGATCCTGATATGTTAATTTTAGCAGAAGATGATATTAGAGAATTATTAACTAAACATGGTTTTGATGGTGCCAATACACCAATTATTGAAGGTTCAGCGTTAAAAGCGTTAAATGGTGTTCCAGAACAAGAAGCAAAAATTCTTGAATTAATGAAAGCTGTTGATGACTTTATTTCAACTCCAGAGCGAGATTTAGATAAGCCATTTATGATGTCGGTTGGAAGCGTTGTGAGTGTTCCTGGTCGCGGAACAGTTGCTACTGGTCTTATTGATCGGGGAATATTAAAACCTGGTGAAGCCGTAGAAATTGTTGGGTTTGGTGATAAAGTAATTAAAAGTATTGCTACAAGTATTGAAACTGGTCACAAAACACTGGATGAAGCTAGAGCTGGTGATAATGTTGGAATCTTATTACGAGGTGTTGAAAAAGATGCCGTACGAAGAGGACAAGTTTTATGTAAACCAGGAACAGTTACACCTCATAATAAATTTCAGGCAGAAATTTACTTATTAACAAAAGCGGAAGGTGGTCGTCATACGGCAACTAAAAGTAATTATCAACCACAATTTTACTTACATTCTTCAGATGTAACTGGAACAGTTACTTTACCTGCTGGTGTTGACTTTGTGATGCCTGGTGATAATACTGAAATAACTGTTGAGTTAAATACTAAAGTTGCTTTAGAAGAAGGAACACAATTTGCTATTCGTGAAGGTGGTAAAACCGTAGCTTCAGGAATAATTAATAAGATTTTAGAATAAAAATTTTAAAAAATAAAAAACAAAGAAAAAGTTATCTATTTCAAATAGATAACTTTTTAATTTTACAAATTATTACTATTTAACTCTACTTAAAAGTTCAACTAATGTTTTAACCATAACCCCATTGCCACGAGAATCGTTATCAGCTGTTCCAACAATATCTAAGTGAATGAAAGGTTTATCTTCAACAAATTCTTGTAAGAAAGCAGCCGCTTGTGATGAACCCATATCACGAATTTTTCCAATATTTGCTAAGTCAGCTATTTGTGAGCATTGCATTTCTTCAATGTTTTCTTTGTAGATTGGCATTCTTCAAATGCGTTCTTTGCTTAAATTACTTGCTTGTTCAAATTGATTGTAAAAATCGTTATTATTACTAAATACACCAGTAGCGTGCTTTCCTAGAGATACCACGATTGCTCCGGTTAAAGTAGCAACATCAATAATTTTAGTAGCATTGTTATTTCTAATAGCATAAGTAATACCATCAGCTAAAACTAATCGTCCTTCAGCATCAGTATTTAAGATTTCAACGGTTTTACCGTTCATTGCTGTTGCTACAGCTTCAACTAGTGTTGCGTGACCCCCAATGCGATTTTCAGTTAAGCAAGCAACAGCAACAACATTAATTGGAGGTTTGATTTTAGCAATGGCTAACAATGTTGAACAAACAATAGCGGCTCCCGACATATCAAATTTCATATTAATCATTGAAGCTGCTGGTTTTAATGAATAACCACCAGAATCAAAGGTAATTCCTTTCCCAACTAAACCAATTTTTTCTTTACTGTTAGTATTTCCTGTGTATTCAATTATAACAACTCGGGGGTCATTGTGGCTACCATTAGCAACAGCTAATAAAAGACCCATTTTATTTTCAATAATTGCTTTTTTATCTAAAATGGTAATTTTAACATTATCAATGCCTTCAAAAACTTTTTGAATATCTTGAGCAAAGATTTCTGGATACATTAAGTTTGGGGGTGTATCTTGTAAGTTTCTTGTTAAATTAACACTATCTAGTTTAATTTGAGCAAGGTTAAAAATTTCGGTGCTATCACTAATATTAGTAATTAGATGATAGTTTGCTTTTTCTTGCTTTTTTTCTTGTTTATAAGATATTACTTGATGTTGGGTATATAAAATGGCTTCACTAATGGCTTGTAATGCTAATTGTTCATTAAAATTATTAGTTGTAAAACTAGCAACATCAATATTTAATTCGCGGGTGTTGGCACTGCTAAATTTTTTCATTCATTGCTGTAATTTACAAAATGTCATTTTCTTTTCTTTAAAGTAAACGAAAAGGATTTTTTCTGAGTCGATTAAGGTTGTAATGCCTTCAGATTTTTCAACGGCGTCCTTAATTGCTTCGCCTTCAAAAATAGCTTTTAAAGTTACAATGTTTTGTTGTGGTTCTTTTATTAAGTTAATCATATTTTTCCTCCTATTATAATAAAATTATATAAATTATAACACTTTTGATTGCACAAATGCTGTAATATATTGATATAATCATAAAATAGATTAATTAGGGAAGAGGATATAATTAATGAAACGAATTAATGCTGATAAAAAATATCAATGAGATTTAAGTTATTTATTTACTAGCGATGATGAATGAACGAAGACATTACAAAACTATATTAATCATTATGGGAAATTGTATAATTTAAAAGGAAAATTACATCAACAGGAAAATTTTAAGCAATATATTTTATTATCAGAAGCAGGAGAAATTTTAGGTGCAAAACTTTCCCAATATTTACATTATGGTAGTTTAGATACTACTGATGAACGGTTTATTAATTTAAGTAATTTAATGATGAATGAATCATTAAAAATTCAAACTAAGATGTCATTTGTTGAGCCAGAATTAAAACAAATTGGTGCGGAAAAAATTATGCAAATGTTAGCAAGTGATTCTGAATTAGCAAATTTTGAATATGATTTTCGATCATTTTTTGAAAAAGTAAAATATTTATTAACAGAAGAACAAGAGGAATTATTAAATAATGTTGCTAAAACGCGAAGTACTAGTTATCAACTTTATGATTTATTAGCATATGCCGATAAGGAAAAACAATATCTTGATTATGATGGTAAAAAACAGGAGTTAACAGAATCATTGGCAACTTCAATAGCACAATTATCGCGCCCTAAAGAAGATCAAAAATTAAGACGAGAAGCTAGTATGTTATTAAACAAACATTTAATTACAAAGAAGTATTCATTAGCTAAAGTGTATGAAGATATTATTCAATTTAGTGTTGAAGAAGTTAAATTAAGAAACTATGAAAGTTCATTACAAGCATCATTATTAGGTGATAAAGTATTGCCAGATATGTATTTAACTTTATTAGAAGTTGGAAAAGAATATATTCATTTATATCGTCTTTTTATTAAAATTAAACAAAAATATTTTCAATTAGATAAGTTTTATGCGACTGATAGTCATTTATTAATGAATAAAACAGAAAATAATAAGTATTCTGTTATGCAAGGGATTGCAATGGTAAAAGCAGCTTTTCAACCATTGGGCGAAGAATATTTAACGATGTTAGATATCGCTTTATTACCAGGGCGAATTGATTATTTTGAAGATACTAACAAACGCAGTGGGGCATATTCGTCATCAGGTAAAGGTGTTGAACCAATTATTTTAATGAATTGAGATGATTCATTACGAACTGTTGCTACTTTAGCACATGAATTAGGTCATTCCGTACATACATTATTTTCTAATAAATATCAACCGCCTAATTTAGCACAATATCCAATTATTTTAGCAGAAGTGGCATCAACTTTTAATGAGCATCTTTTATTTAAATATCTGTATACGCAAGCTAAAGAAAAAGATGAACAAATTTATTTATTGGAAACAAGAATTAATGATTTAATGGCTACTTTCTTTCGTCAAATTCAGTTTGCTAAGTTTGAATTGGAGGCTCATAAATTAGTTGAACAAGAGCAACCAATTAATGCTAGTATTTTAGCAAAACTATTTAAAGATATTTCAATTGAGTATGGTTATGATGTTTATGATGAAATTGCTGATGATGCCATTTATGCTTGATCACGAATTTTGCATTTCTTTAATTCCCCTTATTATGTTTATAAATATGCTACTTCGGTGACAACTTCGTTTAAGTTATATGATGATTTTGAAAAGGGTAATAAAGCTAACATTTTGAATTTTCTTAAAGCAGGAGGACATAAAGAACCAATGTTAATTTTGCAAGATGTTGGGATTGATTTAGCACTAAAAGCAACCTATGTTCCATTAATGGAACATTTAGAGCAACTATTGGATGAATTGGAAAAATTATTACAGATTTAAAATACGAGTTTAGTATAAATATATGAGTATTGTTAAAATTCAGAAGTTTACTTCTGAATTTTTTAAATTGGGTGATGATGTCATTATTAGAAAATAGTTTCAATGGAAATCGTTTAATTTTAGATATAATAATGTGATTATAAGGTTAAAAAAATATTTATATTTTAAGGAGTTGATAATTTTTGAATTTATTAAGGAAAGTTTAAAAAATATAAGTAATTAAAAATAGAGAGGTAGTTCTAAATGCTTAATCTAAAATCAGGAGAGACTTATACAAAAACCAGTTTTTTTAAAAATATTTTATTTAAAACTAGCAATATATTTATTATTATATATTTTATTGCTAATCCCGATTTCTAATCGCAATGAAACATTTTATAATTTTTTTAAATTAAAATCAGCAGTTGGTGAATATGCTGGTTATGAAGTTAGTACAATTATTAATTGAACATTTTATAGTTTTTTAACAATGGTGCTATTGACAATGATATATAAAAATTATTTGCGATATCGCTTTTTTGTTTTATCAGTGCTAGTTCTAATGTATATAACATTGGTAATGACTATTCTTTTGGTATTAATTAAGGGCGATTTTTATGTAAAAAAGACAACAGGATTACTTTTAACTTCAATCATAAGTTTGTTAATTTATTTGCCAGCGTTGAGTCTTAATCTTGTGTATTTACAATTAAAAGATAAATAAAATTATTATTATTAATTATTATTTTGCCAGTTTTTATAAATCATCTTCCTAATATGAAACCAATATTTAATTCTAGTTGCTGAATTATACTTGTAAGTGCAAGTAAATAAAATTGCAAAAAATCTCATATAAAAATTTCATGATGCTAAGTTTATTTTAGAAAAAACAAAGCAAGGAGTTTTTATATGGGTTACAAACATCTTGGCATATATGAAAGAATTTATATTGAGAATCAATTGAAGTTTAAAGTAAAAATTAGTGAAATAGCTAAAAATCTTAATCGAAGTATTAGTACTATTATTCGAGAAGTCAATAGAAATAAAGATAGTAATCATTATTTTTCATTAATTGCACAAAATAAAGCAGAAAACAGAAAACAATCACATGTTTATTTTCATAAGTTTAAAAATAGAGAATTAGTAAAATATGTACAACAAAAATTACTATTAGGTTGATCGCCTGAACAAATTTATGGCAGAATTAAAAATTTTCATAAAGAATGAATTATTAGTTTTAAAACAATTTACAATTGAATTTATTCTGGATTACTTGAAAAAGTTACTAATAAAAATTTAAGAAGAAAAGGTAAGAAACGAAAATCTCAAGAAAATCGCGGTAAATTTAATGGTAAATCAATTAAAGAACGAAATATTAATGTTAATAATCGTATAACTGTTGGTCATTGAGAAGGTGATACTGTAGTATCATCACGAGGTAAAAGTAAATCATGTTTAATAACTTTAGTTGAAAGAACATCAAGATTTACTTTAGCAATGTTAGTTGAAAATAGAACTACTAAAGTTGTTAACGAAAACATTAGCCATTATTTATCAATTCTTTCAAATAATCTTGTTAAGACTATAACATTTGATAGGGGTAAAGAATTTTCTAATTGACAACAACTTGAAAAAAATTTAAATGTGAAAATTTATTTTGCTAATGTGTATTTGCCTTGACAAAGAGGTACTAATGAAAATACTAATGGTTTAATTAGAGAAAAATTTCCTAAAAAATTTAATTTTTCAAATACTACTAAAAATGCAGTTCATAAATTTATATTGTCTTTAAACCAAAGACCAAGAAAAATACTAAATTATCTTTCACCAATCGAATATTTGGTTAGAAAAATAATTTAGTTGCACTTAACTTTACAATTTGGCATATCTTTATTTAATTCATTTTTAGCAACATTACGAATGTTTTTTACTAAATCTTGATGATTTCCATCCTTATATAATTTAATTCAACTATTTAGTGTTACTTTGCGATTTTCAAAAATAATATTAAATGCAGTTTGTTTTAATTTTTTAATAGCATGATAACTATCTAAAATGTATCTAACATTACCAAAACTATTAGCAATTTCTCTAATTCAAGTAGCACCATCACCACAAAAAATTATTTTGTCATAATTAATATTCACATAATGTTTTTGTAATTCTCTAATTAATAAATCACGATAACCCATCGTATTTATTCGTTTACCAACTTTTAACATTAGAAAATGACCTCGTTTATTTTCTAACTCTCTACGAGCATTTTTGTAATTTTTTTCTTTATGTCCTGTATGAAAAGTAACTAAACGAATTCTTTGGTCTTGTTTAACTTTCTGATCTAATGTTGCTAAAAATGTCTCATCTAGTTGAATATATAAGTCCTTATTTTTGACATCAATTCTAGTTTTAGTTTCTTTTTTTGCTAGTTGAAAATATTCGACAATATCATATTTATTTAAAATGCTTGAAATACTAGCTTTTGAAATATAACAATGATTTAGAGCATCTAAAACATCACGATATCGTTTACCATCACCCAAAAGACTTAAAACTTTAAATTGGACATCAAAATAAATGCGTTGTTTGGGTAATAGACCAATTTCTTTATCTAACAAACATACATATTCAAATTTACCTGATTTTTGATTTCAATATTTATATCGGCGTCGTTTAAAAGTAACATCATCAAAAATTGTAATAATTGTTCTTGGTGCAAAATGAACTACTTTATAACCTTGTTTTAAGCGATAATGATATTTATATAAGTATTCATCTAATTTTTCATATTCATTAGCTAGTTGTTCGCATTTGTTGGTGTACATATTTTTATGGGTTGTAAATAAACTGAATCAATGTTTATTTTCTGGGGTTTTTACATTATTATTAATTTCTAACATAAAAAATCGCCTTTCTTGGTAGTAATTTTAACAAAGTTAAATTTATTTGCTTCAATAATACAATTTTCAGTTACTATCACAATATTGTAAGAAGTCTAATATAGTAAAAATAGAATTTTTTTGTTTGACGGTATATAATGAAAATGCAAAGTGAATAGATTCCAGACTAAGATTTGGAAAAAGCATGTTGATTATTAGACTTCTTGCATTACTTATTTATTAAACAAAATTCCTATAAAATATATTTAAAATAGAAATTATAAGGAATTTAAGATTATGAAATTTGATAAATTTAATTTTATTAATGATAAAGAATTATTACGATTAACTGGAATAAAGCAAAGTACTTTTAATAAAATGTTAAATATTTTAAAAGAAGCTGAGTTAAAAAAGTTTAAAAGAGGTGGTAAAAATAATAAATTATCATTAGAAAATAGATTATTGATGACTTTATCATATTGACGAGAATATCGTACTTATTTTCATCTTGGTAAAAGTTTTGATATTAGTGAAGCTAGTTGTTATCGAAATATCAAGTGAATTGAAGATATTTTAATCAAACATCCTGATTTTCAACAACTTGCTGGTAAAAAAGCATTAATAAATGATTATTTTAATGATAAAACAATTATTATTGATGCTACAGAAACACCCATTCAACGCCCAAAAAAAGACAAAAACAATCTTATTCAGGAAAAAAGAAAAAACACACTATTAAAACACAAGTAATTATTGAAAAAGAAAGCAAAATAATTATTGCAACAAATTTTTCTCTCGGTAAAAAGCATGATTTTTGTTTATTTAAAGAATCAAAAATCCCAATTTTAAAAAATACTAAATTAATAGTTGATAATGGTTATCAAGGAATACAAAAAATTCATAGTAATGTTCTAATACCTAAGAAAAAAACAAAGAAAAACCCTTTAAATAAAGAACAAAAACATAATAATAAATTAATTTCAAAAATGAGAATTATTATTGAAAATATTTTTGCTATTCTTAAAAAATTTAAAATTATTACTGAAAAATATCGTAATCGTAGAAAACGATTTAGTTTAAGATTTAATTTAATTGCTTCAATTTATAATTTGCAATTATAGATAACATAAAATATTTATTTAAAATTAAATTTAAATAATAAAATAATTTTTTGTTGTGTCAAAATTTACACATTTAATAAAATCCATAAGTATTAACCTAATAAAAGTTAGAAATTACTATATAGTATTTTTTATTTACAAATAATTTGTAATTATTTTAATAAGTAATGCAAGAAGTCTATTTAATAAATTTTATTAATTGGTAAAAATTCAGGAAAGGAATTTGATTAGTATGAAAAAACTTTTAGAATTACTAGGGGTAATTTTACTAACTAGTAATGCCGCCGGCCCCTTAGTTGCCAATAAACCTAATAACAATAAAGCAAAAATTAAAAACAGTCCAGAAACATTAACGCGGCAAAAAAGACAAGCACCAAAAAAACAAAAAAATAAAAAAGCCACCCCAACAAAAAGTAGTACTACAAAACCACAAAACGAACAACCTTCAACAAGCACAACAGATAATCAAGTTGAATTCATTAAAAAAGAAATTGCTTTAAATAAAAATTATTCTGACAATATTCAAAAAATGTTAAAAGACTTTATGAAAAATAACCAAATTGATCCTTTAAGAACCATCAATATGGGTGGGCTTATAAGTACCCCTGATAAGCGGGAAACACTGATTGAAATTTTAGAAGAACTACAACCAAAAATGGCTGAGTGAGCTAAAGCGAACCATATCAACAACGAAAAAATATTAATCTTAACATTAAAAAAAATAGTAGTCAGCAAAGTATAAAATTAGTAATTAATTTAAAAGATTTTTATGTCCAAGGATTTGTAAATAAAGATAATAAATATTTTTATTTTAAAGATTCGCAAGTAAAAGAAATTAAGAAACAGGACTTAAATATTCAAGAGTCAATAAATTTAGGTTATAATAGTAATTATTGTCATTTAAATAATGATAATTTCGTTATTTCTTACTCGAATATAGACGATTCTATTAGTGCATTATCAAAACATAATATAAAAGATAATAATAAAATAAAACAACATTTAGTGCGATTAGTTTTTATTACTAGTGAGGCGATGCGGTTTCAATGTGATGAAAAGACTTTAGAAATTTTTGCAGAAATTAGAAATGTTGATGAACTAAAAAACGACTTAAAAAATATATTGAAGGTTGTTCAAGACACCATTGATGGGAAAAATGAAGAAATAAATTGAGGAGATTATAAAGACCAATTAAATAAATGAGACAAATATTCAAAACAGATTAATGAATTTAGAATAAAAATTTGAAATGAATTAATTAAAATGAAAAAATTAAATGATTTCATTTTTCAAAAAAGAGAAGTTCTTATAAAAAATTTAGATAATCTTTTAAACTTCAAAAATGAACAAGAATTAACTAACGAGTTAGCAACATGATTTAATAAAAATGCAAATCAAAATGAGAAAGCATTAAAAGATGATTTTGTTAATAAGACAATAAATTTTATAAAAATTATTAGGAATCTCTCAAATTCAGAAACAATAAATAATTTATCTTCTGATTCTATAAGTGAACAACAGAAAAAAGAACTTGAAGAAGAAATTAAGGAAATTATTCGTAATTTTAGTAGCGGTGATATTAGTCTTTTAGGCTTATCTATTGAACAAAATAATTTAGATATTACTAAATTATTAATTAGGTTAAATTCAAAAATAATAAATGATTATTCAAACAGATTATCACCGTTGCATCTTGCGGCATATTTTAATCGTATAGAAATTGTTAAATCATTATTAAGTTGTTCTGGCATTGTTATCAATATTCTAGATAATAATGGAAATGGAATAAATACGCCCTTGGTCTTTGCAATAATAAAGAAAAATATAGATGTTGTTAAAGAATTATTAAAATATGCCAATATTAATGTTAATGCAATGATTGAAAATGTTTTGTCGCCGTTACATTATGCAGCAGAAAACGGTTATCTGGCAATTGTAAAATTGCTACTCGCCAACGGTGCTGATGTCAATGCAAAAGCAAAAAATGGTGCGACCCCCTTACATTATGCAGCAGCTAAAGGTTATACAGAAATTGTTAAATTATTGTTAGAGCATGGTTCTGATATTAATGCAAATACAAGCAATAGACGAACTGCGTTGCATGTTGCTGCGGAAAATGGTCATACTGATGTTGTTAAACTGTTGATTTCAAAAACAAAAGAGCAATTTAATAATGTAGATAATGTAGAATTTAAAAATTTCATCAACGCCAAAGATAGTAATGGCTTAACTCCTTTATATTTTTGTAATAAACTAGATAACAATGTAGAAACTGTAAAATTACTACTTGATAATGGAGCTGATGTAAATATTATTATAGATAATGACAATAACACCATTTTGCATCTAACAATATGGGAAAATAATTTTACATTTGCAAAAGAATTATTAACAAATCAAAATAGTAAAAATAAAATTAATGTTAATGCGATTAATAATTATAAAAACACTCCGATAATGGGCGCAATACAAAATAATAATATAGAAATTGTTAAATTATTGTTAGAGCATGGTTCTGATATTAATGCAAAAGCAGAAAATGGTATTACTCCTTTACATTTAGCAGCACAAAACGGTTATCTGGCAATTGTAAAATTGCTACTCGCCAACGGTGCTGATGTCAATGAAAAAATTAATTTAGGTGTTGGCCCCCTTTAGATGTTGCGAACCGAAAAGGCCACACAGAAGTGATAAATCTTTTAGAGAAATTTGTTGAACTAAATAAAAAAATAGAAGTATGTAATCAATTACTAAAAAATCCTCAAAATTTAACACCAGAACATAAAACAAAAATTGAAAACGATTTACAAGCCGCTCAAAAAGAATTAGAACAATTATTAAAAATTAAATTGGCGGATGTTATTACTGAAACTGGTTTAGGAGAAATATCAGATAAGCAAGAACAGACAATTTTAAAGCGTGTTAAGGAATTAAATTCTCACTTAGATATTAATCAAGTTAAAGTACAAGAAAATAGTAATGAAACTCATGCAGTTATTAAACGAAATGACGAGAGTTATTATCCTGGCGAAGTTACAGTGACATTTACCGTTGGTAAATTAGGAGACAGTTCAGGTCCAAGCCAAAATGCTTCTGGTAATAATGATGGTAGTCCTGGGTCAAATGGCAATAGCGATGCAACTAATCAAGGGGCTAACAGTAATACAAATGTAAATGGTGCTGGAAGTTCACAACAAAATAGTGGCACACAAAACCAAACCACTAGAGAAGTAACAAATCACAATAATCTGTATGATGTGCCAGCCGATAATAGTTGTTTATTTTGATCCATAGCGACAGCTTATTTATTTCCAGCGAGAAATAATGATGAAGAATTTAGCAATCGATTCATTCAATTATTTGGTGAATTACAATTAAGTTATTTATCATATATACAAACTTTATTCCAACAATTTGATGTAGAAAATAATACGAATACGCAAGCATGATATCAAGATGCCACCGCCCAAAGATTGGTAAGAATTGTCTTTCGTAATCGCGTTGTCGATTATATTGAAAGAAATTTAAATACCATTATAACTCGCAATGGTGAATTAATATTTCGAAATCTTATTCAAGAAAATAATGAAATTGCTTCTAATTACTTGGCAATAATGCGACAACCCTCAACATGAGGGGGACACCAGAAATATTGGCCATGAGTAATCTTTTAAATGCTAATATTGGTGTTGGTACTGATAGCCCATATCAACCCGTGCATCAAAATGCAAATAATAATAACATCGCGATATCTTATGTTGAGCTTGAAAAAGGTTCGGGTATTCACAATCATTATAATTTTGCTTTACCAGAAGAAGAAGATCGAACAAATCAGCCTATTGCTATTAATGACAATCAGGGAAATGTCCTGATCGTTGATATAACCAAGAGGCCAGATAATTTACTACCAACCACGCCAAAACCAGAGGCGAACGCAATTAAATTAGCAGTTGATGACCATGGTCAACACCACGCCATTTTGGCTAAAAATAATGAAGATGATGATGCTAATCAAGGTAATAATATTGCCAAGGCACCAGAACCAACAGCAACCCCATTACAAAAAGATGAATATCATTTTGTAGATAAAAAAACAGAAGATGATAGTTTAAAAAATGATGAAAATTTAGAAATTAACTTAATTAAAAACAATAAAGACGAAATAAAACAAAATGCCCCGGCAGGAAATCAACCCATCAATACAAATATGGAAAATTTACAAACAACAACTGCTAAGGCAATAAATCAATACAACGCTCTTTCAAAAGAAGAAAAATTAAAAAAATTAAATGAAATTAATCGTTACTATCAAACATTATCGGAAAACGATAAAAAAGCTTTTAAAGAAAAATTAACAAATACTGGATTAGCAGCTTTAAGTGGGGGTGCTTTAATAGCTTATGGAACAAAAATGACTGTTTCTGGTTCTACTGCTGGTGCTAATGTTGCGGGCAGTGCAGAAGCAATGGAAATGACTCCTCTTTTAGCAGAAAGTTCAGCAGAAGGGTTAGAAATTGCAGGAACAATTACTGTTGCTGAAACAGCAGCAGTTGAAGGCGGGGTTATAGCCGGGGAAGCCGGTGCGGCCGCCACTCTGGCTCCGGAAACTTTAGGCTTATCCTTGGTGATTGGTGGCATTGCAATTGTCGAAACATGAATGTATTTTGCTTTTCATCATCATGCAACACCTGATATGGCGTTGCCAACTTCAATTCATCATAATGTTTATGATAACATTGAAAAATGATATAAATTTCTCGCCCATGATCAATTAAAAATTAACAAAACCACATGAAATGAAATCAAACAAAATAAAAATTCACAAGCAACCATTACTAAAATTATTAAAAATAAATTTATTATAAATGACCATTCTGGCTGAGGCGGAAGTGTCACAAATGAAGATTTCAACACTTTTGTAAAAGTAATACTACTTCATTTTGAACAAATAAATGGTTATTTTGAAATATTAGATAATGAAAATGATGGTTTTGTCATTATGACCAACACTGAAGGCGATTGACTAGGAATAGAATAAAATTTAACATTTTTAATTAAAAGAGAAAAATATTTCTTATATGTGTTATGTAGAAATAACCTGATTTTTAATTTTAATATATTTGTTAATTATCTAATTTAAATTAAGATTAAAAATATTTTTATTAAAGCAGTATTTAAATTTAAATACTGCTTTTCTATTTTGACAAAATAAAAAAAAGAAAAAATTGTTTGGTTGTTTAAGGGCGCGGGTATTTGTCACCATAGAATATCACCTTAGAAAGGTAGTATTTTAACAGTTTTTAAATTTAGTTATTAAAGGTTTAACCTTCAATTTTTGTTATTAGTTGGGCCCAAGTAGGATTTTTTAATATTGTTACTTTTAGATTAACGATTTCCTTTTTTTGAATATTACCGTTTTCAATTTCTTCATACTTGATATTAAAGTTGAGTTTTGTAAGTTCATCAAGGATATTTTCATTTTTTGCATGGTAATTATCTATTATGCTATGTATTGTCTCTTCCTTAATTGGAGATATTGTATCAATTTTTATTCAGTTTGGCATATTTATTGGTCATTGTTGTGTATGTATATATAAATCTCATTTTATATCAGTAGTAGGTTTTTTTCATCTATTTTTTACTAAGTAAACAAATCCTTTTTTTAAGTTTAATTCGTATGATTCATTCTCAATTTGTAATATTGGTTCATTTGTTTTTTTAGAACAACCAACTATTGGTAATGTTATTACTCCTAAAACAGCGGTTATATTTAAAAATTTCATAAAATTAACTCCTTTATTTTGTTTTTTCAATATATATATATATATATATATTATACGAAAATCCTTAAAATCATTAGAAAAATGGCAAAACCGATTAAAAACTGAAAGGTATAGTAAAAGGCGGGCACCATTTTAAAAATTGGAAAAATGGCAGTTGAAAAGTTAACTGTTGCTTTTGCAATGATTGCTAATGGTCGTAAAATCGTAATGATTTGTGAAGCAGCGAGCATTCAGTTTATCATTTTGATGCCAGCATTTTGAATGGCACAGCCAATGTCATTAAAAGTTGGTATTCATCGTCCAGAATATTTGCAATTTGCTGGCGGAATTAAATCATCTCATTCTGAGTTGGTTGAGCCATCAGGTATAAACGCCGTGGAATTTAAGACATTAAAGTCATAAATTTTAAAATTGTAGTTAGAGATATTGCCTTTATGATAAAGCGGAAAAGTCAAGGTAAAAATATTAATACCATAGCGAATATCAATGTCGGTGTTAAGATAATTAATATTATTAGCAGTGTTACTGGCTGACAATTTAATTAGTTTATTGTCATAAGATTTAAGAACATTAAAATCAATTTGATAAATGCTATTGTTGTTTTTAATGGCATTATAATTCTCTTGGTGCGATTTTTTATCAAAAGTAAAGAAATAACTTCTTAGTAATAATTCTGAGTTTCCTATAATATTTACTAAGTATTTTTTGGGATAAAAGGTAATTAATGAACGGTAAAAGAAACCGATTTGAATAAAATAATCCTTCTTATAATTTTCTACACCTTTAAAATCAATTTCTGTATGAGTGTTTTCATCCATATCAAAAGTAGCATAAAATAAACTTGCAAAGAAATTGCCAAGAATTTCGTAGATTTCGTCAAAAACATTTTTGTAATCGCTGTTGTTAATACTAGGTATGTTGTTTTTAAAATAAAGGTAAATGTCATTTTTTAATTCAGGGTCGTATCTCAAAAAACTAAATTTAACATTAAGATAATTTAAGGTACCAAAAAGGTACTTAATTAGGTAATAATCGTTAGTATTTGCCGTATCATATTTTCATATTTCACTTTCACCATGTAATAATTGTAAATAGTTATTACCTGCGATTAAGGTTTTATTAAAAGCTTTAATTTTTAAAACATTCTTATTAATTTCATTCTCACTACTAGAAGTCTTATGATGAAAATAGCTTTCATCTTTAAAACCATGGTTTTTAATGATAAATTCTTTGTAATAACCTTTTTCTAAGGTGTTAATGAAATTAAATATTGGCGTTCAATAGAGATAAGAGTAATTAAATTTATCAAAATCACCACGATGAATCATTAAGTAATCAAGATTATCAACAACATCGTTATAGTTATGGTTGCCATCAAATTTAGTGGTTTTTTCTGGTAAATCAATATCAGTTGATGGTCTTATTTGACCTTCAATTTTTGTTATTAGTTGTGTTCAAGTAGGATTTCTTAATATTGTTACTTTTAGATTAAAGATTTCCTTTTTTTGAATATTACCGTTTTCAATTTCTTCATACTTGATATTAAAGTTGAGTTTTGTAAGTTCATCAATAATATTTTCGTTTTTTGCATGGTAATTATCTATTATGCTATGTATTGTCTTTTCGTTAATTGGAGATATTTTATCAATTTTTATTCAGTTTGGCATATTTATTGGTCATTGTTGTGTATGTATATATAAATCTCATTTTATATCAGTAGTAGGTTTTTTTCATCTATTTTTTACTAAGTAAACAAATCCTTTTTTTAAGTTTAATTCATAAGTTTCTTTGCTTTCTCTTTTATTTCTAATTAGTGATTGTACTGTTGTTTTGTCATTGTTAATGTTTTGGGGAATGGTAAAAATGTTATTGAAACCAATAATTAACACGGTAAATATTTTCATAAACATTTTTACCACTCCTTTTTAAAATATTTTATTTTTCGTTGTTCTTTTAGTTTTGATTTTTTTAATAAGTCACTCAATGCTACAGTTTATAACTACCGCTATTGTAATGCATATATCTAAATATCCTAGTATCATAAGTGAAATTAATGCTTCAAATTTTTCATATAATAATTTCAAATCATTAATTTCCAATTTTAAAAATGGAATGAAAAAGATAATAATCATAAAAATGTAAGGCAAAATTCTCCATCAATATTTTTTTAAAGAATTAATGAGCTTGTTTGATTTCATTTTTCAAGGCTCTTTTTGCTTTAATTTTCTGAATAATAACGCGGATTAATTTTTCAAATTTAATTGCAAAATATATTGCTCCGCCTCATCAGAAAACAAATATTCCCGCGAGCATAATACCACTATTGAACTTGCCAAAGAAATTAATCATTTCTTTACTCATAAAATCATTAAATTCGTCACTTGTTCCGGTTATTCATTTAGTATCGATTACTGTTAATGCACAAATTAATAAGCTTATAAAGATGAAAATGATACTTAATACTATTTTTAATCACTGTTTTTTAAAAGAATTTTTAATTCTTAATTTTAATGGCATTTTTTCTTTTGAATTATCTTTTTTAAATAATTTTCCTAAAAGTTTTTTCATTTTAATTCTTCTTTCATATTTTTTATCGTCCTTTAATCACAATAAATAAAGCAATCAGTACACAAGTTACACCAAGAATGGTAAAAATTGGGTGTTGCGAAAACGTTCGTGCCATTGGTTTAAATAGTTCTAAAATTGTTAAATTGCTAGTAATAAACTTTTGGAAATTGGCAAGCCCTTCAATAATATAGTTCGTTAAAGTTTCAAAATGACTACCAGCTAATAATCCAAGAACAGTTATTAAGATAAAAATAATAATTAGTTTAAACATTGTTACTTACCTTGTTTTGTTTTTATTGGTTTTATTTGTTTTTTAGCTTTTCCTCACGCACTTAAACGCCCCTTATTTTTAACAGCATATTGGCGTTGTTTTTCTAAATTAACTTGTTGACTACCAAATCCAAGAATAATTGCCATAAGAAATTCTACAGCAAGCGTTAAGAATAAAGGAAATATTAGTTGAATATTTGTCCCCGGTACTTCTAAACTTCAAATTAAGTCAAAGACCTTATAAAGCATTTGAGCGAGAAAGTCCGCCATTTTTGCAAGATTTTCCATTTTTTATTGTTCCTTTTCTTTCATTTTTCTTAAAAATTTGCTGAATTTATCCATTTTTAAGTATTCTAAGTCTTCTAAATCAATTGCTGTGTCAGTATAGTATTTGTCTTCATAGTCAGAATTTACTTTTGAATTTAAGTAATCTCTTAAAAACGCCAGGTAAAAAGAATTGTAAGTGTTTAATATTGGTAGAGGAATTTTTAGTTTAAAAAAATAAATATCAAGTTCAGGAATATCACGATATTTAATGCGACGACCCTTTTTGCTATTTTTAGCATCAATTAAGGTGTTTCGTCAGCGTTCATATTCTTCAATGCTCGTAAAGGTGCCATAGATGACTTTTAAGTAGGGGCGAAAAATATTAACGGGTTTTTTATGAATTCCCACAATCACATTATTGGCAATATCACGAACTTTAACTCAAATATGTTTATCTCTTTGGCCGCTAGCAAGCACAATATGACCAAAATGCCGTGCCAGAGCGAAATATTCTTGGATACCGGTTTCCTCGTTTTTGGTATTATTTTTTTCTCAATCAGTACCTTCTAAAAATAAGTTGGTTTCATCTCATAAAAGTAAGGTTTTGTCTGGCAATACCGGATAATCAAAATCTAATAATCCCATATGACCTAAACTTAATTTTTGGGTTTCTAGTAATGGGAAGGTTGATGCGATATGATATTTTTTCTTTTTTAGTAATTTTGATGCATATACTAGAAAAGCAGTTTTTCCAGTTCCTAATGAACCAATAACAATATTTAATGGTGAATTTTTTAAGAAATGCCAAATTGTAAAGTTAAGTGCAACTAAATTATTTTTCTAACCAAATATTCGATTGGTGAAAGATAATTTAGTATTTTTCTTGGTCTTTGGTTTAAAGACAATATAAATTTATGAACTGCATTTTTAGTAGTATTTGAAAAATTAAATTTTTTAGGAAATTTTTCTCTAATTAAACCATTAGTATTTTCATTAGTACCTCTTTGTCAAGGCGAATACGCATTAGCAAAATAAATTTTCACATTTAAATTTTTTTCAAGTTGTTGTCAATTAGAAAATTCTTTACCCCTATCAAATGTTATAGTCTTAACAAGATTATTTGGAAGAATTGATAAATAATGGCTAATGTTTTCGTTAACAACTTTAGTAGTTCTATTTTCAACTAACATTGCTAAAGTAAATCTTGATGTTCTTTCAACTAAAGTTATTAAACATGATTTACTTTTACCTCGTGATGATACTACAGTATCACCTTCTCAATGACCAACAGTTATACGATTATTAACATTAATATTTCGTTCTTTAATTGATTTACCATTAAATTTACCGCGATTTTCTTGAGATTTTCGTTTCTTACCTTTTCTTCTTAAATTTTTATTAGTAACTTTTTCAAGTAATCCAGAATAAATTCAATTGTAAATTGTTTTAAAACTAATAATTCATTCTTTATGAAAATTTTTAATTCTGCCATAAATTTGTTCAGGCGATCAACCTAATAGTAATTTTTGTTGTACATATTTTACTAATTCTCTATTTTTAAACTTATGAAAATAAACATGTGATTGTTTTCTGTTTTCTGCTTTATTTTGTGCAATTAATGAAAAATAATGATTACTATCTTTATTTCTATTGACTTCTCGAATAATAGTACTAATACTTCGATTAAGATTTTTAGCTATTTCACTAATTTTTACTTTAAACTTCAATTGATTCTCAATATAAATTCTTTCATATATGCCAAGATGTTTGTAACCCATATAAAAACTCCTTGCTTTGTTTTTTCTAAAATAAACTTAGCATCATGAAATTTTTATATGAGATTTTTTGCAATTTTATTTACTTGCACTTACAAGTATAATTCAGCGAAATTAATAACTTTGTTAATTTGTGTTAAATTACCGATTTTAAAAAGAAACATTAGACTTCTTGCATTACTTATTTATTAAACAAAATTCCTATAAAATATATTTAAAATAGAAATTATAAGGAATTTAAGATTATGAAATTTGATAAATTTAATTTTATTAATGATAAAGAATTATTACGATTAACTGGAATAAAGCAAAGTACTTTTAATAAAATGTTAAATATTTTAAAAGAAGCTGAGTTAAAAAAGTTTAAAAGAGGTGGTAAAAATAATAAATTATCATTAGAAAATAGATTATTGATGACTTTATCATATTGACGAGAATATCGTACTTATTTTCATCTTGGTAAAAGTTTTGATATTAGTGAAGCTAGTTGTTATCGAAATATCAAGTGAATTGAAGATATTTTAATCAAACATCCTGATTTTCAACAACTTGCTGGTAAAAAAGCATTAATAAATGATTATTTTAATGATAAAACAATTATTATTGATGCTACAGAAACACCCATTCAACGCCCAAAAAAAGACAAAAACAATCTTATTCAGGAAAAAAGAAAAAACACACTATTAAAACACAAGTAATTATTGAAAAAGAAAGCAAAATAATTATTGCAACAAATTTTTCTCTCGGTAAAAAGCATGATTTTTGTTTATTTAAAGAATCAAAAATCCCAATTTTAAAAAATACTAAATTAATAGTTGATAATGGTTATCAAGGAATACAAAAAATTCATAGTAATGTTCTAATACCTAAGAAAAAAACAAAGAAAAACCCTTTAAATAAAGAACAAAAACATAATAATAAATTAATTTCAAAAATGAGAATTATTAGACTTCTTGCATTACTTATTAAAATAATTACAAATTATTTGTAAATAAAAAATACTATATAGTAATTTCTAACTTTTATTAGGTTAATACTTATGGATTTTATTAAATGTGTAAATTTTGACACAACAAAAAATTATTTTATTATTTAAATTTAATTTTAAATAAATATTTTATGTTATCTATAATTGCAAATTATAAATTGAAGCAATTAAATTAAATCTTAAACTAAATCGTTTTCTACGATTACGATATTTTTCAGTAATAATTTTAAATTTTTTAAGAATAGCAAAAATATTTTCAATAATAATTCTCATTTTTGAAATTAATTTATTATTATGTTTTTGTTCTTTATTTAAAGGGTTTTTCTTTGTTTTTTTCTTAGGTATTAGAACATTACTATGAATTTTTTGTATTCCTTGATAACCATTATCAACTATTAATTTAGTATTTTTTAAAATTGGGATTTTTGATTCTTTAAATAAACAAAAATCATGCTTTTTACCGAGAGAAAAATTTGTTGCAATAATTATTTTGCTTTCTTTTTCAATAATTACTTGTGTTTTAATAGTGTGTTTTTTCTTTTTTCCTGAATAAGATTGTTTTTGTCTTTTTTTGGGCGTTGAATGGGTGTTTCTGTAGCATCAATAATAATTGTTTTATCATTAAAATAATCATTTATTAATGCTTTTTTACCAGCAAGTTGTTGAAAATCAGGATGTTTGATTAAAATATCTTCAATTCACTTGATATTTCGATAACAACTAGCTTCACTAATATCAAAACTTTTACCAAGATGAAAATAAGTACGATATTCTCGTCAATATGATAAAGTCATCAATAATCTATTTTCTAATGATAATTTATTATTTTTACCACCTCTTTTAAACTTTTTTAACTCAGCTTCTTTTAAAATATTTAACATTTTATTAAAAGTACTTTGCTTTATTCCAGTTAATCGTAATAATTCTTTATCATTAATAAAATTAAATTTATCAAATTTCATAATCTTAAATTCCTTATAATTTCTATTTTAAATATATTTTATAGGAATTTTGTTTAATAAATAAGTAATGCAAGAAATCTATTAAAATACAACCTGCTAAAAATAAATAGCTTACAATGTTTTTAAAATAACCGTTGTAAATATATCAAATTGCTCCTCAATGTCATAAAATTAAAAATGAGGTGCGATTTAATTCAATAAAATGGTTATTTTTTTCTATTATTCATTTGCAAAATTTCATCTTGCACCTCACTTTATTTTTTTGTTAGCGTACCGCTCCAAGTAATTTTTCAAACATTTTAAAGCAAATAAAGAATATTGCCAAAATAAATGGAAAAATGAAGATTCAGTAGTCAGCAAAGAAGTTACCGACTTGTGGCATATTAACAGCAATAATCTCTCACATTTTAGTAAAAGCCGTTATAATTGCATTTCATAATTTAGTCATCGCGTCACTAGCTGTTATCTTTGTTACTGCTGGTGCTTCTGTTAAGAAAGTTCCAAACATATAATCACCCCCTTTCTTTTTAAAACATTCATCATTTATATTCAAAGTTTTTCTTAAATTTGTTAAAACCACGATTAACCTTAACGCGATTATATTTTTTCCTAATTAATTTTGAATTTCTTTGGGAATGCATCACAATGTAACTTCTTGACATTAATTTTTTCCCTATCTAAATACTGATATGGTTTTCCAAAGTAGCATTAGAATAAATCACACCATAATCGCTGTTAAGAATCAAAAAGCAATGTTTGCTATTAAAAGTCAAAGTGTTTCTTGAGTTAAATCAATTTCTTTACCACCACTAATATGAGCCGGAATAGTTGTAATTTGAATAAATAAATCTCAGAAAGTTTGTTTGATTTGTTCTCAATTAAATTCTTTTAAATTTACCGTCATTTTTTATCTCCCAAAAATCATTTTTATTGGTAAATATATAATTGAAATTAATGCGAAAAGAAAAGTGATGATAATAATTAATCCGGCAATAAACGCAACTTGTGCAGGCATTTTTTCTATCGGAATAAACAGTTCTAAGAATTCCATGATAATTTTTCAAAACATTATTTTTTATCCGCGTTATTTTCTTTTGAATTAGGAGCTTTAACTCATTCCTCAAAGCGGGCAATAAATACTTTTTCGTCTTTCGTGAAATTACCAGTATTATTTTTAATGGCATTTTTATATTTAATTCTAATTTTTATTTTGGCATAAATTTTATAAGCAAAATATGCCAATAGCATGATGCTGATAATAATAAATATTAATCCAATCGCAATATTCATTTTTAAACTCCTTTAAAATAATTATAATTTATATCTGGACGCATAAAGTTTTGTTAGGTAGGAAAATATTTGAATAAGTATTAAGACAGTCAGCAATGATTGTCTTTTTATTTTATAAGGTGTTAAAAATTTGTTCTTTGAAAATTAAATACAAGTGAGTTAATAATGTTGGTATGTATTAAAGCACGATAAATTGTGGGTGGTCGCCATAACCAAAAGAAGTTTACCAGTTAATAGATAACATCCTATTAGCTATAGCAATTTGTTTCGTTTTGCAATAAAAAAATGAATGGGTGGATTTCCTAAAAATATACACGCTATTAAATTAGTTCCAAGGGTAGGATGCGGATATTAAAGTGTAGAAATTTCTATATAGGGATATACTAAGTTTAAAATTATTAAAATCTTTATCTAATTAAAAAAACAAAATTTACTAACAAAGCTTGTTAAACACTTAAATCTGCGATATATAAGTGTTTAAAAAACTAAGTTAACTAACTTAGTTAATATAACTTAGTTTATTCATAAGAAAGGTAATTTATTATGAAAAACATTGAAAACATTTTCTTAAATACTAAAAAATATCTTTTAAAAGAAACACAAAACGCAATGTTTATTAAAGCACCAAAAATTCCGTGATTTAATGAACAAATCGGCATTTGGTTTCCAAAGCGATTTGTTTATAAAGGAAAATATGAAAATTCTATTTGCATCGGAATAATAAAAGATAGTAAATATCAAGTAATTTCAGTTAATCAACAAGAGCAAGAAACCAAGTGAATTAAAGGACAAGAATTATTAAGTTTCTTTATTGCCGAAAAAGAAAACAACAAAAAAGATACAAATTATAACTATTTTAAAGGAGCTTAAAAATGAATATTGCGATTGGAATAATATTTACTATTATTTGCATAATGTTATTGGCATATTTTGCTTATAAAATTTATGCCAAAATAAAAATGCGAATTAAATATAAAAATGCCATTAAAAATAATACTGGTAATTTTACAAAAGACGAAAAAGTATTTATTGCTCGCTTTGAAGAATGAGTTAAAGCTCCTAATTCAAAAGAAAATAATGAGAATAAAAAATAATGTTTTGAGAAATTATTATGGAATTCTTAAAACTGTTTGTTCCGATAGAAAAAATGCCTGCACAAGTTGCGTTTATTGCCGGATTAATTATTATCATTACTTTTCTTTTCGCGTTAATTTCAATTATGTATTTACCAATAAAAATGATTTTTGGGAGATAAAAAATGACAGTAAATTTAAAAGAATTTAATTGAGAACAAATTAAACAAACTTTCTGAGATTTATTTATTCAAATTACAACTATTCCGGCTCATATTAGTGGTGGTAAAGAAATTGATTTAACCCAAAAAACACTTTGGCTTTTAATAGCAAACATTGCTTTTTGATTATTAACAGCGATTATAGTGTGATTTATTCTAATGCTACTTTGGAAAACCATATCAGTATTTAGATAGAGAAAAAAATAATGTCAAGAAGTTATATTGTGATGCATTCCCAAAGAAATTCAAAATTAATTAGAAAAAAATATAATCGTGTTAAGGTTAATCGTGGTTTTAACAAATTTAAGAAAAACTTTGAATATAAATGATGAATGTTTTAAAAAGAAAGGGGGTGATTATATGATTGGAACTTTCTTGGCCGATGCACCAGCAACAGTAGAAAAAATAACAGCTAGCGACGCGATGACTAAATTATGAAATGCAATTATAACGGCATTTACTAAAATGTGAGAAATTATTGCTGTTAATATGCCACAAGTTGGTAACTTCTTTGCTGACTACTGAATCTTCATTTTTCCATTTATTTTGGCAATATTCTTTATTTGCTTTAAAATGTTTGAAAAATTACTTGGAGCGGTATGCTAATAAAAAAATAAAGTGAGGTGCAAGATGAAATTTTGCAAATGAATAATAGAAAAAAATAACCATTTTATTGAATTAAATCGCACCTCATTTTTAATTTTATGACATTGAGGAGCAATTTGATATATTTACAACGGTTATTTTAAAAACATTGTGAGCTATTTATTTTTAGCGGGTTGTATTTTAATTTTTATTTTTAAAATCAGTAATTTAACACAAATTAACAAAGTTATTAATTTCTTAAAAAATTCACCATTAAATATTGTTATTGGTTCATTAGGAACTGGAAAAACCGCTTTTCTAGTGTACGCATCAAAATTACTAAAAAAGAAAAAATATCACATCGCCTCAACATTTCCATTACTAGAAACCCAAAAATTAAGTTTAGGACATATGGGATTATTAGACTTTGATTATCCGGTATTGCCAGACAAAACCTTACTGTTATGAGATGAAACCAATTTATTTTTAGAAGGAACTGATTGAGAAAAAAATAATACCAAAAACGAAGAAACCGGTATCCAAGAATATTTTGCCTTAGCACGCCATTTCGGTCATATTGTTCTCGCTAGTGGTCAAAGAGATAAACATATTTGAGTTAAAGTTCGTGATATTGCCAATAATGTAATTGTGGGCATTCGTAAAAAACCCGTTAATATTTTTCGCCCCTACTTAAAAGTCATTTATGGTACCTTTACTAGTATTGAAGAATATGAACGCTGGCGAAACACCTTAATTGATGCTAAAAATAGTAAAAAGGGTCGTCGTATTAAATATCGCGATATTCCTGAACTTGATATTTATTTTTTTAAACTAAAAATTCCTTTACCAATATTAAACACTTACAATTCTTTTTACCTAGCATTTTTAAGAGATTACTTAAATTCAAAAATAAATCCTGACTATGAAGACAAATACTACACTGACACCGCAATTGATTTAGAAGACTTAGAATACTTAAAAATGGATAAATTTAGCAAATTTTTAAGAAAAATGAAAGAAAAGGAACAATAAAAAATGGAAAATCTTGCAAAAATGGCCGACTTTCTCGCCCAAATGCTTTATAAGGTTTTTGACTTAATTTGAAGTCTTGAAGTACCGGGAACAAATATTCAACTAATATTTCCTTTATTCTTAACACTGGCTGTAGAGTTTCTTATGGCAATCATTCTTGGATTTGGCAGTCAACAAATTAATTTAGAAAAACAACGCCAATATGCTGTTAAAAATAAGGGTCGTTTAAGTGCATGAGGAAAAGCTAAAAAACAAATAAAACCAATAAAAACAAAACAAGGTAACTAAAAATGTTTAAACTAATTATTATTTTTATCTTAATAACTGTTCTTGGATTGTTGGCTGGTAGTCATTTTGAAACTTTAACAAACTATATTAGCGAAGGCCTTACCAATTTTCAAAAATTTATTACTAGCAATTTAACAATTTTAGAACTGTTTAAACCAATGGCACGAACATTTTCGCAACATCCAATCTTCACCGTTCTTGGCGTTACCTGTGTACTTATTGCCTTATTTATTGTGATTAAAGGTAGGTAAAAAATGGAGAAATGAACTAAAAAACAAGAATTAAAAAAATAGAGAATGGCAAATTAGAAAGACAAAGAAAGGAATTAATAGTTAATTATGTTAAATTCTAATTTATTAAATAAAATTAATGTTAATGATGAATGATATACACAGGAATATGCTGTTAAACCAATTTTAGAATTTTTAAAACCTAATAGTACTATTTTATGCCCTTTTGATAAAATTGATAGTAAATTTGTATGTGTTTTAGAAAGAAATGGGCATAAAGTTTGGAATAGTCATATTGACGATGGAATTGATTTCTTTAATTACATTAAAAGTGATGTGGATAGATATGATTATATTATTTCTAACCCTCCGTTTAGTAAAAGAAAGCAAGTAATAGAACATTTATTTAATTTGGGTAAACCGTTTGCGATGTTAATACCATTAGTAAGTATTGCATTAAAACCAATTAGAGAAAAAATAGATCAGTGTGAGTTATTAGTTTTTGATAAAAGAATAAAATTTATTGCTTATAATGGTATAGTTTGCAAAAATCCACCAAGTGAAACTGCTTATATTTGTCATAATGTTTTGCCTAAGCAAATTGTTTGTAGAAAATTAAAGGAGTTAAAAAATGAAAGAAAAAATGCCATTAAAATTAAGAATTAAAAATTCTTTTAAAAAGCAGTGGTTAAAAATAGTATTAAGTATCATTTTTATCTTTATAAGCTTATTAATTTGTGCATTAACAGTAATCGATACTAAATGAATAACCGGAACAAGCGACGAATTTAATAATTTTATGAATGAAGAGATGGTTAAATTCTTTGGAAAGTTCAATAGTGGTATTATGCTGGCAGGAATATTTGTTTTTTGATGAGACGGAGCAATATATTTTGCAATTAAATTTGAAAAATTAATCCGCTTTATTATTCAAAAAATTAAAGCAAAAAGAGCCTTGAAAAATGAAATCAAAACTAAAAGAACAACGAAAAATAAAATATTTTAAAAAGGAGTGATAAAAATGTTTATGAAAATATTTACCGTGTTAATTATTAGTTTCAATAACATTTTTACCATTCCACAAAACATTAATAATGACAAATCAACAGCACAATCACTAATTAGAAGTAAAAGGCAAAATAATGAATCATACGAATTAAACTTAAAAAAATCAAAATTAACACTTAAATCATCAAAAGATGACAACAGCAAGTGAAATCAAAAATGAGAAATAAAAGTTAATGTAGAAAATGAATTTATGCCCAAAAACTTGCCTCCACGAATGAAACTTAATGATTGAGAATTTTATGTTGACAAAAATGACAAGATTACACTGCCAATATTAAAATCATTAGAATATGATTTAAATTGAGAAAAAAACAGTGAACCAAGATATTGAGAAAATAAAGATTTTTTATCATATCAAAATAAAAAATTAAAAAACATAAAAATGAAAGTACAAGAATGAGATAAAAATGAAAGATATGCCAAATGAAAAATATTAGAATTTGACGCACAATCAGAAATTAAACCCTCGACCGATATTGATTTACCAGAAAAAACCACCAAATTTGATGGCAACCATAACTATAACGATGTTGTTGATAATCTTGATTACTTAATGATTCACCGTGGTGATTTTGATAAATTTAATTACTCGTATCTCTATTGAACACCCGTATTTAATTTCATTGATACCCTAGAAAAAGGTTATTACAAAGAATTTACGATTAAAAATCACGGCTTTAAAGACGAGAGCTATTTTTATCATAAAACTTCTAGTGATAAAAATGTAGTAAATGAGAATGTTTTGAAAATTAAGGCATTTAACAAAACTCTAATTGCTGGAAATAAGTATTTACAATTGCTACACGGTGAAAATGAAATCTGAAAATATGATACTGCAAACGCTAACGATTATTACCTAATTAAATATCTTTTTGGTACCTTAAATTACCTCAATGTTAGATTTAGTTTTCTACGCTATGACCCCGATTTAAAAAATGATATTTACCTATATTTTAAAAACAACATTCCTAGTATTAACAATAGCGATTACAAAAATGTTTTTGATGAAATCTATGAAATTCTTGGCAATTTCTTTGCTAGTTTATTTTATGCGACTTTTGATATGGACGAAAAAACTCATACTGAAATTGATTTTAAGGGTGTAGAAAACTATAAGAAGGATTACTTTATTCAAATCGGTTTCTTTTATCGTTCATTAATTACCTTTTATCCCAAAAAATACTTAGTAAATATTATAGGAAACTCAGAATTATTACTAAGAAGTTATTTCTTTACTTTTGACAAAAAAATGCACCAAGAGAATTACAATGTTATTAACAACACCAATGGCATTTATCAAATTGATTTTAATGTCCTTAAATCTTACGACAATAAACTGATTACCTTGCCAACCATCAAGACTGCTAACAGTATTAATTATCTCAATACCGATATTGATATTCGTTATGGTATTAATATTTTTACCTTAACCTTTCCGCTTTATCACAAAGGTAATATCTCTAATTACAATTTTAAAATTTATGACTTTAATGTCTTAAATTCCACAGCCTTTATTCCTGATGGTTCCACTAACTCAGAATGAGATGACTTAATTCCGCCAGCAAATTGCAAATATTCAGGGCGATGAATACCCACATTTAATGATATTGGTTGTGCCATTCAAAATGCTAGTATCAAAATGATTAACTGAATTCTTACTGCCTCACAAGTCATTACGATTTTACGGCCATTAGCAATTATTGCGAAAGCAACAGTTAACTTTTCAACCGCCATTTTTCCAGTTTTTAAAACGGTACCAGCTTTTTACTATACCTTTCAATTTTTAATCGGTTTTGCCATTTTTCTAATGATATTAAGAATTTTTGTATAATTATATATATATATATATATATATATATTGAAAAAACAAAATGAAGGAGTTAAATTTATGAAAATTTTAAATATAATAGCTCTTTTGGGGCTGACAACAGTGCCAATAGTTGGGTGTTCTAAAAAAGAAAATAAACCAATATTACAAATTAAGAATGAATCATACGAATTAAACTTAAAAAAATCAAAATTAACACTTAAATCATCAAAAAATGACAACAGCAAGTGAAATCAAAAATGAGAAATAAAAGTTAATGTAGAAAATGAATTTATGCCCAAAAACTTGCCTCCGCGAATGAAACTTAATGATTGAGAATTTTATGTTGATAAAAATGACAAGATTACACTACCAATATTAAAATCATTAGAATATGATTTAAATTGAGAAAAAAACAGTGAACCAAGATATTGAGAAAATAAAGATTTTTTATCATATCAAAATAAAAAATTAAAAAACATAAAAATGAAAGTACAAGAATGAGATAAAAATGAAAGATATGCCAAATGAAAAATATTAGAATTTAAAACTGAATTTAAAAATAATTAAAATAATTAAACTGTTAAAAGCGCTACCCCAAAATGTAGCTTTATATGACGATATTGCTCTTAAACAACTTTTTCATTTTTTCTATTTTGACAAAATAAAAAAGCAGTATTTAAGTTTAAATACTGCTTTAGTAAAAATATTTTTAATCTTAATTTAAATTAGATAATTAACAAATATATTAAAATTAAAATTTGAACTCAGATTATTGAGCATAACAAATATAAGAAATATTTTTCTCTTTTAATTAATAATGTTAAATTTTATTCTATTCCTAGTCAATCGCCTTCAGTGTTGGTTATAATGACAAAACCATCATTTTCATTATCTAATATTTCAAAATAACCATTTATTTGTTCGAAATGAAGTACTATTACTTTTACAAAAGTGTTGAAATCTTCATTTGTAACACTTCCGCCTCAACCAGAATGGTCATTTATAACAAATTTATTTTTAATAATTTTTATAATGTTTGCTTGTGAATTTTTATTTTGTTTGATTTCATTTCATGTGTTTTTGTTAATTTTAATTTTTAATTTATCATGGGCTAGAAATTTATATCATTTTTCAATGTTATCATAAACATTATGATGAATTGAAGTTGGCAACTCAATATTAGACGTTGCATGATGATGAAAAGCAAAATACATTCATGTTCCTGCAATTGCTAATCCTCCAATTACTAAAGATAGCCCTAGAGTTTCCGGGGCCAGAGCGGCAGCAGTAATTGTTTCTACAGTGGCCAAGCTTTCTGTTGTGCTTGTTGATAAGAGCGGAGTCATTTCCATTGCTTCTGCATTTGTGACACTAGTAGCGGCGGTACCACTAACAGTCATTTTTGTTCCATAAGCTGTTAATGCACCCCCACTTAAAGCTGCTAATCCAGTATTTGTTAATTTTTCTTTAAAAGTTTTTTTATCATTTTCAGATAATGTTTGATAATAACGATTAATTTCATTTAATTTTTTTAATTTTTCTTCTTTTGAAAGAGAGTTATATTGATTTATTGCCTTTGTAGTTGTTGATATTTGTGAATTGATAATATTTTTGTTTATTGGTTTATTTACTACAGGTACATTTTGCTTGATTTTATTATTGTTTTTAATTAAGTTAATTTCTAAATTTTCATCATTTTTTAAACTATCATCTTCGGTTTTTTTATCGAAAAAATGATATTCATCTTTTTGTAAAGTAGTATTCTTTGGTTTGCTATTATTATTGCCTTGATGAGCATCATCATCTTCGTTATTGTTAGCCAAAATGGCGTGGTATTGACCATGATCATCAACCGGTGGTAATTTAATTGGCTTTACCTCTGGTGTTGGCGTGGTTGTTGGTAAATTATCTGGTCTCTTGGTTATATCAACGACGGGGACATTTTCCTGATTGTCATCAATAGCAATAGCGGGATTTGCTCGTTCTTCTTCTGGTGTTAAAGCAAAATTATAATGGTTGCCATTTACATGAAATATTTGGATGTTATTATTTGCATTTTGATGCACGGGTTGATAAGGGCTATCGTTATCTACTCTAATATTATTATTGATAAGATTACTCATCGCTACTATTTCTGGTGTCCCGCCCCACGTTGTGGCTTGTCGCATTCTTATTAAGTAATTATCGATATCAACCTCATTAGTTTCAGTAATATTAATAAAATCTCGAAATGTTTGATTTTGATTTTCTAATAATAAATTTGTTTGTCTATCTAAATTGTCTCTGATATAATCGACAACACGATTGCGAAAGGTAACTCTTACTAAATTATTTGTTGTTTGATCTCGATATCATAATTGGTTTAAATCTATATTATTTTCTAAATTATATTGCTGTAGTAATTTTTGAATATGTAATAAATATTTTAAATTTTCTTCGCCAAATAATTGGATAAATCGATTGCTAAATTCTTCATTATCATTTCTCACTGGTAATAAGTAAGATGTTGCTACTGATCAAAATAAACAACTGCCATCCGTCGGCACATCGTACCGATTATTATGATTTGTGCCGCTAATATTTTGGTTTTGTGTGCCACTAGTTCCATACTGTTGACCAACAGAAACATTTGAACTAATATCAGAACCAATATTACCACCGACAGAACCTTGATTAGTTGCATCGCTATTGCCGTTTTTTGGCCCAGCACTACCATCATTATTACCGGGGGCGTCTTGTACAGCACTTAGATTACTTGATTTTTTAGCAAGTGTAAATGTCACTGTAACTTCGCCAGGGTAATAATTTTCATTATTTGCTTCGATAATTGCTTCATTAGCCTTAATGTTGTTTTCTTGTACTTTAACTTGGCTAATATCTAGTTGTGGATTTATTTGTTTTACTTTTTCTTTAATTTGTTTTTCCGTTGGTTGTGTTTGTCCACTACTAATTTCAATATTTCCTAAATCAAGTGTTGTAATAACATCTGACAACTCAATTTTTAATAATTTTTTTATTTTATCTTTGTATTCATTTTGTTTTTTAGGTGTTTTCGCTTTTGTTTTTAATTCATTTAATCTATTAAATTCTTTTAAAAGATTTACTATTTTTGTGTGGCCTATTATTGTTGCCATATGTAAAGGAGTAAAGCCATTTTTATCTGGAATATTAACATCAGCTTTATGTTCAATTAATAATTTAACAATGTCTATGTGGCCTTCTTGTGTCGCATAATGTAAAGGAGTTCGCCCATCCTTAGTTATTGCGTTGACATCAGCACCATGCTTTAACAATAATTCAACAATTTCAAAATTACCATTTCTTGCCGCAGAATGCAACGGTGTATCCCTGTCGTTATTTCTTGCATTAATATTAGCACCATTTTCAATAAGAAATTTTACTAATAAATAATTATTATTTATTTCTGGTTGATTATTTATTATATTATCAACATCTATATTATTGCCTCGTTGTTTGGCTCAATCAAGAAATTTTCGTCTATTTTCTTTATTATCTTCAATAAAACTACAAGCAAAATGTAAAGGCGCGTCGCCACTGCTAGTTGGTTTATTTATTAACTCATTTTGCCTTCAAATTAATAATTTTGCTATATCTAAATTATTAGTTTTTATAGCAACATGAACTGGTGTTCACCCCTTCATACAATCTAAAACAAATTTTAGCATTTGATCTCCAATTTCAATTGGCATTGTTTCGGAGTTTTTTAAAACATTTAAAATAGTTGCAATTCAAATATTTTTAATTTTGTTTTTAATTTCATTTTTAATATCTTTTGGAATATCTTTTTCATCTATTTTTTTAAAAATTTCATCAGTCGCTGAAAATAAACTTTCTTGATTTAGCTTTATTTTTTCTTTTAAATTATTTAAAAAATCATCATGTATTTCAAAATATTCTAAAAGTACCCTTAATTCTTTAAAAATTTCTTTTCTCTTTTGTTCTAAATTTTTACTAGCTGCTATCCACCCGCCTATCAATTGTGGTTCATATTCTTTTCACTTAAGTGAATTAATTTTACCATCAAGTATTTCTTGAACATTTGTTGGAATATTTTTAAATTCAACTTGATTATCTGTTGTACCTGTTGAAGGTGGTGTAGTTTGTGGTTTTGAAGTACTACTTTTTGTTAGGTTGTCTTTATCTTTGTAATAATGATTAAAATATTTAGTATAAGTTCCAAAACGCATGGCTTCACTAGTAACAAAAAGTAATTGTACTAAAGCATCTTTAGTTTCTTGAATATCTTCTTCTAGTCTTGTTGAATCATAAGTATAATCTGCTAAATTTTCAATGGCATCTTTTAAAGTCTTTTGCGAAATAGTAATATTTTGATTCACAGCATTTAAACCTTGTGGTTGATATGCTCCTGTATAACCTAAATTATGTTTTTGTTCTGGTGTTAATTTTTCTGATACTTTTGCATTTATTGATTTAATTTCATCTTCATCTTTTTTTAAACCTTCACCTTGTAAATTTTTAATTTTATTATCTAAATATTTTTTATCATTATTATTATTTATCGCAGGAATAGGCCCCATTGCTTCATTTAATTCTTTTTTTAATTCTTCTATTTTTTGACTTGTTTCATTAAATTGTTGTGTATTTTTTGTTGTTCTTGCTTCGATTAATTTTTTATTTAACAAATCTAAATCTTTTGCTTTATTGATTTGTTCTTTGATTAACTCGTCAATATTTTTGATATTTTCTTCAATTTTAATTTTTTCTTCTGGGGTTTTTGCTTGTTTTAATTCTTCTTTTCATTTTTCAAATATTTTTAATTTATTAGACTTCTTGCATTACTTATTAAAATAATTACAAATTATTTGTAAATAAAAAATACTATATAGTAATTTCTAACTTTTATTAGGTTAATACTTATGGATTTTATTAAATGTGTAAATTTTGACACAACAAAAAATTATTTTATTATTTAAATTTAATTTTAAATAAATATTTTATGTTATCTATAATTGCAAATTATAAATTGAAGCAATTAAATTAAATCTTAAACTAAATCGTTTTCTACGATTACGATATTTTTCAGTAATAATTTTAAATTTTTTAAGAATAGCAAAAATATTTTCAATAATAATTCTCATTTTTGAAATTAATTTATTATTATGTTTTTGTTCTTTATTTAAAGGGTTTTTCTTTGTTTTTTTCTTAGGTATTAGAACATTACTATGAATTTTTTGTATTCCTTGATAACCATTATCAACTATTAATTTAGTATTTTTTAAAATTGGGATTTTTGATTCTTTAAATAAACAAAAATCATGCTTTTTACCGAGAGAAAAATTTGTTGCAATAATTATTTTGCTTTCTTTTTCAATAATTACTTGTGTTTTAATAGTGTGTTTTTTCTTTTTTCCTGAATAAGATTGTTTTTGTCTTTTTTTGGGCGTTGAATGGGTGTTTCTGTAGCATCAATAATAATTGTTTTATCATTAAAATAATCATTTATTAATGCTTTTTTACCAGCAAGTTGTTGAAAATCAGGATGTTTGATTAAAATATCTTCAATTCACTTGATATTTCGATAACAACTAGCTTCACTAATATCAAAACTTTTACCAAGATGAAAATAAGTACGATATTCTCGTCAATATGATAAAGTCATCAATAATCTATTTTCTAATAGACTTCTTGCATTACTTATTAAAATAATTTGTAATTATTTTAATAAGTAATGCAAGAAGTCTATTAAAGAAGAAAAATAAGCATGGCTAATTTTAACTTTGTTAAAATTACTCTACCAAGAAAGGTGATTTTTTTATGTTAGAAATTAATAATAATGTAAAAACCTTAGAAAATAAGCATTGATTCAGTTTATTTACAACCCATAAAAATATGTACACCAATAAATGTGAACAATTAGCTAACGAATATGAAAAATTAGATGAATACTTATATAAATATCATTATCGCTTAAAACAAGGTTATAAAGTGGTTCATTTTGCATTAAGAACAATTATTACAATTTTTGGTGAAGTTACTTTTAAACGACGCCGCTATAAATATTGAAATCAAAAATCAGGTAAATTTGAATATGTATGTTTATTAGATAAAGAAATTGGTTTATTGCCCAAACAACGCATTTATTTTGATGTCCAATTTAAAGTTTTAAGTCTTTTGGGTGATGGTAAACGGTATCGCGATGTTTTAGATGCTCTAAATCATTGTTATATTTCAAAAGCTAGTATTTCAAATATTTTAAATAAATACGATATTGCTGAATATTTTCAACTAACAGAACAAGAAACTAAAACTAGAATTGATGTTAAAAATAATGATTTATATATTCAACTAGATGAGACATTTTTAGCGACATTAGATCACAAAGTTAAACAAGACCAAAGAATTCGTTTAGCTACTTTTCATACCGGACATAAAGAAAAAAATTACAAAAATGCTCGTAGAGCGTTAGAAAACAAACGAGGTCATTTTTTAATGTTAAAAGTTGGTAAACGAATAAATACGATTGATTATCGTGATTTATTAATTAGAGAATTACAAAAACATTATGTGAATATTAATTATGACAAAATAATTGTTTGTGGCGATGGTGCTACTTGAATTAGAGAAATTGCCAATAGTTTTGGTAATGTTAGATATATTTTAGATGGTTATCATGCTATTAAAAAATTAAAACAATCAGCATTTAATATTATTTTTGAAAATCGCAAAGTAACACTAAATAGTTGAATTCAATTATATAAGGATGGAAATCATCAAGAATTAATCAAAAAAATTCGTAATGTTGCTAAAAATGAATTAAATGAAGATATTAAAACAAATTTAAGAAAGGCCAGTAATTATTTCAGTAATAATAAGCAAGGTATTCATCATCAAAATTTAGAATGAAATATCGGTTGTAGCATTGAAAGTGATGTATCTCATTTAGTAAAACAACAATTAGGATATGGAGCAAAAATATATAATCATAAGAATTTAAATAACCTATTACATTTAAGAATGGCAAATTTAAACAAATTAAATGTATTACATTATATTAATGAAAATATTAATTCAGAAATAGAAATCAGAAAAGAAATATATAAAAATTCATTATGAAATAAATATAATAATAAAAATGATGATAGTTGAATTAATTATAAAGGTAATGCTGTAACAAATAAATATAATAGATTTAAGTAAGTAAAAATATAAATATAAATATTAAAAATATAAATTAATATATATTAGTGAAAATTTAATAATATTAATAATTTTTATTGTGTAAAAATTCAATAATATGGTAAGATGATAATGAGTAAAAATGACAATAACAAGAAAGGCGGGGTTAGTTTAGTAATTAAATAATATAATTAGCTGATTGTTTTACTTCTTCAAAGCAATACCTAAGAAAACTAAACGCGACCTTATATCTTTTTTGTTGTTTTCTTTTTCGGCAATGAAGAATCCTAATAATTCTTGGCCTTTAATTAATTTGGTTTCTTTTTCTTTTTGATTAATTGAGATTACTTGATATTTACTATCTTTTATTATTCCGATGCAAATTGAATTTTCATATTTTCCTTTATAAACAAATCGTTTTGGAAACCAAATACCGATTTGTTCATTAAATCATGGAATTTTTGGTGCTTTAATAAGCATTGCGTTTTGCGTTTCTTTTAAGAGATATTTTTTAGTATTTAAGAAAATGTTTTCAATGTTTTTCATAGTAAATTACCTTTCTTATAGATAAACTAAGTTATATTAACTAAGTTGTTAGTTAACTTAGTTTTTTAAACACTTATATATCGCAGATTTAAGTGTTTAACAAGCTTTGTTAGTAAATTTTGTTTTTTAATTAGATAAAGATTTTAATAATTTTAAATTTAGCATACCCCTATATAGAAATTTCTACACTTTAATGTCCGCACCCTACCCTTGGAACTAATTTAATAGCGTGTATATTTTTAGGAAATCCACCCATTCATTTTTTTATTGCAAAACGAAACAAATTGCTATAGCTAACAGGGTGTTATCTATTAACTGGTAAACTTCTTTTGGTTATGGCGACCACCCACAATTTATCGTGCTTTAATACATACCAACATTATTAATTCACTTGTATTTAATTTTCAAAGAACAAATTTTTAACACCTTATAAAATAAAAAGACAATCATTGCTGATCGCCTTAATACTTATTCAAATCTTTTCCCACCTAACAAAACTTTATGCGCCCCAAGTATTTTTTAACCTATCTTGTTTGTTACCAACAACATTATCGCTTATTCAATCAATTTTGTTCCAATAATTTGATAATATTTATTAGGTAAATATTCTAAGAAAAACTCATTTAGCATTGTTCAGCGAACCGATAATAATCTATTGCTTAGTCTATTAATCGGTTGCAACAATCACTGACTAAATAACTCCGCAAACTGTTCTTTTAAACTAACAAACTTACCATATTTACTATCAACAAATAATTTTGATACTAAAGCACTAATTTTTGTTTCTGGATTAAGAAAATATGTTTTGTCATTTCTATCAGTAAATTTAATCTTACTTGGAAGATAACCAAATTTACTAGCAATAAAACGAACAAATTCTTGAGATGCATTAATTTTTGTTTTTTTTAATTCTCATCCCTTTTTATATCTCGTTTGATTTTTATTAGTAGACTTTTGTAATCCATTTTTAAATCAATTATCTAAAAGAATTTTATTAGCACCATTAGTTTTATCTGGTAAAAAATTAGTATTCAACTGCTCAGGAAAAAACATTAACAAGTTTTCTAAAGCATGACCATACTCATGAATAACACCAGTAGTAACATTACTAGTTGAAAATTGTCCATTAGAATATTGAGATTCAATATTATCTTCATCAACAATATTTGGATGCAAAGCAATAAATTGATAACCATATTTTAAATTTAAAAGAGTACTTCCTAAAATTTTTTTTGAATCACTCTCTAAATTAAACTTATTAGTAAATAAAAGGGCAACTAATAACTTAGCAACATTTTTTTTACCATAATATTTACTTAAATAATTATACATCGCTAACAAATACTTTGAATTATTACCAATTATTTGTTCCAATAGTTTCAAATCAAGCATTGGTTTTTGTCCATCTCTTAAGTCAGTATTTTCAAGATTTCTTACTAAATCATCATAACTTAAATAATAATCTCTTAACAACAATGAACTTTGTTCATACTTATTATATTGCTCTGCACTTTTATTAGAAACTTTTAAAATCTCATTATAACAAGATTGTAATGCCCGTCTTTCAGCAATATTGTTTTTCTTTCTATTAATAGTTGCTAAATATTTCATATATTTTAAATTATCAGCACCAAATGATTGTTCAAAATCTAAATTCAAATGATGCTCAATATCTTTTATGTTTCCCGCTATAATTTGAGGATTAAAATTCTTACCCTCAAAAGCACAATTATAATTAACTAACGAATCATTATCATTAAATAATTGATAATCATAAAAATTAAAAAACCGACACCCTGATAATAAAAACAATATAATGATGATGATAATATTAACAACTAATGGTATTTTTTTAATCATTATTTTCCTCCATAATTTTAATTATTTCAAAAAAATTATTTTATTTAATTTATTTTATCATTTTTTATCATAAAATTCATAAAATTTAATTTTAATTTTGTCGAAAACTCTTGATAAAATAAAAAGAATCATCAACTTGATAATTTTAAAATGCTTTTATGTAAAATTACTATTTTTACTTTAACTTTTTTATACGCTGAATTATACTTGTAAGTGCAAGTAAATAAAATTGCAAAAAATCTCATATAAAAATTTCATGATGCTAAGTTTATTTTAGAAAAAACAAAGCAAGGAGTTTTTATATGGGTTACAAACATCTTGGCATATATGAAAGAATTTATATTGAGAATCAATTGAAGTTTAAAGTAAAAATTAGTGAAATAGCTAAAAATCTTAATCGAAGTATTAGTACTATTATTCGAGAAGTCAATAGAAATAAAGATAGTAATCATTATTTTTCATTAATTGCACAAAATAAAGCAGAAAACAGAAAACAATCACATGTTTATTTTCATAAGTTTAAAAATAGAGAATTAGTAAAATATGTACAACAAAAATTACTATTAGGTTGATCGCCTGAACAAATTTATGGCAGAATTAAAAATTTTCATAAAGAATGAATTATTAGTTTTAAAACAATTTACAATTGAATTTATTCTGGATTACTTGAAAAAGTTACTAATAAAAATTTAAGAAGAAAAGGTAAGAAACGAAAATCTCAAGAAAATCGCGGTAAATTTAATGGTAAATCAATTAAAGAACGAAATATTAATGTTAATAATCGTATAACTGTTGGTCATTGAGAAGGTGATACTGTAGTATCATCACGAGGTAAAAGTAAATCATGTTTAATAACTTTAGTTGAAAGAACATCAAGATTTACTTTAGCAATGTTAGTTGAAAATAGAACTACTAAAGTTATTAACGAAAACATTAGCCATTATTTATCAATTCTTCCAAATAATCTTGTTAAGACTATAACATTTGATAGGGGTAAAGAATTTTCTAATTGACAACAACTTGAAAAAAATTTAAATGTGAAAATTTATTTTGCTAATGCGTATTCGCCTTGACAAAGAGGTACTAATGAAAATACTAATGGTTTAATTAGAGAAAAATTTCCTAAAAAATTTAATTTTTCAAATACTACTAAAAATGCAGTTCATAAATTTATATTGTCTTTAAACCAAAGACCAAGAAAAATACTAAATTATCTTTCACCAATCGAATATTTGGTTAGAAAAATAATTTAGTTGCACTTAACTTTACAATTTGGCATACATTAAAATATAATACCGCTGTTTGTTGGTTTGGAGTTAAACCCTTATGTTGGTATTTTCATTTTCAGAGATTTAAATAATTTTGAATATTAGTAAAACCTAAACCATGATAATGAATTAAGGCTTCTTTAAGACTAGATTGTAATTTACTGATTTTATTTAAGTTACGATAACTAGCTTCAGGATTAATTGTTGTTTTAGTTACACATAAAGTAGAATTTGTTTGTTTTGCTACTAAAAAATATAATTTTTGCATATCAGAAGTAATAATTGAATTTTTGTTAATTAATTCTTTGTTCATATTTTCAATAACTCATTGTTTTTGTAAACGTTTGGTGTTTGTGGATTTAACATAAATATTGTTATTATTATCAATTGCCATTTGAATACAGCATTTAGTATTAGTTGTGAATGGGTCAAGGTGAATTCTTCGTGGATCAGTTTTATGTTTGAAATTTCCTTTATGGATTTCTTTAATAAAAGTTTCATCGATTTGGATTTTACCAGATAATTTTTTAAATTTTAATTGGGTATTTTCTAATTGTTTTGATTTCATTAATTTTTGACGATTATATCAAGCGGTTTTTAATGTAGTTTTAATAAAACGAGAAATTGTTTTACTAGATTGCCCCAGCAATGAAATTTGAATCAATAAATTTCATTGTTCATAATTTAAATGACTTCAATAAATAAAATGATTACGAAAAGCGTCAAAACTTGCACAGCAATTTTTACATAAATATTTTTGTTTTCCTTCTGAATTATGTCCATTTTTAACGCAATGGTAAGATTCACATTTAGGGCATTTAATACCTTGAGCTCTAAATTTTTGATCAATTTCATTTAAACGTTTTTGTTTTTTTATTAATTCTGCTTGTTGTTTGACTTTTTCATAAAATTCTAAAAATTGATCATCTGTTAAATTATTTACTAGTTCTTGAATTATTTTTTCCATAATTATTATCCACCTCTATCATATTAAAAATATACCTAAAATTAAGTATATTCAATAAATATCAAGAGTTTTCGACAAAATTAAAAAAATTTAATGTTTTATCAACTCAAGAAATATTAAAATTAATATCATGACTAGTCAATAATACTGTCCCAGAATAATTAGTAATTGCTTCTAATAATGAATCTTTAGCTAAATCATCCAAATGATTAGTTGGCTCATCTAAAATTAATAAACTACAAGGAACTAAAGGCAAAACTGCTAACCGAACTTTAGTTTGTTCCCCCCCTGATAATTTATTAAGTGATTGCATCGCTAATTCGCGTTTAATTCCAAAACTAGCTAATATTTTCCTAATTTCACCATCATCCATTTCCGGATTTAATGATTTTAAATATTGAATTGGTGATAATTCAAGAAAATTATAAAACTGTTTAAAATAACCAATCGTAACATTATCACCAATTGTAATTACCCCTGAGATTGGTTTAATATTACCAGTTAAAGTTTCTAGTAATGTTGTTTTTCCAATCCCATTATATCCTTGCACCAATCATTTTTCACCTTCTTTAATCGTAAATGATAATAGACTTGGTACATAACCCTCAATTTTATCTACTATTTTGATAATATTATTTTCTAGACGAAGCACAAATATTAGATAAATATAAAGATGAAAGTGAATTTTATAGTTTGGTAGGTGCAAAATGTTATAGTTATGTACCAAGTCTATTATTAAAAACATTAAAACATCCTTGAATTTTTGCTTTTTGAATATTAGTAAAAGAACCCTTAGTATTTAAAGCCTCTTCATACTTATCTCAATTATTTTCTGATTTAAATAAGTTTAATCTTTCTTCTTCTGACGATTCTAAAATTAATTTTTCTTTTACTAAATTGCTTTGATAATCACAAAAAGATGTACTACTAATAATATTATCAATATTGCCTTGTGAACAACCGATAATTATTAAAGGTAAGTTAATAACTATTAATAAAACCAATGATTTCATTTTCTTACTCCTAATCATTACCAAGAATTTGTTGATATTTTTTGGGTAAATATTCTAAAAAAACTCATTTAATAATGTTCAACGAACAGAAAGTTTATTCTGCTCATAATTATTAGGTGTAAATAATCATTGACTAATTAACTCGGCAAATTGCTGATTTCAATTAGTAAACTTGCCATAACGACTATCAACAAATAATTTTGATACTAAAGCACTTATTAAAGTACTACGATTAATTTCCAAAAATTCATTATTATCATCTACTTTTCAAACATTAATATTGGCATGATTAAACCCCAATTTTTTACCAATAAAACGAATAAATTCATTAGATGCTGAGAAATTACTTGGTTGAACTTTATAACCTCTAATAACATCATTATTAATATTTTCATAATCAACTTGTAAAAACCAATTATTTAAAAAATAATTACTTTCATTATTAGTAGTAATTTTATTTTCATTATTAATAATTTTATTTGGTAAAATGTTCTTGTTTAACTGTTCAGGTAAAAACGATAAAGCAAATTCTAACATATGACCATATTCATGAATAACACCAGTAATAATATTATTAGATACTCAATGACCTAACTGATAATTTTCTAAAACAACATTTTTACTTAAAATATTTGGATCTAAAGCAATAAACTGATAACCATAAAAACTATTTAATACTGTAATTCCTAAAACTCCTGAATAGCGCTTTTGCATATTATTCGTAAAAACAAGAGCAAACAATCAACGCTTAATATTTTCAATACCATAATATTTACTTAAATAATTATATAAACTTAATAAATGTTGTTTTTCGCTGCCAACAGCATTAATAATAGAATTAAAATCTAACAGTGGATAATAATTATGGCGTAATATTGTTGTTCTAATTTTAGCAATTAATATTGTTAAAGAAGGATAATAACCTGATTCATTTTGTAATTGCTTAGTATTATGAATAAACTTATCATAAGCCAATTTACTATTTTCCGAAACTTTTAATATTTCTTCATAACAAGACCTTAATGATGCTATTTCTTGAGATTAAAAATAATATTTTCTAACCATCTTTGCATACTGCATAATAACTTCCATACCAATAGCATCATCACTATTCACATCTAAATATTGACTACGATTTTTTTCTCTTGTTATTAGTTCGTTACGATTATTGGTTTCAAAAGCACAACTATAACCAGTTAAAAGATTTTCATTATCGTCATTAACAAGATATAGTGGTTTTACAAAACTAATACTTACTAATAAATAAATATTAAAAAAACTAATCATTTTTCACATTACAATTATCTCCTAAAATATTTTTAAAATTTACAGTTAGTATTAATATCCTTTTGCTGAATTATACTTGTAAGTGCAAGTAAATAAAATTGCAAAAAATCTCATATAAAAATTTCATGATGCTAAGTTTATTTTAGAAAAAACAAAGCAAGGAGTTTTTATATGGGTTACAAACATCTTGGCATATATGAAAGAATTTATATTGAGAATCAATTGAAGTTTAAAGTAAAAATTAGTGAAATAGCTAAAAATCTTAATCGAAGTATTAGTACTATTATTCGAGAAGTCAATAGAAATAAAGATAGTAATCATTATTTTTCATTAATTGCACAAAATAAAGCAGAAAACAGAAAACAATCACATGTTTATTTTCATAAGTTTAAAAATAGAGAATTAGTAAAATATGTACAACAAAAATTACTATTAGGTTGATCGCCTGAACAAATTTATGGCAGAATTAAAAATTTTCATAAAGAATGAATTATTAGTTTTAAAACAATTTACAATTGAATTTATTCTGGATTACTTGAAAAAGTTACTAATAAAAATTTAAGAAGAAAAGGTAAGAAACGAAAATCTCAAGAAAATCGCGGTAAATTTAATGGTAAATCAATTAAAGAACGAAATATTAATGTTAATAATCGTATAACTGTTGGTCATTGAGAAGGTGATACTGTAGTATCATCACGAGGTAAAAGTAAATCATGTTTAATAACTTTAGTTGAAAGAACATCAAGATTTACTTTAGCAATGTTAGTTGAAAATAGAACTACTAAAGTTGTTAACGAAAACATTAGCCATTATTTATCAATTCTTCCAAATAATCTTGTTAAGACTATAACATTTGATAGGGGTAAAGAATTTTCTAATTGACAACAACTTGAAAAAAATTTAAATGTGAAAATTTATTTTGCTAATGCGTATTCGCCTTGACAAAGAGGTACTAATGAAAATACTAATGGTTTAATTAGAGAAAAATTTCCTAAAAAATTTAATTTTTCAAATACTACTAAAAATGCAGTTCATAAATTTATATTGTCTTTAAACCAAAGACCAAGAAAAATACTAAATTATCTTTCACCAATCGAATATTTGGTTAGAAAAATAATTTAGTTGCACTTAACTTTACAATTTGGCTTTTTTATAAAATATTTTATCATATAATTTTAAAAAGTATTATTTGATACTAAATTAATCCTAAAATTTTTACTTTTCTTTTCTTTTATTTATATTTTAACTATATTATGATAAATAAAAAAGAACGCCTTAAAGGTGTTCTTTTTTATTTACTAACTACATCAATATTCTTTTTTAAATTAAGCTTTACCTAAACTACCAAACTCTGCTAATAATTGTTTAGCTTTATTCTCAACAGCAACAATTCCCGGATTTAATAATTTTCGTGGATCATAACCTTTACCAGTTTGATCTTTTTCAGCAACAATATACTGTCTTGTTGCTTGTTGAAATTCTAATTGTAATTCCGTATTAACATTAATTTTACTAATTCCTAAACTAATCGCTTGTTTAATTTGTTCCATATCAATTCCCGAACCACCATGTAACACCAGTGGTAAAGAAATATTCTCAGAAATATTTTTTAACAAATCTAATTTTAAACCATCTCAATTTTTAGGATATGGACCGTGAATATTGTTAATTCCCGCAGCTAAAAAATCAACAGCCAAGTTTTTCATTGCTTGACATTCATCAAGTGTTGCTAATTCACCAGTACCAATAACACCATCTTCTTCACCGCCAATGGTACCAACTTCGGCCTCAACAGCAACATTTTTACGATGAGCATATTCTACTACTTGGGCAGTTAATTTTAAATTTTCAGCAAGAGGATGATGACTACCATCAAA
The DNA here is from genome assembly GCF_964031085.1 of Spiroplasma endosymbiont of Asaphidion curtum. Taxonomy (GTDB): domain Bacteria; phylum Bacillota_I; class Bacilli_A; order Mycoplasmatales; family Nriv7; genus Nriv7. The sequence goes on along the minus strand of NZ_OZ035001.1, from coordinate 1,184,157 downwards.
CATTACTGAAGAAAAACCAGCATCAATCGCAGCAATACACGATTCAACAGTTTGACCGTGGTCTAAATGTAATACTATGGGAACAGTAACCTTAATGAAATCCATTAGATTAGTAACCAGTCCATAAACAGTTTTAACTCCCCCCATATATTTAATTGCCCCTTCCGATACTCCTAAAATTACCGGACTATTAGTTTCTTGTACTGCTTTTAAAATTGCTTTAATTCATTCTAAGTTATTAATATTAAAATGCGCAATTGCATAATTTTCTTTTCTTGCTTTTTGCAACATTACTGTTGGATTAACTAATTTTGCCATTTTTATCCTCCAAGATTAAAATTTGTTAATGTGCTTTAATTACTGCTTCAATAAATCCAATAAATAATGGATTTGGTTTGCTAGGTCGCGATATAAATTCAGGGTGATATTGACTACCAATAAAAAACGGATGGTTCTTTAATTCAATAATCTCCACTAAAGATTGTTTTTTATACATGCCACTAAAAATAATCCCCTTTTCTTTAAATAAATCCAAATAATCATTATTTACTTCATAACGATGGCGATGTCGTTCTTGGATAACTTTTTTCTTATATAATTTAAAAACAAGTGTTTTATCCTCAATATTAATATCATAATTTCCTAATCGCAATGTACCACCAATATGATCAGTTGAATTTTTTCCTCTAATTAAATGTAATATCGGATTTTTACATTCAGGAAAAAATTCTTCAGAATGAGCATCTGGTAATTTACAAACATCTTGAGCAAATTCAATTAATGCCGTTTGCATACCTAAACAAATTCCAAAATAAGGAATATGATGTTTTCTAGCATACTTAGCAGCTAATATTTTTCCTTCAATGCCACGATAACCAAAACCACCTGGTACAATAATACCCTTACAATGTTTAAAGATATTTTCATAATTATTTTCATCAATATCATTGGCACCAATTCATTGAACTTTAACCTCAACACCTTTTTCATAACCAGCTAACTTTAATGACTCTAAAACTGATAAATACGCATCCGGTAATTCAATATATTTACCAACTAAATAAATCTTAATGACTTTATTTTTAGCATCACAAGCTTTTTGTAAAAACAATTTTAATTTCTTTAAATTATTATGTTTAATTTTTAAATGTAATAATGAAGCAATCGTTGTTAAAATATCTTGTTCATAAAGAACAACTGGTACTTTATAAATATTATCAACATCATAAGTACTAAAAACAGCATTACGATTGACATTACAAAATAAAGAAATTTTATCAATTAATTGTGCTGATAACTCTTGTTCACTACGAGCAAGAATAATATCTGGTTGAATTCCTAACGATAATAATTCTTTAACTGAATGTTGAACTGGTTTTGTTTTAAATTCACCACTAGCAGCAATAAATGGTACTAAAGCAACATGAATAAATAACACATTTTCTTTCCCTTTTTCCATTCTTATTTGCCGAATCGTTTCAATAAATGGTAATGACTCAATATCACCAACAGTGCCTCCAATTTCACCAATAATAATATCAGCTTTACTAACAGTTGCTGCCAAATAAATCTTTTTCTTAATAATATCTGTTAAATGTGGTACTACTTGAACTGTTTTACCTTCATAATCACCATTCCGTTCTTTCTCAATTACTTCTAAATATGCTTTACCAGCAGTAATTGATGAATAGCAAGTTAAATTTTCATCAATAAAACGTTCATAATGACCTAAATCCAAATCAGTTTCACTACCATCAGCAGTAACAAAAACTTCACCATGTTCATATGGATTCATTGTTCCCGGATCAACATTAATATATGGATCAAATTTTTGCATAAAAACTTTTAATCCACTATCTTTTAAAATATGACCAATTGAAGCACCAGCAATTCCCTTGCCTAAACTAGAAACTACACCCCCAGTAATAAAAATATATTTTGTCATTATAATTCACCTTCTCTAACTCTAACAACTAGTTATTTTCTTCCATTTCTTTTTCAATTTCATCTCAATCAACTTTATCTTCTTCTTCATCACTATCAATTTCTAATTCATCTTCACTATCAATACTTTCTTCAAAAACATCATCAACTTCATCAATAATTTCAGTAACTTCTAATTCCTTAGGATCAATATCATCATTAATAGCAAATAAAAACTCTAATTGTTTTTTAATTTCATCAAACTTATAATCTTGTCGTAACCCTCATTCGTTATCTTGAATTAACAAAAAACGATTATCCAATACCATATCAGTATATAAATTAACCATTTCTTTTGCTTCGGCTTCAATTGGTGTTTCCTTGGCAATCTTAACATAATCATAAATTTCTTTAAAACCAGCGTGTTTTCGCTTAATAAGAAATTCATATGCCAAATCAACTAAAGACTTATTCATATATTATCTCCTTCTAAATCTATGTTTGTACTAAAACTTCTTTTGGTAATAATACATATTGTTGGCTTTCAACTTGTTTACTACTTTGTTCATTAGTATTAATTAACTTAGATTTTTTTTCTAAATTAAATACTACATCATTTTTATTAATTAATTTAATTGGTTGTTCCATTAAATCTTGCTGATATAATGTTGGTTGATTAAATTCTTCAATAATTAAATAATAATCTAAATCATAATTTCCTGCAACTAACAATTTTTGATAGTTTTTTAAATCATTAGCACTAACATTAGTAATTAACTTAAAAAATCTTCGATTAACAATACGGTCTGTTAAATCTTGCAAAATATTATCTTCTTCTTTAGCTAACAAACTAAAAAAACTCATTAAACTATAATCATCAAGTTGTAAATAATGACTTACATTTAATTGTTCCGGATTATTTTCTTGTAATAAAAGTTCAACTAAACTAATATCACTCTTAAACTTAAAATTTTTTGTAAACAAATATTTTAAACGTTTAAAAATATTTACTAATAAATAATCAAAACTAATGCCAACCTTATGATTATAAATTTGTCAATACATATGGCAACGACCTAACAAATAATTTTCAATTGCAAATAATGCCTTTTCATCATAAACAATTTCATTATTAACAATTCGTAAATTTTCCATAATTCAATCAATATCAAAATTTCCATATTCAACACCTGTGTGATAAGAATCTCTTAACAAATAATCCATCCGATCACAATCAAGTTGGGAACTTACTAATGATAAAAGAATTTTATTAGGATGAGTTTTAGCAATAATTTGACAAACAGCTTGCGCATCAATATTAAATGCTTTTAAAACTTGATTAATTTGCGATTGTTCATTTTGAATAATGGCAATTGTTCATTGTTCATGATTAATTGTCGAAACTTTTTCAAAACTATGAGAAAAAGGACCATGCCCTAAATCATGTAATAAACCAGCAATTTTTGTTAAAGTTTTTTCTTCATTAGATACATTATGAAAACTAGAATTTTTAAAAATTTTATCAATTAAATAATAAACTCCTAATGAATGACTAAAGCGATTATGAACAGCACTAGGAAAAACAAATTGTCCACCACCTAATTGTAAAATTCTTCTTAAGCGTTGAAACTCTTTACTATTAATTAAAGCAATAATAACTGATTCTTGAACATTAATATTACCATAAATACTATCACGAACCATTCATTGACTCATCATCTTACCCCACCCTATTAAGTATTTCTAATATTTCATTAATATTATTCATAACTTTTTTTTGACCTAAAAGTTTAATTGTTTTTACTAATTGTGGTCCTACCATTCGTTTTGAACTAGCAATTCTAATTGGCATCAATAAGTCTTTACCTTTAAGATTTAGTTCTTTTTTAATCGTAGTAATAATGCCATTAATACTATCATCATCTCATTGCTTTAAATTTTCAATTAATTGCTTAAAACTATTAATGACTAATAAAACATCATTAGTTTTTAAATATTCAATAATTTCTGTGACCACAATATCATCTTCAATAAACATAGCAACTAAAGCACTTATTTGTTGAGCATAAATTAATTCTTGCTGATACAAACTAACTACTTCCTGCCATCAAACTAACGGATATGCTTTTATTTCATAAACTTTACATAAAAATGGCAAACATAATTCTCAGTAAGCAATCGCATCTAATTTCTGAATATACTTATTATTAATTCAATTAAGTTTATTAACATCAAACAAACTACTAGATTTACTAAAACGATTTTCATCAAAAATAGCAATTAATTGCGATATTGAATAAATTTCTTGGGTATCTGGTGGTGATCAACCTAATAAAACAAAAAAATTAAATAAAGCCTCTGGTAAATATCCTAATTCCCGATACTGACTAATAAATTGTACAATTGTTCCATCGCGTTTTGACAATTTTTTCCGATTTTCATTAACAATTAATGGTAAATGACCAAAAATTGGTGGTGTTCAATTAAAAGCTTCATATACTACTAATTGCTTCGGAGTATTAGATAAATGCTCCTCACCTCGTAAAACATGACTAATTTTCATTAAATAATCATCAATAACAACAGCAAAATTATAAGTAGCAACCCCATTTGATTTAATAATAACAAAATCACTAATATCTTTACTAGCAAATATTACTTCTTTCCGTACCAAATCATTAAGAATATAAGATCTATTTTCTGGGATTCGGATTCTAATACTTGGTTTAATTCCTAAAACTTCTTTTTCTTTAATATCATTAATAGAAAGACTTCAACAATTGCCATCATAACTTGGTGCTATTCCTTGCTCAATTTGTTTTTGTTTCATTTGTGTTAATTGTTCTGTTGAACAATAACAATAATATGCTAAACTATTATTAACAAGCTCATTAGCATATTTAATATAAATTTGTAAACGCTTAGTTTGCTGATATGGTCCAAAATTACCTAATGTATCAATAGTTTCATCAATAACAATATTTAATCATCGTAAATTATCTAATTGTGACTTAATACCACCACTAACATTTCGTTCTAAATCAGTATCTTCAATTCGTACAATAAATGTGCCATTATAATGTTTAGCAAATAAATAATTAAAAATTGCTGTTCTGGCACCACCAATATGTAAATATCCTGTCGGACTAGGCGCATAGCGTAATCTTATTTTGTTCATCTATTATCTCCATTTCTTTTAATAGACTTGGTACATAACCTTTAATTTTATCTACTATTTTGATAATATTATTTTCTAGATGAAGCACAAATATTAGATAAATATAAAGATGAAAGTGAATTTTATAGTTTGGTAGGTGCAAAATGTTATAGTTATGTACCAAGTCTAGTGTAAAATAAATTAGTTTTTAACTACTAATTTATTTTACACTAGACTTGGTACATAACCTTTAATTTTATCTACTATTTTGATAATATTATTTCCTAGGTGAAGTACAAATGTTAGATAAATACAAAGACGAAAATGAATTTTATAGTCTAATAGGCATAAAATATAAAACTTTCATGAAAATGGTAGAAATTTTAAAAAAAGCTGAAGCTAAACAAAAACAAATTGGTGGTAGACCAAATAAATTATCAATAGAGCAAAGATTACTTATGACTTTAGAATACTGAAAAGAATATAGTACATATCGTATTATTGCAAAAAATATAATATTAGTCATGTTAGTTGTATTCGTAATATCTTTTGAGTTGAAAATACTCTAATAAAAAATAGTCACTTTCATATACCTGGCAAAAAGATATTATTGGAAAATAAGGGTACTAATAATAATTTATTAGCAATTGATGCTACAGAAATTCCAATTGAAAGAATTAAAAAAAACTAAAATTATTATTTTCTGGTAAGAAAAGGCAACATTCATTAAAATCACAAATAATTATTGATTTATGCCAAATTGTAAAGTTAAGTGCAACTAAATTATTTTTCTAACCAAATATTCGATTGGTGAAAGATAATTTAGTATTTTTCTTGGTCTTTGGTTTAAAGACAATATAAATTTATGAACTGCATTTTTAGTAGTATTTGAAAAATTAAATTTTTTAGGAAATTTTTCTCTAATTAAACCATTAGTATTTTCATTAGTACCTCTTTGTCAAGGCGAATACGCATTAGCAAAATAAATTTTCACATTTAAATTTTTTTCAAGTTGTTGTCAATTAGAAAATTCTTTACCCCTATCAAATGTTATAGTCTTAACAAGATTATTTGGAAGAATTGATAAATAATGGCTAATGTTTTCGTTAACAACTTTAGTAGTTCTATTTTCAACTAACATTGCTAAAGTAAATCTTGATGTTCTTTCAACTAAAGTTATTAAACATGATTTACTTTTACCTCGTGATGATACTACAGTATCACCTTCTCAATGACCAACAGTTATACGATTATTAACATTAATATTTCGTTCTTTAATTGATTTACCATTAAATTTACCGCGATTTTCTTGAGATTTTCGTTTCTTACCTTTTCTTCTTAAATTTTTATTAGTAACTTTTTCAAGTAATCCAGAATAAATTCAATTGTAAATTGTTTTAAAACTAATAATTCATTCTTTATGAAAATTTTTAATTCTGCCATAAATTTGTTCAGGCGATCAACCTAATAGTAATTTTTGTTGTACATATTTTACTAATTCTCTATTTTTAAACTTATGAAAATAAACATGTGATTGTTTTCTGTTTTCTGCTTTATTTTGTGCAATTAATGAAAAATAATGATTACTATCTTTATTTCTATTGACTTCTCGAATAATAGTACTAATACTTCGATTAAGATTTTTAGCTATTTCACTAATTTTTACTTTAAACTTCAATTGATTCTCAATATAAATTCTTTCATATATGCCAAGATGTTTGTAACCCATATAAAAACTCCTTGCTTTGTTTTTTCTAAAATAAACTTAGCATCATGAAATTTTTATATGAGATTTTTTGCAATTTTATTTACTTGCACTTACAAGTATAATTCAGCTATTTAACAATAAAATTATTTCAGTAGATTTTTGTTATGGCAGTATTCATGATTATAAGTTATTTTTAAAATCAAATACACTTATAAATCCAAAATTAGAATTAATTGCTGATTCAGGATATCAAGGTTTGCAAAATGTTCATAAAAATACATTATTGCCAATTAAAAAGAGTAAAAATAATCCTTTAAATCCAAATAAAAAGGAATATAATAGCTTTTTAAGTAAAGTTAGAATTGCCATTGAACATGTTTTTGCTAGATTAAAAAGATTTAAAATACTAGTTTATCGTTATCGCAATAAGATTAGAAGATTTGGATTACGATTTAACTTAATTTCAGGAATATATAATTTTGAATTAAGCTAGTTATAGTTATGTACCAAGTCTACTATAATAATTACTTTATTGTACATAAAAATGTTCAATAACTTAAAGACCTTAAACATTAAAACGAAAATAACAAATATCACCATCAGAAATTAAATAATTTTTTCCTTCAAATCGCAACTTTCCTGACAATTTAACCGCATTCTCACTACCATATTTAACTAAATCATCATAACTATAAACTTCTAATTTAATAAAACCACGAGAAATATCAGTATGAATAATACTAGCACATTCAACAGCATCCATACCACTTCTAAATGTTCAAGCACGAACTTCTTTCTTACCAGCTGTAAAAAATGTTGATAAACCTAATGTCCGATATGTTTTTGATATCATTTGATCTAAACCTGATGTTTCTAAATTTAATGATTTTAAAAACTCTTTTTTATCATTATCTTCTAATGATGAAATTTCTAATTCTGTTTTTGCACAAATAACAATAACTTGTGATTTCTCAGCAATAGCATAATCCTTAACTTTTTCAACTCACTTATTAGTTTTATCCACTAAATCTTTTTCACTAATATTTGCAATATACAAAATCGGTTTACTAGTTAAAAAACTATAATGTTTAATCAGATTAACTTCTTCAACTGTTAATTCTAAACGACGAATCGGTTTACCATCAAATAACGCTTCTTTAATTTTCTTTAATAAATTAATTTCTTTCATTAAAACTGGATTTTTATCATTTTTAACAAGTTTTTCTAATTTTTGTAATATTTTAATAACGATATCATAATCTGCTAAAATTAATTCTAAATTAATAATTTCAATATCTCTAATCGGATCAATCGTATTTTCAACATGATTAACATCACTATCATCAAAACAACGCACAACTTCACAAATAGCATCAACTTCACGAATATGACCTAAAAACTTATTACCTAATCCATGTCCTAATGATGCTCCTTTAACAAGCCCCGCAATATCCGTAAACTCAAAATTATTAGCAATAATTTTCTCAGGTTGAAAAATTTCTTCCAACTTATTAAGTCTACTATCTGGTACTTTAACAATACCAACATTAGGATTAATCGTTGTAAAAGGATAATTTGCTGCTTCAACTTTAGAATTGGTAATGGCATTAAATAATGTTGATTTTCCAACATTAGGTAATCCAACAATTCCTGCTTTTAAAGACATAATTTCTTTATTCCTCTTTCATATTTAATATTTAATTAATAAATAAAATTTTAATAGTATAAAATACTAATTTATTAAAACAAATATTTATCTATTAATTATACCAATAATCTTAATAAAATTTAAATTTTTCTAAACAATAAAAAAAATTAAAATCTGATTTATTTTACACAAAATTATTTAATTGCTGAATTATACTTGTAAGTGCAAGTAAATAAAATTGCAACAAATTTTTCTCTCGGTAAAAAGCATGATTTTTGTTTATTTAAAGAATCAAAAATCCCAATTTTAAAAAATACTAAATTAATAGTTGATAATGGTTATCAAGGAATACAAAAAATTCATAGTAATGTTCTAATACCTAAGAAAAAAACAAAGAAAAACCCTTTAAATAAAGAACAAAAACATAATAATAAATTAATTTCAAAAATGAGAATTATTATTGAAAATATTTTTGCTATTCTTAAAAAATTTAAAATTATTACTGAAAAATATCGTAATCGTAGAAAACGATTTAGTTTAAGATTTAATTTAATTGCTTCAATTTATAATTTGCAATTATAGATAACATAAAATATTTATTTAAAATTAAATTTAAATAATAAAATAATTTTTTGTTGTGTCAAAATTTACACATTTAATAAAATCCATAAGTATTAACCTAATAAAAGTTAGAAATTACTATATAGTATTTTTTATTTACAAATAATTTGTAATTATTTTAATAAGTAATGCAAGAAATCTATTAAATAATTTTAAGAATTGCCAAAATTCGATTCAAATCCTTATCATTAGAAAACTTAATGACAATACGATTATCATCAATAACAACCTTAGTTCCTAAAGTTCTAATCATTCTTTCAGCAACAGTTGTATATTCTGACTTTGGCATGACAACAGTTTTTTGTTCATTTTTATTTTTCTTACCAATTTGTAATTGATACGAACGAACAATATCTTCAACTTTTCTAGATGTTAAATTTTCTTTAAAAATGCGTTCACTTAAACGAGAAATTAATTCCACATCATCTTGAAAAGCTAATAATGGCTTCACCTGCCCCATCGTTAATTGACCATTTAAAACATAATCTTGTATTTTTTGCGGTAAATTTAAAATTCGCATAATATTAGCAATATGTGATCGTGACTTTCCGACTTGCATTGCCACTTCACTTTGAGTTAAATCTAATTTATTCATTAAATCACGATATGCTTGTGCTTCTTCAATGGTATTTAAATCAACTCGTTGAATATTTTCAATTAAAGCAATTTCCATCATTTGTTTATCAGATAAATTAATAGTAATTGCTGCAATATGTGTTAATCCTATCTTTTTACAAGCACGCATTCTTCTTTCACCAGCAACAACTTCATAACCATTAATTGATTTCTTAACAATAATTGGTTGAATAACCCCATGTTTAACAATTGATTGTCCTAATTGTGTAATCTCAGCATCGTCAAAAACAATTCGTGGTTGATAAGGATTACTACGAATTTCATTTAGTGAAATTTCAATCGCATTTTGTTTAATTTCATCATTTGTTTCAATTTCACTAATTAAATCATTAATTTCTTCACCAAAAATCTTATCTAATCCTTTAACCGATAATGTTCTTTTATTTATTAAATCCTTATTTTGTGCCATTATTTAGCAATACCTCCTTAACTAGTTCCATATAAGCAATTGCACCCGATGAATTTTCAGCATAACTAAAAATGTCATCCCCATTTGATGGCGCTTCTGATATTTTAATATTTCGCGGAATATAGGTTTTATATACTTTCTCTTTAAAATACTTTTGTGCTTCTTGCATTACTTCATACGATAACTTTGTTCTACTATCAAACATTGTTAATAAAATACCTTCAATAGTTAAATTTTTATTACTTCTTTGCTGAACAAATCTAATTGAAGTTAACAATTGTGTTAATCCTTCTAAAGCATAATATTCGGCTTGAATCGGAATAATTACTGTATTAGATGCACTTAATGCATTACGATTTAATAATCCTAATGATGGGGGACAATCAATAATAATATAATGATAATTATTAAGAATACCTTTTAACTTATCAAGCAAAATGTTTTGCTTATCTTTAGATTGTTCCAATAAATGTAAGTCAGCACTTGCTAATGATAATGTTGCTGGTGCTAAATCAACATTTTGACAAACATTTTTTTGAATAATTTCACTAAGAGCACTATCATTAACTAAAACATCAAACATACACTTTTCAATTTTACTTTTATCAGCACCAATTCCTGTTGTAGTATTTCCTTGTGGATCTAAATCAATCAGCAAAACTTTTTGTCCATATCTGCCTAAACCAGCAGCAAGATTTATTGATGTTGTCGTTTTGCCAACACCACCTTTTTGATTAGCAATTGCAATTACTTTAGCCATAGATTTTAACTTCCTTTTTTAAGATTCACAAATATTTTACCTAATTATATTAACATTATAACAAGAGTTTTATTAAAAATTATAATGGTTGCTGTTTTATTTTAGCAAAATCTCGCGGATATAATTTATCAATCGCTTTTTGCTTAATAAAATATAAAATTGTTCTTTTACCTAAAAAATCTCAATTACTACTATAAATAGATATTAACTTTGTATTTAAAACTTTTAAAGCATTTTGACTATTAGATAATTCTTCCCTAGTTTCTGATTTTAAAGCAATAAATATTCCTTTAACTTTTACAATCGGCACACATAATTCTAATAACATATTTAATTTAGCAACCGCTCTAACAGTAACAATATCAAAAAAATCACGATATTGAATAGCAATATTTTCAACACGATTATTAATAATCGTTACATCTTTTAAAAATAAATTCTCAACTACTACTTGTAAAAATAAACACTTTTTAGTAATTGCTTCAACAAGAAATAATTTAATCTTCGGAAATAAAATTTTAATAACGATTCCCGGAAATCCAGCTCCAGTGCCAACATCACATATTAGTTGTTGTTCTAAAACAACATTTTTTGTTAATAACAATGAATCAAAAAAATGTTTTTGATAAACTTCTTCTTTATTAATTATTGTTGTGAGATTCATTTTCTCATTTCATTGTTGCAATAATTCAAAATATTTTTCTAATTGTTTTAGTTGTTCACTGGAACAAACAATATTTATTTTCTTTAATAAACTAACAAACATCTTAACTTTTTTCCTTTGTATAAGGGATATTTAACATTTTTGGTATCCGATCATTTTTTTTATATAATGCAAATATTGGGGCAATTAATAATGGTAAAACATACGGTAATATTGTCCATCATCACTTATTACTATCTTGTCGTAAAAATCCACTAAATTCAAGTAAAACTGTTACTAAATAAGTAAAAAATACGCTTCTAAATATTGCTCATTGACTTAATGCCACAATCGCAAAAGCAATTAATCCAACATTATTAATGCTAACATCAAAACTGCCTTTTTGATTTGTAAAAAATGCTCCGCCTAATGATATTAAACCAAATCCAACAATAACTGCTAAATAACGAATTTTAATAACATTTATTTGACTTAATGTTAAAACAACAGCATTTTTCCCAGCTGCTTTAAAATATAATCCCGGTCGCGTTAAAAAGAAAAAACAAGAAACAAATAATATTAAAATAACATTAAAAATAAAAACTAAAGATAACGGATATCCGATATATATCGGAGCAATAAAAATTTCATTAGCATCTAATGTTCTTTGCCCATAATTAAATATTAAAACTAGCGAACTTAAACCTAAAGCCAAATAATTTCAAATAAATGAAACAAGAAACTGATTAGTTTTTAAAGAAACCGTTAATAACGCATGAATTGAACCTAATCCCATACCAATAATAAATGCTAAACAAAAACCTAAAAAACAAATATTATCACCAAGAAATAAATATTGTTTAATAATAATTGCATACGATAAACCACCCAAAATCATTACCCCATCAACACCAAAATTTAAAATCCCAGCTTTTTGCATTATTATACATCCCACAACTGCAAATAGTAATGGTGCTGATAATGATAAACTACTAATAAAAATATTAATAATATTCATAATTATCATCGCCCCTTATTAACTATATTAGTTTCATCATTAACATCATGTCGTTGATTTGCTAACGACTCTCGCATTCTAAAATTAATTAAAAACTTCGGTTCTTGTTTTCATAAAATAATATAACTTACTAAAACAGAAATGATAATACAAAATGAAAAAATAATATTAATAATTTCATAATCAAATGATGTAAGCGAAAGAAATTGGGTTTGCGAACGAATTAAACCAACTAAAATACTAAGCAACAAAACACCAATACGAGAATTAAATGCTCATAAAGGAATCAGTAAATTATCAAATTCTTGTAACATTGTTGAACTTAATGTTCCTAATTTATTTAAATTAGCAACAAAATAAGTATACCCTGCTATTCCAGCAATTGCTCCTGAAATTGTCATAATAATTAATTGTTTAGCATTAGGATTTAATCTTGCATATTGAGCGGCTTCAGCATTAACAACCATTAATTCTAAACGAAAACCAAACACACGACGATCTAATAAAATAGTTACAAAACCATAAATAAATAAAGCAATAAAAATTGCAATGGAAAAATAAACCATCATACTTAATTTAATTATTAAAGAAGCATTATTATCAATAATACCATCATTATATTGACTTCATTCTGGCAAATGATAATAAATATTAAAAGCAATAATATTAAGCAACAAAGTTGATGCCATTTCATTAATTTTAAAATAAGTTTTAAAAAAACCAGCAATTAGAGCATACAATGCCCCAACGGTAATAGATACTAAAATTAATAACATTGTTGCAAATTTAGTAGTAATACCAACGGAGGTTAATAATCGTGAAAGCATAAATGTTATTGTTGCCCCGATAATCATTTGCCCAATAACTCCAAGATTATAAATTCGAAACCGAAATGCTACTAATGATGCTAATGATGCTAATAGCAAATATGAAAATGAATTTACAAAATTATGAAAATGATTAATATCATTAAAAGGCACTAAAAATAATGTATAATATGCTTTCAAAGAACTAACTCTAAAAAGCATAAAAATTATTGCCGATAAGACAAAAAGTAAAACTACTGTTAATGAAACGACAGTTACTGCTTTTAATTTTTTGTTAGTTCAAAAATTTCTTATAATATTCATTTTTAACCACCAGTAATCCTTATTTTAATTGTCTCTATTACTTGCACAATTTTATCTTTAACTGTTGTAATTTTATTAATAATTTTTTGTCACAATAAAACTTTTCGGGAAATACTTTTATATTTTAATTCACTTTTAGTAATTTGAATATGTTTATCAATCAAATCTTCGCGTTTTTTAGAAAGAATCAGCGGATTATTTAAAATATTACTTTTAACATCATCCCCTTCTAAAGTAGCAACCATTCTGCCATTTTGAATAACCGTCACTCGATTAGCTAATAATTCTAAAAGATGAGAATCACAATCAATTAAAAGAAATGCTACCCCTTTTTTTTGCAATGCAATAATACGACTAATAATCAACTTTGCTGAATCATTATCTAAATGCATTAACGGATTAACTAAAATAACAACCTTAGGATTAGTTTCTAATGTCCTTGCTAAAACAAATTTTTGTAATTCACCATTAGATAAAATATTGGCAATACTATTACCATTAATAAAATCAGGCATTTGATAATTTTGTAAAATTTTTTTTAATTTAAATCAAATATCATCACGCCTTAAAACTCCAGCATTTAAATATTTAGGATTATTATGATGCCATAAAATAAAATTATCAATTAAAGAATAAGTATCAATAGTTGCATCTTGTAAAAAGTTTTCTGGTACTAAATCAATGCCTAATTTATAACGATACGCCTGATTTTTTTTATTAATACTATCATTTTTAAAAAATATTCTTACTGTTGGTGATTTAGTTTTTCCTGAAATTATATCCCCAATTAAAGAACTACTAATATTTGTGCGATCATAAACCCCTAAAATTTCACCAACTTGTAAAATTAAATCAATACCTTCTAACTTTGGATAATTGCGTTTATTAAAACTAATATCTTCAGCATATAATACTAATTCCCTTTTTTTAAAAGATTCTTTTTTATGGTCAATCATTGTTGTTCAATATTTATGTTGAATTTTCTTTACTTTTAAAACATTTTTATTATGCTTTGTCCACACAATCCGACCTTTATTTAATAACGAATAATGATTTGACACTGCTTTAGCAAACTCTTTACTTCGTGTTGAAAAAATTACTGTAATTTTATCTTTAATAAAAGATTTAAAAATTGGTAAAAATTCCTCTTCTTGTTCTAAAGGTAAACCAACTGTTGGCTCATCTAAAACTAAAATTCGTGGTTTTTGGTACAAAGCTCTTAATAATGTCACCTTTCTTTGTTCTGATAATGAAAGAATCCCAAACTGTTTATTTAAGTCAACATAAATTTTATACTTCCGCATTAATTTTTCAATTTTAATTTCAGTCTTTGTTCAATTAATAAATATTTTCAAAAATTGTGGTTCATTTCCCAAAACTATATTTTGACGAACACTAAAATCAGAAATAAAGTAAGTATCTTGTCCAGCATAACTAATTTGATATTTAGGAGCAAAAAACTGTCCGATGCGTTTATTAGCAACTTTAATCACACCATTTGTTGGATTTTCTAAACCAGCTAATAAACGCACACAAGTTGTTTTACCAGCCCCATTATCACCAACTAAGGCATGAATTTCACCAAAATTTACCTTTAAAGTAATATTATTCAAAACTAAATTATCTTGATATTGTTTATAAACATTATTAAATTCAATTAAAGGTGATGACATTAGTTATTTCCCTCTTTACAAAAATGTTGTGATAATGGAGCATTAACAACATTACATTGCAAAGGCTTCCACACAAATTTATTATTATCAAATTGTTGATGAGAAAATTTAATATCTTGGATATCAACAATAACATTACTAACAAAATTTCAATCAGTTAATAACTGTGGTTTTATTTCCTCAGAATGATAAATTTTAGACAAAATACCAATAAAATTACGATTAATACTAGCAAGTAAATAATTTTTGGATTTAATATGATATTTTTCTTTATTCATAATATCAACACTAACAAGATAATGTTTTTTTAAATTATCATTATTATCAACAAAAGCTTTTACTAAATTATTACTATATAATAATAATGGATTAAAAATTAAACTAACTTGATAATTTTCTAATAATGCTTTTGCAATACTATACATATTATTACTATTCAAATCAGATCCAATTAAAGGATCACGATTATCAATTGGCGTTTGTCAATCAACAAAATTAAACTCATAACCAGCATCTTGCTTACTATCAATTTGTGCTTGATACAGTCCTTGTTGAAATCCAAAAGTTAATCGTTGTGCTAATTGATCATTTAAATATTCAACAGCACTAACTTGAATTTTATTATTAATAATTGTAAAATCTTGACTATTTTTTAACATATAAATTCCTGATTGATATCCTAAATTATAACCCATTGCCAAAACATCAAATTTAATTTCAACTAAATTAACAATTTTATTACTAACAGAATTATGAACATAATCATAATCTAAGGTAATAATTTTATTACCAGTAGCAAACGACTTTTCTAACTCTTTTGTTAAATTAGGAATATTATTAGCAAAATTATGATTTAAAGCAATAAAATATTTTGTTTTATTTTTAGTATGCATATTCAACATATTTTGTCAAAATAATAATTGATTAGTCTTATCAGCCAAATTATCAATAATCCAATAATTATCTAAAATATCAATTGATGAATTATAAAATCTTTTTGTTGTTGCATTATCATAAATACTTAATGGATGATTAGCAAAAATAACTGCTCGTTCAATAACAGAACGACTACAACCAAAAATGGGAACAGTAAAGATACTAGCAATATTAATACTATTTATTAATTTAAATATTTTATCCACTTTATTCCCACCTTAACAAACTAATTATTAACTAGTTTGTGGATATTTTTTTTGTAAATGAAATAACAATGATACAATATCGGCAGGATTAACTCCCGAAATTCGTGAAGCTTGAGCAACTGTTAACGGTTGAACTAACTTTAATTTTTCTCTCGCTTCAATAGCAATATTAGCAACAAAATCATAGTTAATATCTTGCGGAATTTGTTTTTTTTCTAATTTAATTTTTCGCGTAATTTGCTTTTGATGACGAATTAAATAACCACTAAATTTATTTTTAATTTCACAATTAGTTTTTTGATTTTGATTTAATAAACTAATACTAGTAACATAAGGTACTAAAAAATTTAATGATATTTCTGGTCGTTTTAGTAAATCTCACGCACTAATACCAGTAGTTAACAATGAAAAATTACTTTCTTGTAATGCCTTTTGAATTGTTGAATTAGGAGTAAATCGTGTTACTCTTAATTCATTTTCAACAATATTTTGTAATTGACATTGTTTTTGATATTCATTTCACTCTACCCTACTTACTAAACCAATATCATCAGCATATTTTTTTAACCGATCTTCAGCATTATCATTTCTTAAAAAAATCCGATGTTCAGCTCGTGAAGTTAATAACCGATAAGGTTCAGATACTCCTTTAGTAACTAAATCATCAATTAAAACTCCGATATACGCTTCATCTCTTCTTAAAATAAATGGTGCCTTATTCACTAATTGACAATGAACATTAATCGCCGCCATTAATCCTTGACAAGCAGCTTCTTCATAACCACTAGTACCATTAATTTGTCCGGCACTAAATAAATTTTTAATTATTTTGGTTTCTAATGTCGGTTTTAGTTGTCAAGGATCAATGGCATCATATTCAATAGCATAAGCTCATTTAAGAACTTGGACATTTTCTAGTCCCGGCAAGGTTCTTAACATCTGATCTTGTATATCAATCGGCATTGATGTGGAAAATCCTTGAACATAAATTGTTTCTAAAGCGACTGATTCTGGTTCTAAAAAAATTTGATGTCGTGATTTATCAATAAATCTAACAACCTTATCTTCAATACTTGGACAATATCTTGGTCCAACACTACTTGGTATAGCACGATACATTGCTGATGCCTTTAAATTTTCATTAATAATTTTATGAGTGTTTTCATTAGTATAAATAAGTCAGCAAGGAACTTGTTTTTTTAAAGGGACAAACTCTTTTGTAGAAAAAGAAAATGCTAATGGTAAATCAGTTCCTAATTCTAATTGCATTTTACTGTAATCAATACTATCTTTATGAACTCGTGGTGGTGTTCCGGTTTTTAAGCGAATAACTTTAAATCCTAATTGTGCTAATTGTTTTGATATTCCATAAGAACCTTTTTGTCCATCAGGACCTTCCTTTTTAACACTAGAACCTTGTAAAACTTTAGCTTCCATATAAGTACCTGTTGTTAAAATAACTTTTTTAGCTTTAATTATTGTACCGTCATTTAAAATTATACCCTTAACAGTATTATTTTCTATTAATAACTCATTTACCATTGCTGATAGTACTGTTAAATTATCTTGTTGCCTAATAACATCATACATATATTTACTATATGCAATCTTATCAGATTGCGTTCTTAATGCTCACACTGCTGGTCCGCGTGAACTATTTAATAGTTTCATTTGTAATGCTGTTTTATCAGCAGCTTTAGCCATCTCACCACCCAAAGCATCAATTTCTCTAACAACAATTCCCTTAGCAGGACCACCAATTGATGGATTACAAGGCATACTCGCAATCTTTGTCGGTTCAAGAGTAACCATCAGTGTCTTATGCTTTAATCGTGCACAAGCTAAAGCTGCTTCCACCCCAGCGTGTCCACCGCCAATAACAATTACAGCATATGCCATTTAAATCACCTACTTTAATACCTTTTAATTTATTTCCCTTAAATTATATCTTATTTACTTCTCAAATAAAAACAAGACTTTTTTACAAGTCTTGTTTTAAATTTATATTTTTTTTATTAACCAAAAACCTTTACAAACTCTTGACCTTCAATAATACTTTTATCAATGGGAATAACAAGTGTGGCGCCAAGAAACTTAGTAAGTTTAAAATGATAATCATCTAACGAAATAACAAAATTTTTTAATCTATATATGAAACCTACTTTAACTTTTCAACCAAATTTGTTTTTATAAAAATTAGCAATTTTTTCAGCATTAATTAAACTAACTTCTTTATTATCATAATAGTCAATATCTACTATCTCATCAAAGAAATTACCATCTTTTTCAATTACTTTATTTAAGTAATTACTAATATTTTGAAAATTACCAAGATAAACTCTTATTTCTTTACTAAATGTACCAACTTTAAGGATAACTGCTTTATAATTTTCATCAAGTTTTAAAAGACCATCAGATTGTATAGTATTATTAACATTAGACTTGGTACATAACCCTCAATTTTATCTACTTCTATTTGTCATTTATTTAAAACTTTTTTGTAGTTTAAATTTGTAATTTTTTGATCTGTTATTTCTAATTTATACCTTATCCTATTAATTATAGCCAAATTGTAAAGTTAAGTGCAACTAAATTATTTTTCTAACCAAATATTCGATTGGTGAAAGATAATTTAGTATTTTTCTTGGTCTTTGGTTTAAAGACAATATAAATTTATGAACTGCATTTTTAGTAGTATTTGAAAAATTAAATTTTTTAGGAAATTTTTCTCTAATTAAACCATTAGTATTTTCATTAGTACCTCTTTGTCAAGGCGAATACGCATTAGCAAAATAAATTTTCACATTTAAATTTTTTTCAAGTTGTTGTCAATTAGAAAATTCTTTACCCCTATCAAATGTTATAGTCTTAACAAGATTATTTGGAAGAATTGATAAATAATGGCTAATGTTTTCGTTAACAACTTTAGTAGTTCTATTTTCAACTAACATTGCTAAAGTAAATCTTGATGTTCTTTCAACTAAAGTTATTAAACATGATTTACTTTTACCTCGTGATGATACTACAGTATCACCTTCTCAATGACCAACAGTTATACGATTATTAACATTAATATTTCGTTCTTTAATTGATTTACCATTAAATTTACCGCGATTTTCTTGAGATTTTCGTTTCTTACCTTTTCTTCTTAAATTTTTATTAGTAACTTTTTCAAGTAATCCAGAATAAATTCAATTGTAAATTGTTTTAAAACTAATAATTCATTCTTTATGAAAATTTTTAATTCTGCCATAAATTTGTTCAGGCGATCAACCTAATAGTAATTTTTGTTGTACATATTTTACTAATTCTCTATTTTTAAACTTATGAAAATAAACATGTGATTGTTTTCTGTTTTCTGCTTTATTTTGTGCAATTAATGAAAAATAATGATTACTATCTTTATTTCTATTGACTTCTCGAATAATAGTACTAATACTTCGATTAAGATTTTTAGCTATTTCACTAATTTTTACTTTAAACTTCAATTGATTCTCAATATAAATTCTTTCATATATGCCAAGATGTTTGTAACCCATATAAAAACTCCTTGCTTTGTTTTTTCTAAAATAAACTTAGCATCATGAAATTTTTATATGAGATTTTTTGCAATTTTATTTACTTGCACTTACAAGTATAATTCAGCAATAGAAATTATAAGGAATTTAAGATTATGAAATTTGATAAATTTAATTTTATTAATGATAAAGAATTATTACGATTAACTGGAATAAAGCAAAGTACTTTTAATAAAATGTTAAATATTTTAAAAGAAGCTGAGTTAAAAAAGTTTAAAAGAGGTGGTAAAAATAATAAATTATCATTAGAAAATAGATTATTGATGACTTTATCATATTGACGAGAATATCGTACTTATTTTCATCTTGGTAAAAGTTTTGATATTAGTGAAGCTAGTTGTTATCGAAATATCAAGTGAATTGAAGATATTTTAATCAAACATCCTGATTTTCAACAACTTGCTGGTAAAAAAGCATTAATAAATGATTATTTTAATGATAAAACAATTATTATTGATGCTACAGAAACACCCATTCAACGCCCAAAAAAGACAAAAACAATCTTATTCAGGAAAAAAGAAAAAACACACTATTAAAACACAAGTAATTATTAGACTTCTTGCATTACTTATTAAAATAATTGCTGAATTATACTTGTAAGTGCAAGTAAATAAAATTGCAAAAAATCTCATATAAAAATTTCATGATGCTAAGTTTATTTTAGAAAAAACAAAGCAAGGAGTTTTTATATGGGTTACAAACATCTTGGCATATATGAAAGAATTTATATTGAGAATCAATTGAAGTTTAAAGTAAAAATTAGTGAAATAGCTAAAAATCTTAATCGAAGTATTAGTACTATTATTCGAGAAGTCAATAGAAATAAAGATAGTAATCATTATTTTTCATTAATTGCACAAAATAAAGCAGAAAACAGAAAACAATCACATGTTTATTTTCATAAGTTTAAAAATAGAGAATTAGTAAAATATATACAACAAAAATTACTATTAGGTTGATCGCCTGAACAAATTTATGGCAGAATTAAAAATTTTCATAAAGAATGAATTATTAGTTTTAAAACAATTTACAATTGAATTTATTCTGGATTACTTGAAAAAGTTACTAATAAAAATTTAAGAAGAAAAGGTAAGAAACGAAAATCTCAAGAAAATCGCGGTAAATTTAATGGTAAATCAATTAAAGAACGAAATATTAATGTTAATAATCGTATAACTGTTGGTCATTGAGAAGGTGATACTGTAGTATCATCACGAGGTAAAAGTAAATCATGTTTAATAACTTTAGTTGAAAGAACATCAAGATTTACTTTAGCAATGTTAGTTGAAAATAGAACTACTAAAGTTGTTAACAAAAACATTAGCCATTATTTATCAATTCTTCCAAATAATCTTGTTAAGACTATAACATTTGATAGGGGTAAAGAATTTTCTAATTGACAACAACTTGAAAAAAATTTAAATGTGAAAATTTATTTTGCTAATGCGTATTCGCCTTGACAAAGAGGTACTAATGAAAATACTAATGGTTTAATTAGAGAAAAATTTCCTAAAAAATTTAATTTTTCAAATACTACTAAAAATGCAGTTCATAAATTTATATTGTCTTTAAACCAAAGACCAAGAAAAATACTAAATTATCTTTCACCAATCGAATATTTGGTTAGAAAAATAATTTAGTTGCACTTAACTTTACAATTTGGCAATTACAAATTATTTTAATAAGTAATGCAAGAAGTCTAATAATTACTTGTGTTTTAATAGTGTGTTTTTTCTTTTTTCCTGAATAAGATTGTTTTTGTCTTTTTTTGGGCGTTGAATGGGTGTTTCTGTAGCATCAATAATAATTGTTTTATCATTAAAATAATCATTTATTAATGCTTTTTTACCAGCAAGTTGTTGAAAATCAGGATGTTTGATTAAAATATCTTCAATTCACTTGATATTTCGATAACAACTAGCTTCACTAATATCAAAACTTTTACCAAGATGAAAATAAGTACGATATTCTCGTCAATATGATAAAGTCATCAATAATCTATTTTCTAATGATAATTTATTATTTTTACCACCTCTTTTAAACTTTTTTAACTCAGCTTCTTTTAAAATATTTAACATTTTATTAAAAGTACTTTGCTTTATTCCAGTTAATCGTAATAATTCTTTATCATTAATAAAATTAAATTTATCAAATTTCATAATCTTAAATTCCTTATAATTTCTATTTTAAATATATTTTATAGGAATTTTGTTTAATAAATAAGTAATGCAAGAAGTCTAATTATTATTTATTCTCGGAAATAATATTTGTTTCAAATTGATTTTAACATTATCTAAGTCTTGAAAATTAGTTAAATTTGTAAAATTTAACTGTTCGTAATTAATATTTAATTGTTGAAAAATAACAATACTTTTAGTTACTAAAATAGGTTGTAATAAATACGCACTTACTTTTAAAACTTGTAATAAATTATTAATAACTTTATTTAAATTAGCATCAGGATTAGTAAATAATACTCAAGGAGTTCTTTCTTCAATATATTTATTAGCATAATGTAATAACTCAATTACTGTTTTAACAGCATCATTAATTAAATATTGATTCATTTTTGCTTCATAACTTTCAATTGTTAAATGAATGTGTTGTTCTAATGCCTTATCTAAATCATTAGTACTAGGAACATACTGCGGAATAACATTATTAAAATATTTTTCTGTCATTGTCATTGTTCTTGATAATAAATTACCTAAATTATTAACTAAATTACTGTTATATGAATCAATTAATAATTGTAAACTATAATTACTATCTCTAGTAATATGTAAATCATTAACAAGAAAAAATCGTAAAGCATCACTGCCATACTCATTAATTAATTGTAATGGATTAATACTATTATCTTTTGATTTTGACATTTTATCATCATTCATTGTGATTCACGAATGACTAATTAATTTATTAGGTAAACGAATATTTAATGCCATTAATAAGATTGGCCAATAAATGGCATGAAATCTAGTAATTTCTTTACCTAAAAATTGCACAATTTCACTATTTTCTCCCCAATATTTATTAAATTCACTATTATCTGATGAGAGATAACCTAATGAACTTAAATAGTTGCTTAAAGCATCAATTCAAACATAAATTATATGTTTAGAATTTTGTTTAACCAGAATCCCTCAATTAAAACTTGTTCTTGTAACACTTAAATCTTGAAGTCCCGGACTTAAAAAATTATTAATCATTTCATTCATTCGTGATTCAGGATAAATAAAGTCAGGGTGTTGATGATAGTAATCTAACAATTGTTCTTGATACTTTGAAACTTTAAAAAAATAACTTTCTTCTTGTAAAAACTTTAATTGTTGATTACACAACAAATGCAACTTATCATGAGAAATTTGTGATTTGGTAACAAATTCTTCACAAGCAATACAATATCAGCCTTCATATTGATCTAAGTAAATATCTTCTTGGACTAATAACTGATTAAAGATTTTTTCAACAACAATAGTATGTTCTTGACTAGTAGTTCTGATAAATTTAGAATAATCAATCTGTAAAGCTGTTCATAAATCTTTAAACTTATTAACGATGCCATCAACAAATTCTTGGGGAGTAATATTCGCTAATTGTGCTGCTTTAGCAATTTTTTGTCCGTGTTCATCACTACCAGTAGCAAAAAATACTTCATAACCTTGTTGTTTCTTATAACGAGCTAAAACATCACTTAAAACTGTTGTATACGCGTGCCCTAAGTGTAATTCATTATTAGGATAATATATTGGCGTCGAAACATAAAAATATTTTGGTTGCATAACTTCATCCTTTATTAAATTATTTATATTATATATTATATTACACCATTTCTTTATATAATTAAATTATACATACCCTAAGGAGGACTAATATGGAAGTAAAAATGAAAGGAAAACCTTTACAATTAATTAAAGAACCAATTAAAATTGGTGAAACTCTTGATTTTGTCGCCACTAATCTTAATATGTCAGACTTTAAAATAACTGACATCGTCAAGAAAAAGAAAGTAATCTCAGTTGTCCCCAGTGTTGATACTAGCACTTGTTTAACCCAAACTAAACATATGAACGAAAATATTAGTAAACTAGAAAATATGCAACTAATTACAATTTCAAGAGACCTACCCTTCGCCCAAAATAAAGCTTGTGAAAGTTTTAAAGACAATAATCACATCCTTATATCTGACTACAAATATCGTGATTTCGGCATTAAAACTGGTTTAGTAATCCAAAAACTAGAACTTCTAGCAAGAACCTTATTAGTATTAGATAAAAATAACATCGTTATCTACATTGATATTAACGAAGAAACATCAGCGGAACCTAATTACACTAAACTATGAGACTTTTTAAACAAATAATCACACATGTTAAAAACACACTTTGTACAAAGTGTGTTTTATTTATTTTATTATTAGACTTCTTGCATTACTTATTTATTAAACAAAATTCCTATAAAATATATTTAAAATAGAAATTATAAGGAATTTAAGATTATGAAATTTGATAAATTTAATTTTATTAATGATAAAGAATTATTACGATTAACTGGAATAAAGCAAAGTACTTTTAATAAAATGTTAAATATTTTAAAAGAAGCTGAGTTAAAAAAGTTTAAAAGAGGTGGTAAAAATAATAAATTATCATTAGAAAATAGATTATTGATGACTTTATCATATTGACGAGAATATCGTACTTATTTTCATCTTGGTAAAAGTTTTGATATTAGTGAAGCTAGTTGTTATCGAAATATCAAGTGAATTGAAGATATTTTAATCAAACATCCTGATTTTCAACAACTTGCTGGTAAAAAAGCATTAATAAATGATTATTTTAATGATAAAACAATTATTATTGATGCTACAGAAACACCCATTCAACGCCCAAAAAAAGACAAAAACAATCTTATTCAGGAAAAAAGAAAAAACACACTATTAAAACACAAGTAATTATTGAAAAAGAAAGCAAAATAATTATTGCAACAAATTTTTCTCTCGGTAAAAAGCATGATTTTTGTTTATTTAAAGAATCAAAAATCCCAATTTTAAAAAATACTAAATTAATAGTTGATAATGGTTATCAAGGAATACAAAAAATTCATAGTAATGTTCTAATACCTAAGAAAAAAACAAAGAAAAACCCTTTAAATAAAGAACAAAAACATAATAATAAATTAATTTCAAAAATGAGAATTATTATTGAAAATATTTTTGCTATTCTTAAAAAATTTAAAATTATTACTGAAAAATATCGTAATCGTAGAAAACGATTTAGTTTAAGATTTAATTTAATTGCTTCAATTTATAATTTGCAATTATAGATAACATAAAATATTTATTTAAAATTAAATTTAAATGCTGAATTATACTTGTAAGTGCAAGTAAATAAAATTGCAAAAAATCTCATATAAAAATTTCATGATGCTAAGTTTATTTTAGAAAAAACAAAGCAAGGAGTTTTTATATGGGTTACAAACATCTTGGCATATATGAAAGAATTTATATTGAGAATCAATTGAAGTTTAAAGTAAAAATTAGTGAAATAGCTAAAAATCTTAATCGAAGTATTAGTACTATTATTCGAGAAGTCAATAGAAATAAAGATAGTAATCATTATTTTTCATTAATTGCACAAAATAAAGCAGAAAACAGAAAACAATCACATGTTTATTTTCATAAGTTTAAAAATAGAGAATTAGTAAAATATGTACAACAAAAATTACTATTAGGTTGATCGCCTGAACAAATTTATGGCAGAATTAAAAATTTTCATAAAGAATGAATTATTAGTTTTAAAACAATTTACAATTGAATTTATTCTGGATTACTTGAAAAAGTTACTAATAAAAATTTAAGAAGAAAAGGTAAGAAACGAAAATCTCAAGAAAATCGCGGTAAATTTAATGGTAAATCAATTAAAGAACGAAATATTAATGTTAATAATCGTATAACTGTTGGTCATTGAGAAGGTGATACTGTAGTATCATCACGAGGTAAAAGTAAATCATGTTTAATAACTTTAGTTGAAAGAACATCAAGATTTACTTTAGCAATGTTAGTTGAAAATAGAACTACTAAAGTTGTTAACGAAAACATTAGCCATTATTTATCAATTCTTCCAAATAATCTTGTTAAGACTATAACATTTGATAGGGGTAAAGAATTTTCTAATTGACAACAACTTGAAAAAAATTTAAATGTGAAAATTTATTTTGCTAATGCGTATTCGCCTTGACAAAGAGGTACTAATGAAAATACTAATGGTTTAATTAGAGAAAAATTTCCTAAAAAATTTAATTTTTCAAATACTACTAAAAATGCAGTTCATAAATTTATATTGTCTTTAAACCAAAGACCAAGAAAAATACTAAATTATCTTTCACCAATCGAATATTTGGTTAGAAAAATAATTTAGTTGCACTTAACTTTACAATTTGGCAAATAATAAAATAATTTTTTGTTGTGTCAAAATTTACACATTTAATAAAATCCATAAGTATTAACCTAATAAAAGTTAGAAATTACTATATAGTATTTTTTATTTACAAATAATTTGTAATTATTTTAATAAGTAATGCAAGAAGTCTATTAATTTATATAAGTTTATATATGTGAAAGCCCTGCTAAATATAAACTTAATGAAACTTCATCTAAACTACCAACTTTAACAATTAAATCAAGATCTGTTTCACCAAAAAAGAAGTTAATTTATTATTTTTTGAAATTGATGTCCCATCTTCAATACTTACTTGATTATAGTTTATTTTCCTCAAATATTTTTGTAATTCTTCCTTTAAAAGAGCAATGTCTTCTTTCCTTGAGTTTTTAAGTTCCTTCAAATTTTAATTATAACAAATTTTTTAAAAATTTTTAACTAAAGTTAATTTTAATTTTGTCGAAAACTCTTGATATTTATTGAATATACTTAATTTTAGGTATATTTTTAATATGATAGAGGTGGATAATAATTATGGAAAAAATAATTCAAGAACTAGTAAATAATTTAACAGATGATCAATTTTTAGAATTTTATGAAAAAGTCAAACAACAAGCAGAATTAATAAAAAAACAAAAACGTTTAAATGAAATTGATCAAAAATTTAGAGCTCAAGGTATTAAATGCCCTAAATGTGAATCTTACCATTGCGTTAAAAATGGACATAATTCAGAAGGAAAACAAAAATATTTATGTAAAAATTGCTGTGCAAGTTTTGACGCTTTTCGTAATCATTTTATTTATTGAAGTCATTTAAATTATGAACAATGAAATTTATTGATTCAAATTTCATTGCTGGGGCAATCTAGTAAAACAATTTCTCGTTTTATTAAAACTACATTAAAAACCGCTTGATATAATCGTCAAAAATTAATAAAATCAAAACAATTAGAAAATACCCAATTAAAATTTAAAAAATTATCTGGTAAAATCCAAATCGATGAAACTTTTATTAAAGAAATCCATAAAGGAAATTTCAAACATAAAACTGATCCACGAAGAATTCACCTTGACCCATTCACAACTAATACTAAATGCTGTATTCAAATGGCAATTGATAATAATAACAATATTTATGTTAAATCCACAAACACCAAACGTTTACAAAAACAATGAGTTATTGAAAATATGAACAAAGAATTAATTAACAAAAATTCAATTATTACTTCTGATATGCAAAAATTATATTTTTTAGTAGCAAAACAAACAAATTCTACTTTATGTGTAACTAAAACAACAATTAATCCTGAAGCTAGTTATCGTAACTTAAATAAAATCAGTAAATTACAATCTAGTCTTAAAGAAGCCTTAATTCATTATCATGGTTTAGGTTTTACTAATATTCAAAATTATTTAAATCTCTGAAAATGAAAATACCAACATAAGGGTTTAACTCCAAACCAACAAACAGCGGTATTATATTTTAATGTATAAAAAAGTTAAAGTAAAAATAGTAATTTTACATAAAAGCATTTTAAAATTATCAAGTTGATGATTCTTTTTATTTTATCAAGAGTTTTCGACAAAATTAAAAAAAGTTAATATTTCTTCATCTGACTTTCTAACAATATCAATATTTTTTACTTTAAAACGAATCGTTTCCGTTTCTTTACCAATAGTAATATCCAATATCATATCATTCTGAATTGCCAGTTAAGTTATCAGTTTCTGAACCTTTAAATGAAATTTTTAAAAGTTAGTAATCATCACCTAATAAATTTTTAATTAATTCTTTTGCCTTATTATACGCATCTAATCTCGTATTACTAGTAGTTAATTTGCGGATATTAAAATTAAACTCAGTTTCAAAATACAATTTAATAAGTTGTATTATTAAACTATGATTTTCCTTAATTAAATCTTTTCTCTCACCAATTATTCGTAAAAATTCAGCTTTAATATGGGCAATTTTACCTTAGACTTGGTACATAACTATAACTAGCTTAATTCAAAATTATATATTCCTGAAATTAAGTTAAATCGTAATCCAAATCTTCTAATCTTATTGCGATAACGATAAACTAGTATTTAAATCTTTTTAATCTAGCAAAAACATGTTCAATGGCAATTCTAACTTTACTTAAAAAGCTATTATATTCCTTTTTATCTGGATTTAAAGGATTATTTTTACTCTTTTTAATTGGCAATAATGTATTTTTATGAACATTTTGCAAACCTTGATATCCTGAATCAGCAATTAATTCTAATTTTGGATTTATAAGTGTATTTGATTTTAAAAATAACTTATAATCATGAATACTGCCATAACAAAAATCTACTGAAATAATCTTATTGTTAAATAAATCAATAATTATTTGCGATTTTAATGAATGTTGCCTTTTCTTACCAGAAAATAATAATTTTAGTTTTTTTTAATTCTTTCAATTGGAATTTCTGTAGCATCAATTGCTAATAAATTATTATTAGTACCCTTATTTTCCAATAATATCTTTTTGTCAGGTATATGAAAGTGACTATTTTTTATTAGAGTATTTTCAACTCAAAAGATATTACGAATACAACTAACATGACTAATATTATATTTTTTGCAATAATACGATATGTACTATATTCTTTTCAGTATTCTAAAGTCATCAATAATCTTTGCTCTATTGATAATTTATTTGGTCTACCACCAATTTGTTTTTGTTTTGCTTCAGCTTCTTTTAAAATTTCTACCATTTTCATGAAAGTTTTATATTTTATGCCTATTAGACTATAAAATTCATTTTCGTCTTTGTATTTATCTAACATTTGTACTTCATCTAGAAAATAATATTATCAAAATAGTAGATAAAATTAAAGGTTATGTATCAAGTCTCTTTTCAATCAGTTTTAGAACCAGTAAAAGGCTTAATATCCTTTAATTTATCTTTACCAAAACTATTAACTAATACATCCAATTTTTGTAAATCAGCATTTAAAAGTGCTAATTCGTCTTGGTATTTTTTAATCTTAATTTCTAATTTGACCTTAATATTTTCCAGTTTTTCAACAGTTAAATTGATATTTTTATCAAGATTTTTTATTTGTTTAGTCAAATCATTAATTTTATTCACTAAACTTTGTTTTTCAACCCGAAATAAAGTCTTATTAACAATTTCATCAAAAATACTATCTTTAACAATTAAGTTTTGTTCCGTAGGAATTGGTGCTTTACCAGCACAAGCTATTAAAGGTAACCCCTACCCCAACTATCAAACTAGCTACAATTAAAAGGTTTAAAAGATTTTTAAACATCATAATATTGCCTCTTATTGTTCGAATTTGTTAATTAACTCTTCTAAGTTGTCAACAGCAGTTTCTAATTCAGTTTTAACGGCTCTTTACCAGTATCAATCGCTATTTGTAAAGCATCTAAAGCCTCATTAGCATCCTTAATTTCTTGCTTATTTGCTTCATTTTCAGTATTAAGCTTAGTTTTTTCTTTAATTATTCTTTCAAACTCAGCTTTAATATGATCAACTTGGTCTTCAAATTTCGCTTCTTCTTTTACTTTTTTAAGTTCTTTTAAACTACCTTCTTTACCAAAAGTAGCAACTAAATCAGTAATTAACTTAACTTGTTTTGTATATATTTTAATTTGCTCATTTAATTTACTAATTTGACTATCCTTCTCAGCTAATTTATCATTTAAAGCTTTTTCTTTTCTAACTCGGTAGTCTTCAAGAGCCTTAACATACTTTAAAGCGCTAGTTTTTTGACTTTCAAATTCAGCTAACTCTTTAATTACAACAACTGTATCATTTGATTTAATCACATCATATTGTGTTTTAAGTTCTAGTAATAATGCATCATTATTTTCTCCAATAGTTTTTACACTAGACTTGGTACATAACTATAACATTTTGCACCTACCAAACTATAAAATTCACTTTCATCTTTATATTTATCTAACATTTGTGCTTCATCTAGAAAATAATATTATCAAAATAGTAGATAAAATTGAGGGTTATGTACCAAGTCTACTATTAATTAGGTTATCAATCTTATCTTTTACTGCTTTAAATGCTTGTTTTTGTGCATCATATTGAGTTTCCAAAGTTTTAATTCTTGTCTTTAAAGTATTAACAGTATTAGCAAAATTTGTTCTAAGCTGTTCAATTGCTTCTTGACTTGTGATTTTATCAAAAGTAACTGTCCCTGTTGAACAAGCAACTAAACCGATTGTCGCTGTTCCTAAACCTAATGTAATACTTGTCAAAGCCATTAATAAACGCTTTGTTCCATTCATATTCATATTTTTCCCTCTTTTTTTAATAATTTGTTCAGTATAAACTGAAACTTTCTTTTCCTATTTTATACCTTAACTCGTTAATTTATACAGTAAAAATAGTAAAATGTCAACATTTCTCTAGGGTTAGTCTTGATGATAGACTTGATATACAAGACTTTTAGGAAGATTTCGCATATTTGCTACTTCCTTAATTGCTTCTTTAATAGTAATATTTTGCTTTTTAGCTACTAATATAATGTGGTCTTTAATAGTTAAAGAACGATAATCAACCACCGCTTCATAACCTTTAACAATTAACACAAATTCACCCTTTAATGAAGCTAAATCAAGATTAATAATATCATTTAATGGCATTCGATAAATAGTTTCATACATCTTAGTTAACTCTCTTGCTAAACAAACATCACGATTACCTAAAATTTCTTTTATCACCCTTAATGTTTTTTCTAAATGATGCACGCCAACATAAAAAATTAACGATTCAGAACGATATTTTAATTGTTCAACTTGTTGTTTAAGTTTTCCCACTTTGTGGTCTAAAAAACCTCAAAATAAAAACGGATATGGTGGTAATCCCGAACAAACTAAAGCATTTAATAAGGCACTAGAACCACTAATACTAACAACATTATATTTCTTAGCAATTACTGCTTGGACTAATTGATATCCGGGATCCAATATTAACGGATAGCCCGCATCACTTAGCAAAGCAACTGACTGATTATTATCTAAAGAATGTAATACTAAATTAATTCGTTCTTTTTCATTATGTTGATGTAATGAAATAAGTTTTTTCTTAATATTAAAATGTTGTAATATTTTATTACTTACTCTTGTATCTTCACAAAAAATTACAACAACAAGTTGTAAGGTTTCTGCAATCCGACTATTTAACTCTTTTAAATTGCCAATTGGCGTTGCTACTAAATATAACGATGGTCGCTCATTACGAAAACTTTTCTGAATCATTATTATCTTATCCTATTCCCTTTTAGGAAAAACCCGTTCATAAATAATATTAACATTACGAACAAAATAATTAATATCAAAACATTTTTCTAATTGCTCATCATCTAAATATTTAGAAATTTTATATTCTTTAACTACTTCCTTAAAATCTCGTTTTTCTTTTAAACTAGCAAAAGTACACTCTTGTAAAAAATCATAAATTTCTTCACGAGAAAATTGGGTTTTCTTAATAATTTCTAATAACAATCTTTGACTAAAAAAGGTATTAAATGTTTTTTCAATATTTAAAGCAATATTTTTTTCATTAACTTCTAAAAGATTAAGAATCATATTCATCCGCTTTAAAATAAAATGTAATAATGAAAATGTTCCACTAATAATTATTCTTTCATTAGAACTATGCGAAATATCCCTTTCATTTCATAACAAATTATTTTCATAAGCAACAATACTATTAGCACGAATCAGACGAGCTAACCCACAAATATTTTCACTCCCAATTGGATTTTGTTTATGAGGCATCGCACTAGAACCTTTTTGGTTTAATGAAAATCCTTCGCGGATTTCATCAACTTCACTTCGTTGACTATGACGAATTTCAAGAGCAATTTTTTCTAATGTGGAAGCAATATTTGCAAAAACACTAAAAAGAAACGCATGCCGATCTCTTTGAGTTACTTGCGTTGAAATATTATCAACGCCTAATCCTAACTCTTGTCTGACAAAATCTTCCACAACTGGTTCAACATTCGCATAATTACCAACCGCACCAGAAATTTTAATAACTTCAATTTGCTTACGCGCTAACAAAAATCTTTCCACTTGCCGATTAATTTCTTCATACCATAAAACAAATTTTAAACCAAAAGAAGTCGGTTCGGCAAATATGCCGTGTGTTCTTCCAATACAAATTAAATTCCGATATTTTAAAGCTTTCAGTTTTAAATTATCTAATAATTTTTGCAGTTCTTTAGCAATAACATCGTTTGCTTGCTTAATTAAATAATTTTGAGCGGTATCAACAACATCAGTTGAAGTTAATCCTAAATGAATTCAGCGTTTTTCATTTTCTAAACTATTTGATAACATTCTTGTAAAAGCAACCATATCATGTTGTGTTTGCTTTTCTAAACTATTCATTAATTTTAAATCAACTTTAACTTTTTTCAATTTTTTAAAATCAGATTTATCAATTAATCCTAAATTGCCTCATGCATCACACACTAATAATTCTACTTTTAATCAAGTATCATATTTCTTTTCTTCACTTCAAATCACTTTCATTTCTTTTGTTTGATAACGCTTAATCATCCTTATTCCTCCTTTATGGAAATAGATTTATAAAATTACTAACTGCTTTGTAATCATTTCTTTAATATTATCATTAGTTAATATTGCGACTAGTTGTAAAGCAAACTTAATTGCAACACCAGGTGATGATGCCGTAATAATATGACCATCAATAACAACAGCTTCATTGCTAATAATTTTAGCAGTTTCTAAACCATTGAAACACCCAGGATAAACACTAATATTCTTATTATTAGCAATACCTAACAATCCTAAAATTTGCGGGGCAGCACAAATCGCAGCAATAAATTTATTTTGTTTATTAAATGTTTTTAATAAGTTCATTAAATGTTCATTTTTTTGTAAATTATTAACACCCTTCGCTCCACCAGGTAAAATTAGCATCGCATAATCATTAGGTATTTGACTAAAATAATAATCACTTTTAATAGTAATATTATTAGCGCCCACAATAAAATCTTTATTTTCACTACTAATAATATCAATATTAATTTTTGCTCTTCGTAAAATATCAATAACAGTTATTGCTTCAATTTCTTCATAACCAGTTGCTAAAAAAATTGCTACTGTTGCCATTAAATTAAAACCTCTTTTTCCTTAAAATATTTCGGTTAATAAAATTGTTTGTTCACGATCTGGGCCAACAGAAAATAATGCCAATGGTAAATCAACTAATTTACTAATTGTTTGTAAATAAATTTTAGCATTTTCAGGTAATTCTGCTCACGATTTTACTTTTGTAATATCTGCTTCTCAACCAGCTAATTCCATATAAACTGGTTTACATTTTTCATACTCTTCAATATCAGCTGGAATATAATTAATTTTTTCACCCTTATAAACATAAGCAACACATAATTTTAATAATTTAATATTGCTTAAAACATCTAAAAGCATAATTGCTAATGATGTAAATCCATTAACACGACTTGCATGTTGTAAAACAACAATATCTAATCAACCAATCCGGCGTGGTCGCAATGATACTGTGCCATACTCTTTACCAGCTTCTCTAATTATATGGGCCATTTCAGCATTCATTTCCGTAATTAATACACCATTACCAACACGAGTATTATATGGTTTACTAATTGCTAATATATTATTAACCATTCACGGAGCAATTCCTGCCCCAACGGCAATTGATGATGCTGATGGATTAGAACTAGTAACAAAGGGATATGTTCCATGGTCAATATCTAACATCACACCTTGGGCACCTTCAAATAATACTTTTTGATTTGCTTTAATTAAATTATTTAATAATAACGAAGTATCACAAACATATTGTTTAATTACCGCATATCACTCTTGACATTGTTTTAATAAATTATCTACTATAATATGTAAATTATCTTGATATATTTGTTTTAAAATATCTTCTTTAATCGCAATGACATTTTCTAATTTTGCTTTTAATGTTAGTGAATTTTCTAAATCACAAATTCTAATTCCTATTCTTGCGATTTTATCTTCATATGTCGGACCAATGCCTCTTTTAGTTGTCCCAATAATATTTTTTCGTTTTACTTCTTGATATTCATCAATTTTTAAATGATATGGCATAATGACATGGGCACGATTCGAAATTTTTAAATTATGACACGAAAAACCTTTATCTTGTAAACTTTTAATTTCCATAATTAACTTTTCTAAATTAATAACACAACCATTAGCAATAATATTAATTGCTTGCTCATTAAATATCCCTGAAGGAACTAAATTTAACTTATATTTTTCATTATTAAAAACTATTGTATGACCAGCATTATCACCACCAGCTCAGCGAACAATAACGGTACTATTTTGCGCAAAATAATCACTTATTTTGCCTTTTCCTTCATCACCTCATTGACTACCAATAATTGCTAATGTATTTTTCATTTCATTACTTCCTTTAATTATTTTATTATTACTTGTATTTTACTACAAAACTTAATTATAAATATTCATAACTCTTTCAAAATTAAAATCAACAACAAAATCATCAATAATATTTAAAACTTTATTAACTGTGTCATCAATGATTGGTTTTTCTTTATTAGTAAATTTACCTAAAACCCAAGAACTAGTATCATAAGCATTATCTTTACCAATACCAATTTTAATCCGTTTAATTTTATTACTATTTAAACTATTAATAATGCTATTAACACCGTTATGACCACCACTACTACCCGCATGCCGTAATTTTATAACCCCAAGTTCTAAATCAACATCATCATAAATAACAATGATGTCGGATATTGCAATTTTAAAATAATTAGTTATTGATGAAACACTATATCCTGATAAATTCATATATGTTAATGGCTTTAATAAAATAATACTTTCATTATTTTTAATCGTTTTACCATATTGACCATCCATTTTTTTATTATCTAACTTAATATTTCATTTTTTAACTAAAGCATCAATAATTTGAAAACCAATATTATGTCGCGTATGGACATATTCTTTATTAGGGTTTCCTAGACCTACAATTAATTTCATTTTTTTAACCTTTCTCAAAAAATTCATTAGATTTCTTGCATAACCTATTAAAATAATAAAAATTTTAAATTTAACCACTTTAAAATAAACATTTTTCTAAAATCTAAAATAATTTTGATAACAATTAACTAGGTTATGCAAGAAATCTATTAAATAAACAAAACTCGCTAGAATGCGAGTTAATTAACTATTACTCCTGTAAATTTGATATTTTTTTGAACGAGTGATATATATTTCTGACAATGATTCACAATTAATAGAAGCGTTAATCATCTTCGCTAAAAAACCAGCAATAGAAATTATTTTTAAACCAGTAAATTTTTTTGCTTCTAATAATTCAATTGAATTAGTAACAACAACTTCATTCACAATACCACTAGCAACAGCATTTTTTAACCGTTCAACAGCTTTACCACTAAATATTGGATGAGTTGCAGCAATATAAACAGTTTTGGCGCCAACATCTTTTAATGCTCTCGCTGCATTAACAATGGTACCACCAGTATCAATCATATCATCAATAATAATACAATTTTTATCTTTAATATTACCAAGCACAAATTCAACTTCACTAACATTAGGTTCAGGGCGTTTTTTAACAACAACTGCTAATTCGCCAGGTAAATAAGTTGTTAAATGTCGCGCTCGGGTAACACCACCATGATCTGGTGATACAATAACAACATTATTAAGTTTTTTTTCTAAAAAATATTCCGCAAAATCATGACTTGACCGTAAATCATCAACAGGAATATCAAAAAAACCTTGAATTTGTGATGAATGAATGTCTACTAGCATAATCCGATCAGCACCAGCACCAGTTAACATATTAGCTACTAATTTGGCAGTAATTGGTTGACGACCTTTTGCTTTCCGATCTTGTCGTGCATAACCAAAATATGGAATTACAACATTAATTTTATTAGCTGATGCTCGTTTTAAAGCATCAATAAAAATTAATAATTGCATTAAATTTTCATTAACTGGAAATGATGTTGATTGAATTACATAAACATCTTTACCACGAACTGACATTAAAGATTCAACAGAAATTTCACCATCCGCAAAATTATTTACTTTTGCTTCTTGTAAAGGAACTTTAAGAATATTACAAATTTCTTGTGCTAATTTTTTACTGGCATTCAATCCAAAAAAAGCAACATGCTCATAACTATTATTTGTCATTAAATGACCTCCTTATTAATATTATATTACCATTATCTTTAACGAAATGGTATAGATTGATAAACTGTTCAATTGTTAACTGTTCGCTTCTAATAGTTAAAGGTAAATTTAATTTTAAAATTAATGATTCAGAAATTTGTTTATTATTAGTAATCAAATTTAAATTATTAAGTAAAGTTTTTCTTTTCATAGCAAATAATTTGCGAACAAAATCATTAAATTCTCTTTCATTATCAACTTGATAATTTTTTTGTAAAGCAAAATGAACAATTCAACTATCAACATTAGGTTCAGGAAAAAAATTATGACGACTTATTTTTAAAAGAATACTAACTTTACTATAATACTGACAAATTACACTTAAATTACTATATGCTTTATTATTTGGTAAACTAGTAATTCTTTGGGCTACTTCCTTTTGCATCATTAATGTAAAACTCGTAAAATACTGAACATTATCTAATAATTTAAATAAAATTGGTGATGTTAAATAATATGGTAAATTAGCAACAATATGAATTCGTTTAATATTAACAAAATGTTCTTTAATTAGTAATGATAAATTAACATTTAAAAAATCATCATTAATAAGTTTAAAATTTGTTTCATTTTTAAAATGTTCATTTAAAATCGGAATTAATTTTTTATCAATTTCAATGCTAACTACTTTTTGAGCCTTTTTTAAAAGACTCGCCGTCATTATTCCTAATCCGGGTCCAATTTCTAAAATACCATCAGTATTCTCACATCCAAAACTATTTGTAATTTGATTAACTATTTGTTCATTATTTAAAAAATTCTGTCCTCATTTTTTAATCGGATGTAAATTATATTTTAAAAGTATTGCTTGTGGTTTCATTTTCAAATCCTATAATATTTTTTCATATTATATAATTATAACACATAATTAATGAAATATTTTAAGATTAAATTTTTATTAAAAATGTACTATCCTATAGATACTTTGAACAATTAAGAAAAATATTAAAATCGCCATCCATTAAATCTGCCTTGACCATTATTTTATAAAAAAGACTTGTATCTTCTCACAACTCCGTGGTATGGTATTATTGCTAATATAGATTTTAAAAACAAGTTGACCAAGAAGATAATATACATAAGTGTTAAAAATGCAATTTTTAATTAATTAAAATATAATAAAGGTTAGATAGTTGCAAAAAGAGGCATTGCCATTGTTACAATACCAAGTAAAAAATAAAATAAAAGATAATAAAATATGAAAAAATTTTTTTTGACAATTTTAGGAGAAACTATTTTAATAATAACAACTGGAATAGTAAGTTTAATTTCTTGTGAAAATAAAAAAAACAGTTTAACTATAAATAAACCAAATTTGCAACCTAATAAAAATAATAAGGATACTCAAATCATAAAAGAAAATGAAATATTAACATACTTTAAAAATAAAGATGTTCGCTATATTACTTCAATTAAAATTGCAAAAATTAAGGCAACAAATCCTCAACAAGTTAAAGAATATGAATTACATTTAGCAATAAAACCAGAAATATTAAAAATATTAAATAGACTTCTTGCATTACTTATTAAAATAATTACAAATTATTTGTAAATAAAAAATACTATATAGTAATTTCTAACTTTTATTAGGTTAATACTTATGGATTTTATTAAATGTGTAAATTTTGACACAACAAAAAATTATTTTATTATTTAAATTTAATTTTAAGCCAAATTGTAAAGTTAAGTGCAACTAAATTATTTTTCTAACCAAATATTCGATTGGTGAAAGATAATTTAGTATTTTTCTTGGTCTTTGGTTTAAAGACAATATAAATTTATGAACTGCATTTTTAGTAGTATTTGAAAAATTAAATTTTTTAGGAAATTTTTCTCTAATTAAACCATTAGTATTTTCATTAGTACCTCTTTGTCAAGGCGAATACGCATTAGCAAAATAAATTTTCACATTTAAATTTTTTTCAAGTTGTTGTCAATTAGAAAATTCTTTACCCCTATCAAATGTTATAGTCTTAACAAGATTATTTGGAAGAATTGATAAATAATGGCTAATGTTTTCGTTAACAACTTTAGTAGTTCTATTTTCAACTAACATTGCTAAAGTAAATCTTGATGTTCTTTCAACTAAAGTTATTAAACATGATTTACTTTTACCTCGTGATGATACTACAGTATCACCTTCTCAATGACCAACAGTTATACGATTATTAACATTAATATTTCGTTCTTTAATTGATTTACCATTAAATTTACCGCGATTTTCTTGAGATTTTCGTTTCTTACCTTTTCTTCTTAAATTTTTATTAGTAACTTTTTCAAGTAATCCAGAATAAATTCAATTGTAAATTGTTTTAAAACTAATAATTCATTCTTTATGAAAATTTTTAATTCTGCCATAAATTTGTTCAGGCGATCAACCTAATAGTAATTTTTGTTGTACATATTTTACTAATTCTCTATTTTTAAACTTATGAAAATAAACATGTGATTGTTTTCTGTTTTCTGCTTTATTTTGTGCAATTAATGAAAAATAATGATTACTATCTTTATTTCTATTGACTTCTCGAATAATAGTACTAATACTTCGATTAAGATTTTTAGCTATTTCACTAATTTTTACTTTAAACTTCAATTGATTCTCAATATAAATTCTTTCATATATGTCAAGATGTTTGTAACCCATATAAAAACTCCTTGCTTTGTTTTTTCTAAAATAAACTTAGCATCATGAAATTTTTATATGAGATTTTTTGCAATTTTATTTACTTGCACTTACAAGTATAATTCAGCGTATTAGAACATTACTATGAATTTTTTGTATTCCTTGATAACCATTATCAACTATTAATTTAGTATTTTTTAAAATTGGGATTTTTGATTCTTTAAATAAACAAAAATCATGCTTTTTACCGAGAGAAAAATTTGTTGCAATAATTATTTTGCTTTCTTTTTCAATAATTACTTGTGTTTTAATAGTGTGTTTTTTCTTTTTTCCTGAATAAGATTGTTTTTGTCTTTTTTTGGGCGTTGAATGGGTGTTTCTGTAGCATCAATAATAATTGTTTTATCATTAAAATAATCATTTATTAATGCTTTTTTACCAGCAAGTTGTTGAAAATCAGGATGTTTGATTAAAATATCTTCAATTCACTTGATATTTCGATAACAACTAGCTTCACTAATATCAAAACTTTTACCAAGATGAAAATAAGTACGATATTCTCGTCAATATGATAAAGTCATCAATAATCTATTTTCTAATGATAATTTATTATTTTTACCACCTCTTTTAAACTTTTTTAACTCAGCTTCTTTTAAAATATTTAACATTTTATTAAAAGTACTTTGCTTTATTCCAGTTAATCGTAATAATTCTTTATCATTAATAAAATTAAATTTATCAAATTTCATAATCTTAAATTCCTTATAATTTCTATTTTAAATATATTTTATAGGAATTTTGTTTAATAAATAAGTAATGCAAGAAGTCTAATATATTTCATTTTTTTAAACTCCTTAAGATTAAGAAAACCGTATTAAAAAAATACGATTTTCAAGAATGGTTATTAAATTACTAAATTAATGAGGCATTTCCGCTGAGAATGAAGTTAAATAAAATCCGTCTTCTAATTTATGAATAGAAATTTTAACATCAACCAAAGTATCTATTACATAAAAATCCTTAGAAAATGCAGATTTACGAGCACTATTATTAAGGTAAAAATCACAAAGTTGGTTATAAACATTACTTCGTACATCAACTAATAAATAAAAAGCAAATCCAATGACACTATTTTGTTCGGTATTTCTTATTGTAAATTTACCATTATGTGATACTTGTTCATTGAGATAATTAGGAATATTTAAATCATTGGCATCAATTTCTAAATATTGAGGTCTATACAAAAAATTACTACTAATTCAAGCACTTTTACCAATTTTAGAAAATTGTAATTTATATGTTTTTAAATCATTACTATTTTTACTACATCCCGAGACAAACATTATACATACTAAATTTAAAGCTGATAAAAATTTTCACATAAATAAAAATCCTCCTTTCAAAGGAATTATATTTTATATAAAAATATTGGAAACATTTAAGAAAACTTTTTTAATATCATTAGCAAAATTGCTAAGGGCACTACAAATTCAAATAACATCTGAAATGCCGGAATAACTTCAAACACCGGGAAAGCAGTTTTCGTAAAATTAATCGTTGTTTTGGCAATATCCGCAAGCGGGCGAATTAAAAGATTAATCCCAGAAAGACACCAAGTAATCAATTTAACACACTAACAGAAGCGTGCTGAATGCCACAAGATACGGCACTAAATAAACCTCAATAAGAACAGTTGGGCGTAGGAATTAAGTCATCCATATTACCACTTATTCCCCCACCAATAAAAGCTGTTGAATTCAAAATGTTAAAATCGTATAAAGAATAATGATATTCAGTACTTTCGTTTTTCTTTTTATATAGTGGAAAAGTTAGCGTAAAAATATTAATTCCATACATCACATCAACTTTGGCATTGTAAAAATACAATTTATTACTAGTAGTGTTTCATAATTGGTTATCATATGCTTTTAACACATTAAAATCTACTTGATAAGAACTTTTGCCAGTGTTAAAACCATTGACAATTTGTTTATCTTTAACAAAGAAATAAGAACGAAAAATCATATTTTTACTATTTTCGATTGTTGAACCAAAGTTAATTAAATACTGTTTGGGATAAAAAGTAATTAAGGAACGATAGAAAAAACCCATTTGTAAAACATTTTTAGGGATTTGTTGCATCCCTTTGTAATCTAATTCTACATAAGTAGAGGCATCTGTATCAAAGCTCGCATAAAAGAATTGTACAAAAAACTCACCTAAAACTTTATAAATTTTATTAAATAAACCATTAATAAAATCAACAGTTAAATCTTTTTGGTAATAAAGCATAAAATCTTTAAAATCAGTTTTTAATTTATCATCATAGCGTAAAAAATGGAAGGTATTACCATAATAATTAACTTGTCCAAAAAAGGTATTAATAAAATCTCTTCCAAAACTTGTTCGCGAGCCAGATTTTCAAAGTGATTTACCATTTTCTAAAAACTCATTAGCACCCACAATGCTACCATGCTCAGTTTTTACAGTAATAACATCACCAAAACTAGAAAAGGAAAGTTCCCTAAAAATAACTTTTTCAATAAAACCGGATGGATATGAATTTTTGCGACTTAAACTAAATTTACTATTTTGTTTAAAACCATTTAATTTAATTGATATTTCACTCATATATTTAAAATTCTCATCAAAGAAATTAAAAATTGGAACTCAATATAAATAACTATAATTAAATTTATCAAAATCTCGGCGTTGTATCATTAAATAATCAAGTTTATCTTGAAACTGATTATATTGATATTCACCATCATTTTTAGTTATTTCCGTAGGCAATGGTTGTTCGTTATCTTTTTCTGGTAAAGGGGGCATTTCCGCTGAGAATGAAGTTAAATAAAATCCGTCTTCTAATTTATGAATAGAAATTTTAACATCAACCAAAGTATCTATTACATAAAAATCCTTAGAAAATGCAGATTTACGAGTACCATTATTACGGTAAAAATCACCAAGTTGGTTATAAACATTACTTCGTACATCAACTAATAAATAAAAAGCAAATCCAATGACACTATTTTGTTCGGTATTTCTTATTGTAAATTTACCATTATGTGATACTTGTTCATTGAGATAATTAGGAATATTTAAATCATTGGCATCAATTTCTAAATATTGAGGTCTATACAAAAAATTACTACTAATTCAAGCACTTTTACCAATTTTAGAAAATTGTACTTCACAAACATTATCACAAGTATTAGAGTTTACAGTTCGTTTTTCTCGTTTCATAAAGGAGGATTGTTCCATATTGGGTTTTGGTGGTTGTTTTGTATCAAAGAAAGCCCCTAATGGCACCAAACCAATAAACATTATAATAAATCAAGAAATAATCTTATGCATTTCATCACGCCTTAAAACTCTTTTTTATCGCTTCAAAAGCATCAGAAAATTTATAATGTTGATGTTGTGGACATTCACAATTAGCAACTTGCATTTGATGCTTTCTAAAAACTTTATTAAAGTAATAACCCCTAATAATTAACTTAATACCAGTTATTAAGAAATAAATAATTAATAATCAAATATAAACATTAAAAAATACACTTTGAAAATTTAATGGTATAAAATCTTTAAAAAATTTATCCCCTTTAATTTGAAGGACCGTTAAAAATATTCAAATTATAATAACAACACTATGAAATATAATGCCAAATTGTAAAGTTAAGTGCAACTAAATTATTTTTCTAACCAAATATTCGATTGGTGAAAGATAATTTAGTATTTTTCTTGGTCTTTGGTTTAAAGACAATATAAATTTATGAACTGCATTTTTAGTAGTATTTGAAAAATTAAATTTTTTAGGAAATTTTTCTCTAATTAAACCATTAGTATTTTCATTAGTACCTCTTTGTCAAGGCGAATACGCATTAGCAAAATAAATTTTCACATTTAAATTTTTTTCAAGTTGTTGTCAATTAGAAAATTCTTTACCCCTATCAAATGTTATAGTCTTAACAAGATTATTTGGAAGAATTGATAAATAATGGCTAATGTTTTCGTTAACAACTTTAGTAGTTCTATTTTCAACTAACATTGCTAAAGTAAATCTTGATGTTCTTTCAACTAAAGTTATTAAACATGATTTACTTTTACCTCGTGATGATACTACAGTATCACCTTCTCAATGACCAACAGTTATACGATTATTAACATTAATATTTCGTTCTTTAATTGATTTACCATTAAATTTACCGCGATTTTCTTGAGATTTTCGTTTCTTACCTTTTCTTCTTAAATTTTTATTAGTAACTTTTTCAAGTAATCCAGAATAAATTCAATTGTAAATTGTTTTAAAACTAATAATTCATTCTTTATGAAAATTTTTAATTCTGCCATAAATTTGTTCAGGCGATCAACCTAATAGTAATTTTTGTTGTACATATTTTACTAATTCTCTATTTTTAAACTTATGAAAATAAACATGTGATTGTTTTCTGTTTTCTGCTTTATTTTGTGCAATTAATGAAAAATAATGATTACTATCTTTATTTCTATTGACTTCTCGAATAATAGTACTAATACTTCGATTAAGATTTTTAGCTATTTCACTAATTTTTACTTTAAACTTCAATTGATTCTCAATATAAATTCTTTCATATATGCCAAGATGTTTGTAACCCATATAAAAACTCCTTGCTTTGTTTTTTCTAAAATAAACTTAGCATCATGAAATTTTTATATGAGATTTTTTGCAATTTTATTTACTTGCACTTACAAGTATAATTCAGCTATAATGAAATTCCAAGGTAAAGAGATTCCAGATTAATTTTTTGGAGAAAGGATGTTGATTGCTCGGTAAATTTTATTAATTAGTAAAAATTCACGAAAAGGAAGTTAATTAATATGAAAAAATTACTAGGATTT
This sequence comes from Spiroplasma endosymbiont of Asaphidion curtum, assembly GCF_964031085.1. Classification (GTDB taxonomy): domain Bacteria; phylum Bacillota_I; class Bacilli_A; order Mycoplasmatales; family Nriv7; genus Nriv7. The sequence goes on along the minus strand of NZ_OZ035001.1, from coordinate 1,139,876 downwards.
TTAGGGACAATTACTATCGCTGGAAGCGGTATGGCAGGACTTGTTGGAAACGCTCCAGCTCCAGCGAAAAGGGAAATTAATTATCAACAAAAAAATAATTCAGAAAATTTAATTAGAAATAAAAGAGAACCCAAACGAAGCAGAACTAGTAAATTAAGACATGGTCTTGAAATAGTAGAAAGCGTAACAGGGATTTTGGCCAATACTGCACAAACTATTGATACAGGAATCAAAATTCACAATAAAATTTGAGGAAAACAAGAATTAAATAATAGAATTTCTTTTTTAGAACAAGAATTAAAAGAGATTCGCGAAAAAATGAAACAAACTCAAAATGATTCAGAATTTGATTTATTATCTTCTAAATTAGTTGAAGCTAGAAATGAAAAAGACAGATTAACCCTTTTAAAATATTCTAATAATTTTCAATAGTATTTTGTGTAGAAATATCATTTTTAGGAACAATTATTTTAATTGCAACAGGAGCAAACAATTTTAATTATTTGCAAGCGAAATAAAAAAATTACTTTGTTAAAATTTTTTGTAATGTTTGAAAAGGAGTTTTGGTGTTTAAAGATGAATAGACTTCTTGCATTACTTATTAAAATAATTACAAATTATTTGTAAATAAAAAATACTATATAGTAATTTCTAACTTTTATTAGGTTAATACTTATGGATTTTATTAAATGTGTAAATTTTGACACAACAAAAAATTATTTTATTATTTAAATTTAATTTTAAATAAATATTTTATGTTATCTATAATTGCAAATTATAAATTGAAGCAATTAAATTAAATCTTAAACTAAATCGTTTTCTACGATTACGATATTTTTCAGTAATAATTTTAAATTTTTTAAGAATAGCAAAAATATTTTCAATAATAATTCTCATTTTTGAAATTAATTTATTATTATGTTTTTGTTCTTTATTTAAAGGGTTTTTCTTTGTTTTTTTCTTAGGTATTAGAACATTACTATGAATTTTTTGTATTCCTTGATAACCATTATCAACTATTAATTTAGTATTTTTTAAAATTGGGATTTTTGATTCTTTAAATAAACAAAAATCATGCTTTTTACCGAGAGAAAAATTTGTTGCAATAATTATTTTGCTTTCTTTTTCAATAATTACTTGTGTTTTAATAGTGTGTTTTTTCTTTTTTCCTGAATAAGATTGTTTTTGTCTTTTTTTGGGCGTTGAATGGGTGTTTCTGTAGCATCAATAATAATTGTTTTATCATTAAAATAATCATTTATTAATGCTTTTTTACCAGCAAGTTGTTGAAAATCAGGATGTTTGATTAAAATATCTTCAATTCACTTGATATTTCGATAACAACTAGCTTCACTAATATCAAAACTTTTACCAAGATGAAAATAAGTACGATATTCTCGTCAATATGATAAAGTCATCAATAATCTATTTTCTAATGATAATTTATTATTTTTACCACCTCTTTTAAACTTTTTTAACTCAGCTTCTTTTAAAATATTTAACATTTTATTAAAAGTACTTTGCTTTATTCCAGTTAATCGTAATAATTCTTTATCATTAATAAAATTAAATTTATCAAATTTCATAATCTTAAATTCCTTATAATTTCTATTTTAAATATATTTTATAGGAATTTTGTTTAATAAATAAGTAATGCAAGAAGTCTAATGACTGCGTTCAAAATTATAAAAGTAATAATATTTATTTAAATAATGTTGAAGTTCATTTTGATTTAATTTTTTATCCTTAGCATAAAATAATTTAGTATAATGTTGATGGAACCGCTCAATTTTACCGTTACTTTGTGGTGAACGAATTGGAGTGGTTTCATGGATAACCCCATTTCTTGAAAGAAAGGTTGTAAAAGGCCTTTCTTTTACTTTGTATGCTTTTTTATTACTTCAATTAGTAGTAGTAAATTCCGGAGCATTGTCAGTACGAAGGCGTTTAATGGTTATGCCAAGTTCGCCGAAATCTTTCATTGCTCTTTGCACGGCATTAAGGGCATTGTTAGTTCCTAAACTATCATAAACATAACCAAATACTATTCGTGTTATTTCGTCAATGAAATCATAAATATAATATTTTTTATCAACCGGAAAATTTGATGTGGTAATAATTTTGGCATCCATTTGTAAAAGACCAATCTCAGAAACTTCATAACGCTTAAAATGGCGTTTTGTTTGTTTGATTTGCTGTTTTAATTCTTTTCAACGAGGGTCGGATTTAATTCAACGATAAAAAGTTTTAATATTTTTCGGAACTTCTGAATTTTTAGCATCGTGGAAACCAATTTTTAAATTGTTAAATAAAGACCACATTCCACCTGCTTGAAGATTTTTATAATCAAAATATAAATCACATACCTTTTCACGAGAATTTAAACTATATTGATAATTAAGATTTTGTGGTTTTGTAGTTTTAAACAATAACAAATCTAAATTATCAGAATAATAAGCGGTCATAATTTTTTCCGCCCAACGATAAAAGGTTTTCGTTGCATTCTTAAAATATTTTTTAATAAGTTTTGTTAAAGTAGTTTCTTCAATATAGAAATAAGTACATAAATTTAAATAGGCAGTAATGCGTTTTTTAGTTTTATAGTAATAAGAATTACGGCAATTAGCACTTAGTCAACTTTGGATTTTTGCTTTTAAATCAGCTAAATCACCTTGGGAAATAATATATTTCATTTTTTAAACTCCTTAAATTAAGAAAATCGCATTGCAAAAAATACGATTTTCAAACATATTTATTAAAATTGCTAATTAATTAGGTATTTTTGCTAAAAATGAACTTATAAAATATTGTGGTTTATTTAATTGATATCTATCTAAATAAACAAATGACACTTTAATACTTTCAAGTTTAGGAATTTCTCAGCCATAAGTAGTCAATATATCTTCAGATGGTTTTGGTTTATAAACACCTTCTTGTTTAAAAAAATCCTTTATAGGATTATTAATACTTTGATTTTCGATTAAAAAGCTTTTTTCAGACATATCACCTGGAAAACGAACACTTTCATCATAAAAAGTTATTCTTCCGGCAGAGCCAAAACTCTCTACATTAAAAAATGTATTATTTAAACTAGAAAATTGTAATTTTTTTTCATAAACATTACTTCTACACCCAAAAATAAACAGTACACATACTAAATTTAAAGCTGATAAAAATTTTCGCATAAAGAAAAATCCTCCTTTCAAAGGAATTATATTATAAAAAATATTGGCAATATTTAAGAGAACTTTTTTAATATCATTAGTAAAATTGCTAACGGTACTACAAATTCAAATAACATCTGAAATGCCGGAATAACTTCAAATACTGGAAAGGCGGTTTTGGTAAAATTAATCGTCGTTTTAGCAATATCGGCAAGGGGGCGAATTAAAAGATTAATTCCCGAAAGACCAAGTAATCAATTCAACACACTAACAGAAGCGTGCTGAATACCACAAGATATGGCACTAAATAAACCTCAATAAGAACAGTTGGGCGTCGGAATTAAATCATCCATATTACCACTTATTCCGCCGCCAATAAAAGCTGTTGAATTCAAAATATTAAAATCATATAAAGAATAATGATATTCATTGCTTTCATTTTTCTTTTTATATAGCGGGAAAGTCAGTGTAAAAATATTAATCCCATACATGACATCGACTTTAGCGTTATAAAAATGCAGTTTATTACTAGTGGCGTTTCATAATTGGTTATCATATGCTTTTAACACATTAAAATTTATTTGATAAGAACTTTTACCAGTTTTAAAATCATTAGTAATTTGTTTATCTTTCACAAAAAAATACGAACGAAAAATCATATTCTTACTATTTTCGATTGTTGAACCAAAGTTAATTAAATACTGTTTGGGATAAAAAGTAATTAAGGAACGATAGAAAAAGCCCATTTGTAAAACATTTTTAGGAATTTCTTGCATTCCTTTGTAATCTAATTCTACATAAGTAGAAGTATCCATATCAAAACTGGCATAAAAGAACTGGACGAAAAAACCACCTAAAACTTTATAAATTTTATCAAATAACCCATTAATAAAATCAACAGGTAAATGTTTTCGGTAACAAAGCATAAAATCTTTAAAATCAGTTTTTAATTTATCATCATAGCGTAAAAAATGGAAAGTATTACCATAATAATTAACTTGTCCAAAAAAGGTATTAATAAAATCTCCTCCAAAACTTGTTCGCGAGCCAGATTTTCAAAGCGATTTACCATTTTCTAAAATCTCATTATAACCCACAATACTACCGTGCTCAGTTTTTATAGTGATAACATCGCCAAAACTAGAAAAGGAAAGTTCCCTAAAAATAACTTCTTCAATGAAACCAGACGGATATAAATTTTTGCGACTTAAATTAAATTTACTATTTTGTTTAAAACCATTTAATTTTATTGACACTTCATTCATATATTTAAAATTATCGTCAAAGAAATTAAAAATAGGAACTCAATATAAGTAACTATAATTAAATTTATCAAAATCTCGGCGTTGTATCATCAAATAATCTAGTTTATCTTGAAACTGAGTATAATCATACTCACCATTATTTTTATTTATTTCCGTAGGTAACGGTTGCTCGTTATCTTTCTCTGGTTGTAGTGGCACTTTAGCTGAAAATGAACTTATAAAATATTGTGGTTTATTTAATTGATATCTATCTAAATAAACAAATGACACTTTAATACTTTCAAGTTTAGGAATTTCTCAGCCATAAGTAGTCAATATATCTTCAGATGGTTTTGGTTTATAAACACCTTCTTGTTTAAAAAAATCCTTTATAGGATTATTAATACTTTGATTTTCGATTAAAAAGCTTTTTTCAGACATATCATCTGGAAAACGAACACTTTCATCATAAAAAGTTATTCTTCCAGCAGAGCCAAAACTCTCTACATTAAAAAATGTATTTTTAATGCTGGCAAACTCTAATTCGCAACTTTCACCACATTGGCTAGGATTGGTGGCTCGTTTTTGTCGTTTCATAAAGGATTGTTCCATATTAGGTTTAGGTGGTTGTTTTGTATCAAAGAACACCCCTAACGGTACCAAAATAATAAACATTATAATAAATCAAGAAATAATCTTATGCATTTCATCACGCCTTAAAACTCTTTTTTATCGCTTTAAAAGCATCAGAAAATTTATACTGTTGATGTTGTGGACATTCACAATTGACAACTTGCATTTTATGCTTTCTAAAAACTTTATTAAAGTAATAATCCCTAATAATTAACTTAATACCAGTTATTAACAAATAAACAATTAATAATCAAAAATACACTTTAAAAAATACATTTTGAAAATCAAACAATATAAAACCTTTAAAAAACTCATCTGTGTTAGTTCTAATTCTTGTTAAAAATACTCAAATTATAGTAATAACACTATGAAGTATGATAAAAAAATGTATAAAACTTAAAACGCTTTTAAATCATTTAATACCTAATATTTTCTTTAACTTTTTCATTTTTTAACTCCTTAAAATTAAATATATTGTTGATAAAATGCAAATCGTTCCTAAAATTTGGAAAATCGGATGTTGAGAAAATAATCTAATCATTGGTTTAAACAAATCTAAAATTTTAATATTACTTGATAGAACTTTATTAAAATATTCTAAACCCTCACGCACATAGGCTCATAAACCTAAAAAGTCGTTTAAAGCAAAAATAGAAAAAACAGCAACAAGAATAAATAATATTATTAATTTAAACATTTTAAATACCTACCTTTTTATTCGCCGTCCATGTTGGTCAAATCACGGTCTATTTTTAGGACTATTACCACTAAATTTCTTAATTGGACCACTAGATGAATTTTTCTTAGTTCCTCAATTAGCAACTGATTTTCGATATTTTTTACGAAAACCAACTTTTGGTCGTTCAATATGAATACCTAAAATGCCACCAATTACAAGATTTATCACAAGCATAATTAGCGGAAAAATAATAATGCGAATATCTGTTCCAGGAATGGTTAAAGTTCAAATTAAATCAAAAACTTTATAAAACATATCGCCAATCAAGCTGGCCATTTTTTCTAAGTTTTCCATTTTTTAAACCCCTTTACTTGTTTTTCTTTTTCAGATTATTTTTTAACTTAGTAAGTATCTTGCTGAATTTTTCCATTTTTAAATATTCTAATGCTTCAATATCCATTACATTATCATTTCAAAATTTATGTTGATATTTATCATTCAAAGCACGCTTACTTAATTCACGCAAGAATGATAAATATTTATTATCGTAAAGATTTAAGATTGACATCGGAATTTTCAATTTAAAGAAATAAATGTCTAATTCCGGAATGCTACGATACTTGATTTTGCGACCTTTTTTATCATTTTTAGCATTAATTAAAGTTAATCGTCATTGTTCGTATTCGCTCACCGATTTAAAAGTGCCATAAATAACTTGTAAATAAGGACGAAAGATACTAACCGGTTTTTTTCTAATGCCAACAATTATTGAATTCGCAATATCACGAACTTTAACTCATATATGTTCGGCTCGTTGTCCGCTTGCTAATACGATATGGGTAAATTGGCGAGCCGAAGCGAAATATTCTTGTAACCCTTGGGTTACCCTATCATTTTCTTTATAGTCAGTTCCTTCTAAAAATAAGTTAGTTTCATCTCATAACAGCAAATGCTTTTCTTCTAATATCGGATAATTATAATCTAATAAAGACATATGCCCTAATGAAAGCATTTGTTTATCCGTAATCGGAAAAGTAGAAATCGTTTTTCAACCACTTAATAAGTAAGAAGCTAAAACCATTAAAGCGGTTTTTCCAGTTCCTAAGGCACCAATTACTAAATTTAAGGGTGAATTTAATAAGAAATTAATAAAACTACGGCGAGCAAAAAAATGAGAAATTTTAGTATATAAAACATACAAAGCAATTAATAAATAAATAATATCAAATAACATTCGTCAACTTTGAGGATTATAATAATACAAAATCGCACCATAGAATCACGCAATAATAAATAAAGTGCGATTTAAAGCGACAAAATCATATAATCTTAAATTTATTTTCTTAAACAATAGCATCATTTAAATCACACTTTATTTATTTTTATTACTATCTGCCGGGCATTAATTTTTCAAACATTTTGAAAGCAATTAAAAATAAACCAATAATTACTCCAAGCAAGAAAACTCAATATGTAGCAAAAAAATTAACAACATTAGGCATATTACCACCAATAATATCGGTTCAAATGTGACCAAACGCTCCAATTAACGCTTTTCATAAGTTAGTAACCGCTTGTTCACCAGTGACAGCCACAGGCGTGGTCGCTTCTACTAAGAAAGTTCCAAACATATAATCACCCCCTTTCTAAACAAAATATGATTTAACCTTATAAAATAAAATAACCATAAATAAAATAATGAATACTAATACCATTCAAAAAGCAATGTTTGCTATTAAAAGTCAAAGTAGTTCTTTGGTTAAATCAATTTCTTTACCGGAAACTCACGACGGAATAACTTTAATTTGAATAAATAAATCCCAAAAATACAATTTTGTCATTTCTCAATCTAAATCTTTTCAAGCAACTAAAAACATAATAATTACCGTTTAAAAGGTCAAAAGAGTAGAAAAATAATGGCTGAGAAAAGCATTACAATTATCAAAATTGAAAACAAAAATACAACTTGGGGCGGTAAATCGGCAGTTGGATAAATTAATTCAATTAACTCAATAATTATTTTTTTAAACATTTTCTAAACCTACTTTTTAATTTCTTTTTCATCTTGTTCTAACAAATTTCGCTTAAATTTTGCAATAAATATTCGTTGTGCATAAGTAAAATCTTTTGATAGCTGTTTTGCTTCACTACCATATTTCTTTTTATCTTTAAAAAACCGATAAATATTAACTGCAATATAATATGCTAGTAATAATGTTAAAATCGTAAAAAACACTAGTCCAAATATACTCATCTTTCTTTTCTCCTTAATTTTCTAATTAATTTATTTTTTTAAATAATTATGTTCAACAAAATCAACACAAAGTCAATTATCACCAACTAAATCAGTTCTAACAGATTCAACTGCAGATTTAGACGCTCAAATTTTTTGTTCTAATCCGGTTTTTTTATTAATAAAATATATAAACTCTTGACAATAATCTTTACCGGGCTCATCCACATTAACTCACATTTTCATTTTTTAAACTCCAAAATTAATTTTTTTACTACATTAAATCAAAAAATGCAATAACTTAGTTAAATAACTCAAACTAACATTGATAATTAACGGGCGGAGCATACGCTTTCCGCACCGTTTAAACACCTTAAAAACCAACCTAAATTTTTTTAAACTATATTTTTTTTCTTTACCTCTATTCTTAAAATGCCTTAAAACACCTTTAAAATGAATTTTTAAAATAATTAAAACTTACATCCTTTTTAGCAATCTCTTTCTCCGCAACAAAAAAACCTAACAACTCATGACCTAAAATCAAACTAGATTCTTGACCTTTCTTATTATTAACTAAAACCAACTGATACTCACCATCTTTTATTATTCCGATGCAAATTGAATTTTCATATTTTTCTTTATAAACAAATCGTTTTGGAAACCAAATACCAGTAGATTCATACAATCAGGGAATTGCTGGTGCTTTAATAAGTACTGCATTTTGCGTTTCTTTCAAAAGATATTTTTCAGTATTTAAAAAAATATTTTCAATATTTCTCATATACATACCATCCTTACAATATTTAGTTATATTAACTTAGTTATATTTAACTTAGTTTTTTAACTTAGTTCAATATATTTCTCTTTAAACTCTTTCTTTAAACTAAATTAACATAACTTGTTAGTAAACTTCGTTTACTAAAAAACTTAGTTTATCAACAACAAGGCACAAAAAAATACAAGGCATAACTAAAAATAATAAATATTAATTTAACCTTATATTTCTTGTAATAAATAAATGAGCTCGTATTTATTTATTAATTAACAGCAAGTTTGTAGAAACCAAAATCTTGTCATATGTATATGGTTTCTACAGATTTTTTAGTAAAACTTATTGCTTCTTATTTTTAAATGTGATATATTTTGTAATGAACTTACATTATGCGAGTGTAGTTTAATGGTAGAACTTCAGCCTTCCAAGCTGATTGTGTGGGTTCGATTCCCATCACTCGCTCCATTAGATAAATAAAACTAGACTTTTAGAAGTCTAGTTTTTTGTTGTATAATTTATGAGAGTGAGGGAATAGTGATGTTAAGTAGTGAAAAGATGCGAAGTGATAATAAGTTAAGAAGTATTTTTTTTGTTTTGTGACAAGCACTAATTCCTGGGTTGATTATTTGATTACTTTTAGATCCACAATTAAATTTATTAAAATTAAATTTTAAAGATAGTATTGCTTTTGGATATATGTTTTTAATTGGGGTGGGAATGCTACTATATGCTTTTATTACAACATTAGTTTGCTTTTTATGTGGTTATCATCAACAAGAGCAGTTTATTTATAGTATTATTGTAATGCTAGAATTTGTTGTTTTATATTTAACTAGTTTATGATTATTATCAGTTTTTTGACGCTTTATTATTGCAATCTCGTTAGCTATTTTAGGAACTTTAGTAATGACAATTATTGTGATGACAATTACAAATTATTTTTATAAAGATTAATAACTAAATAAATAATAGACTTCTTGCATTACTTATTAAAATAATTACAAATTATTTGTAAATAAAAAATACTAAATTAATAGTTGATAATGGTTATCAAGGAATACAAAAAATTCATAGTAATGTTCTAATACCTAAGAAAAAAACAAAGAAAAACCCTTTAAATAAAGAACAAAAACATAATAATAAATTAATTTCAAAAATGAGAATTATTATTGAAAATATTTTTGCTATTCTTAAAAAATTTAAAATTATTACTGAAAAATATCGTAATCGTAGAAAACGATTTAGTTTAAGATTTAATTTAATTGCTTCAATTTATAATTTGCAATTATAGATAACATAAAATATTTATTTAAAATTAAATTTAATGCCAAATTGTAAAGTTAAGTGCAACTAAATTATTTTTCTAACCAAATATTCGATTGGTGAAAGATAATTTAGTATTTTTCTTGGTCTTTGGTTTAAAGACAATATAAATTTATGAACTGCATTTTTAGTAGTATTTGAAAAATTAAATTTTTTAGGAAATTTTTCTCTAATTAAACCATTAGTATTTTCATTAGTACCTCTTTGTCAAGGCGAATACGCATTAGCAAAATAAATTTTCACATTTAAATTTTTTTCAAGTTGTTGTCAATTAGAAAATTCTTTACCCCTATCAAATGTTATAGTCTTAACAAGATTATTTGGAAGAATTGATAAATAATGGCTAATGTTTTCGTTAACAACTTTAGTAGTTCTATTTTCAACTAACATTGCTAAAGTAAATCTTGATGTTCTTTCAACTAAAGTTATTAAACATGATTTACTTTTACCTCGTGATGATACTACAGTATCACCTTCTCAATGACCAACAGTTATACGATTATTAACATTAATATTTCGTTCTTTAATTGATTTACCATTAAATTTACCGCGATTTTCTTGAGATTTTCGTTTCTTACCTTTTCTTCTTAAATTTTTATTAGTAACTTTTTCAAGTAATCCAGAATAAATTCAATTGTAAATTGTTTTAAAACTAATAATTCATTCTTTATGAAAATTTTTAATTCTGCCATAAATTTGTTCAGGCGATCAACCTAATAGTAATTTTTGTTGTACATATTTTACTAATTCTCTATTTTTAAACTTATGAAAATAAACATGTGATTGTTTTCTGTTTTCTGCTTTATTTTGTGCAATTAATGAAAAATAATGATTACTATCTTTATTTCTATTGACTTCTCGAATAATAGTACTAATACTTCGATTAAGATTTTTAGCTATTTCACTAATTTTTACTTTAAACTTCAATTGATTCTCAATATAAATTCTTTCATATATGCCAAGATGTTTGTAACCCATATAAAAACTCCTTGCTTTGTTTTTTCTAAAATAAACTTAGCATCATGAAATTTTTATATGAGATTTTTTGCAATTTTATTTACTTGCACTTACAAGTATAATTCAGCAAAAATTAAATTATCAATAAAATAAAATTCTCTAAAAGGCTTGGACTTATAAGAACCATTAGAACGATAAAAGTTATTAATTTGATTATAAGCAGCACTATCTTTGACAACAAATAATTGAAGGGCTGGTCTTTGAACAAAATCGCCATTACCTATTTGAATATCAAAATCACTAGAAAGCTTTAAATCAGTAGCATCAATTTCTAAATGATATGAACCCCGACCATAACCACTAATTACTCAAGCACTTTTACCAATCTTGGAAAACTCTAATTCACAACTTTCACCACATTTATTGGGAATTGTAGCTCGTTTTTCTCGTTTCATAAAAAATTGTTCCATATTAGGTTTTGGTGGTTGTTTTGTATCAAAGAACGCCCCTAACGGTACCAAACTAATAAACATTAGACTTGGTACATAACCCTCAATTTTATCTACTATTTTGATAATATTATTTTCTAGATGAAGCACAAATATTAGATAAATATAAAGATGAAAGTGAATTTTATAGTTTGGTAGGTGCAAAATGTTATAGTTATGTACCAAGTCTAATGAAAGAAATTATTATTGAATTTATTTTCTTTACAATTAACAAATTAATTTAAAATATGTTTTTATGTTAAAATTAAACTGTTATTTACAAAAATAGAAACGAGGATTAAAATAAATGCTTTTTATAAATAAAAGAGTAAAAACCATTACTACAATTGGTCCGACTAGTGAAACTAGAGAATTGATGCTTCGTTTAACACAAAAGGGAGCAAATGTATATCGTTTAAACTTCTCTCACGGTGATTTTGAAGAACATGGTAAGCGCATTGAAATTGCTAAATCTATTATTCAACAAGTACAAAGGCCACTATCAGTAATATTAGACACTAAAGGTCCAGAAATTAGAACTCATTCTTTTAAAGGAGGAGAAGCGTTAATAAGTAAAGATAGTAAAGTTGTTATTTATACGAATAAAGAAATTGAAGGTACGGAAACAGAATTTTCAATTAATTATGAAAATCTTGTTAATGATATTCAAGTTGAACAAAGATTATTAGTAGATGATGGTAAGTTACAGTTAATTGTTTTAGGAATTAATAATAAAGACAATGATAAGTCAATTGTTTGTCGTGCTGTTAATACTCATCTTGTCAAAAATCATCGTGCGATTATTGTTTCAGGAATTAAACTGTCATTACCTTTTATTTCTGATAAAGATCGTGCCGATCTTATTTTTGGATGTGAGCAAAAAGTAGATTATGTAGCTGCTTCTTTTGTTCATGATGCTAAAGATTTACAAGAGATGCGTCAATTGTTAGATGAAAATGGTGGTGCTGATATTAAAATTATTGCCAAAATTGAATCACGATATGCTGTTGATAATATTGATGAAATTATTGCTAATAGTGATGGTATTATGATTGCTCGCGGTGATTTAGGTGTTGATGTGCCTTATGCTGAGGTACCTTTAATTCAAAAACATGTTATTCGTAAATGTAATAAAGCAATGGTACCAGTAATTGTTGCTACACAAATGTTAGAATCAATGTTATCTAACCCTTTGCCAACAAGAGCTGAAGTATCAGATATTTATTGAGCTGTTGATTTAGGTGTTGATACAACAATGTTATCTGGCGAAACAGCTAATGGTGAATATCCTGAAAAATCAATTGAAGCAATGACGAGAGTAGTTAGAAAAGCAGAAATTCATTTTTGATATGAAGGTTATTTAGAAAGATTTGTTAAATGATCAACTTCACCTTTTAAAGATTTTGTTTATCAAGTTGGTAAAGAAGTTCTTGGTGAAAAAATTCAAAAGCAAAAACGAATTCATCAAGTAATTGTTTTAGATGATAGTGATCATCAATTATTAACTAAAACTTTATCTAATGCTCGTGTTCGCAGTACATTAATTCCATTAGTTACTGATGAAAGAATTAGAAATAGTTTTGGGATTTGGTATGGTGTTTATCCAGAATTAGTTATGGATATTAATAAAGTAATTAATGATGATAGTTTATTAAATAATATTGCTAGAAAATATGGTGCTAAAACTAATGAACAAGTTTTAATTGTTAATGGTAATGAAATGAGAAAATTACAAATAAAATAATTACATTAACAGTGTTAAAGACGTTCATTTGCTAATGAACGTCTTTTTCGCTAGAAAGGATATGTCGGCAATGGAACAAATTGTTACTGTAAAAATTAATAATGAAGATAAATCGTATCCAGTAGGAATAATGCTTAGTGATGTTTTAACAAGTATTGATGCTAATTGGCAAGAGAATATTATTGCTGTTAAAGTTAATAATGAATGAAAAGATATTAAAACTTATGTTTTAGAAAATGATATTGTGTTAGAAATAATTACAAAAGATTTAGATGATGCATTAAAAGTACTTAATTATTCAGCGGCTATTGTTTTAGCAAAAACATTACAAACTAATTGAAAAGACTTACTAATTGCTAATATTAATGTTGGTGATGAAGGTTTTTTTGTTGATTTTAATTTTCAAAAACACATTAAAGAACAAGATTTAGAGATTATTACTAAGCAAATGCAAGAATTTCTTAAAAAAGACTTAGAAATTAAATATGAGTTAAAATCACCGCACGATTTGCAACGATTATATGAAAATAATCCTTATTTTTTAGAGCAACTTTTAACACTTAAAAATATTGTTAGTATATATACTGTTGATAACAGTTCCTTCATTAATAATTTTATTGCTTTAAATAATACTAAAATTGTTGAAAATTTTATGCTTTTATCAGTTGCTGGAGTTTATTGAAATAATGATGCTAACAATAAGCAAATTCAAAGAATTTATGGTGTTTGTCATTTTTCACAACAGAAATTAGCAACATTGTTAGAATTAATTGCTTTAAGAAAAGAACGAGACCATCGAAAAATTGGTAAAGATTTAGAAATTTTTATGTTTGATTCATTGGCGGGTCAAGGATTACCAATTTGATTGCCTAATGGAATGGTTCTTAAAAAACAATTACAAGAGTATTTGCGCTCGCAAGAGTTCTTTTATGATTATTTAGAAGTAGCAACACCAGTAATGGGAGCAATAGAATTATATCGCACTAGTGGTCATTGAGATCATTATCATCAAAATATGTTTCCGGTTATGTCATTAAATAATGAACAACTTGTGCTTCGTCCGATGTCGTGTCCACATCATTGTTTAATTTATTGTTATAAATTACGCTCTTATCGTGATTTGCCATTACGATTTGCTGAACACGAGTTATTATATCGTTATGAAGCTAGTGGCGCTTTAACTGGTTTAGAACGAGTTCGAGCAATGGAGTTGACTGATGCTCATATTTTCTGTCGTTTTGATCAAATAAAAACTGAATTTCAAACAACATTTAAATTAATTACTGAAATATTATTAGCATTAAATATTGAAGTTGATTACTATTCATTCTCATTAAGAGATTTTCAAGATAAAAAAAGTTATTATGATAATGATGAAATGTGAATTAAAGCTGAAAAAGTTTTAAAAGAAGCATTGAATGAATTAAAAATTAAATATATTGTAATGCTTGGTGAAGCAGCATTTTATGGTCCGAAATTAGATATTCAAATTAAAACAGTGTTAGGGCACGATATTACGGTGTCAACGATTCAGTTGGACTTTTTACTACCAGAAAAATTTGATTTATCTTATCAAGATGAGAATGGACAAAAAGTTCGCCCTATTATTATTCATCGTGGTTTAATTGGGACTTATGAACGCTTTATTGCTGTCTTATTAGAACAAACGGGTGGAGTTTTACCATTATGATTAAGTCCTAAACAAATTGCTTTAATTCCTATTAAAGAAGAGTATCAAGCATATTGTTATGAATTAGAAAAACTATTTAAAACTCATAATTTACGGTCATTTGTTGATGCTAGTAGTGAGCGGTTAGGTTATAAAATTCGTATTGCTCAAACTAAAAAAATACCTTTCCAAATTGTTATTGGTCAAAAGGAAATTGATACTAAAAAGATTACTTATCGTCAATATGGTAAAGAAGAACAAGTAACAGTTACGATGGATGAGTTTATTAATTTATGTAACGAACTAATAGTGAACAAAAAATAGTTAATGAATGTTTGGAACCTTAAAATTGCTACTAAATCAAACAATAATAAATTAACTGAAAAATATTATTCTTCATACTGATAATGGTAGGTAAGATAAAAAGATGTTTGTAATACACAAACATCTTTTTATCTATTTATTTTAAGTTATAAGTTTAATAATTTTTCTAAATATATGCCAACACCACCTTCATCATTAGTATGTTCAGTAATATCTTTAGAAAATACTTTTAAAGTTTCGATACCATTTTTCATTACAATACCATTACCAACTTTGGTAATCATTTCTAAATCATTAAATTCATCACCAAAAGCAATAACATCTCTAATATCTATATTGTAATATTGTGAAAGAATTTCAGCTGCAATCCCTTTATTAATAAATTTATTTGATAGGTCTAGGACAGGATGTTCTTTGTCATTATCATGAGTTCAAATATTAATTTTTAAAGTATTAGTATATTTTTCTAAACTACAAATAACTTTATCTAAATGTTGAGAACTTTTTAATTGTAAAACAATATTATTAGCAGAACCACTTCAGTTTTCTAAAAGATTGCCAATAATAAAATTATCAGTTGGAATATCTGTTAAATGAAAGTAGCGTTCAAAATTTTCTGTTTGTTTTAAACATACTGCTTTGTTGTAGTATTCTACAATACCATTATATAAAGAAGTTTTGACATCGTTTTCTTTTAAAACTGCTTTTACGGTATCATAAGAAATTGGAAATACTAAGCGTTTAAATTCTCGTAGTAACGGATCATGAATGTGACCACCATTAAAATTACAAAGTAATGTTTTTAATCCTAATTCATTATAAAAAGAAATACTTCCACGCTGGGGTCTTCCGGTAACAATACAAACAATATGACCTTGAGCAATAGTTTTTTGTAGTCCTTGAATAGTTAATGGATGCATTGTTTTTCCGTCATCCATTAATGTTGTTCCATCAAGGTCAATAAGAATTAATCGTTTTTTATCAATATGATTAAGTTTAATCATTATTTTTCTCCTTTATTTTTAGTAATTAATCCCAATTTTATCTTGGATTAATTGCAATTTTTTGTGAGCAATTTTTGTTGCTTTTTCTTTTCCTTGCAATAATCAATGTTTTCATTTATCATTAGCAATAATTTCGTTATATTTTCTTTGAATAATTTCAAGTTGATGACAAACAACTTTAGCGACTTTTTCTTTAAAAGCACCATAATTTTGGTCAGAAAACTCATTTGTTGCTTCTTCAATTGTAATATTTGTAAAAGCACAGTAAATATTTAAAAGATTACTAATTCCCGGTTTATTAATTTCATCATAATAAATTTTATTTTCACTATCAGTGATGGCACTTTTAATTTTTGTGGTAACATCATTTAAATTATCTAAAAGGGAAATATAAGTTTTAGGATTTTCATGTGATTTTGACATTTTTTTTAAGGGATTTTGTAAGTTCATTATTTTTTTACCATTAGGAGCAATATATGGTTCTGGAATTATAAAGATATTACCATATTTATTATTCATTCTTATCGCAATATTTCTTGTTAATTCTAGATGTTGCTTTTGATCAATCCCCACAGGAACAATAGTAGCATCATATAGTAAAATATCAGCGGCCATTAATGCTGGATAAGTAAATAATCCTGTTGGTATCGTTTCAGTATTATTATGTTGTTTAAATGATTGTGTTTTATCTTTAAATTGTGTCATGCGATTTAGTTCTCCCATTGATGTATGACATAGCAGAATATGACCTAATTGGCAATGCTCTAAAATGTCAGATTGAGCAAAAATAGTAATCTTATTGGGATCTAAACCACAGGCAACATATAAGGCAACTAAATCACGAATATTATTTTTAAGAACAACATGGTCATGATTTTCTATTGAAACAATAGCATGCAAATTGGCAACAAAGATAAAAACATCATATTCTTCTTGTAATTTAATAAAATTTTGAATAACACCAATATAATTACCAATAGTAATTTTTCCAGTATTAGTAATACCAGACAATAAGCGTGGTTTCAATAGTAATTCCTCCTAAAATAAATAAATATCATTAATAATGTATCAATTTTACTATAAATAACAATAAAAAAGAATATTTATATGGATTCTTAATTTATGATATTATTACTTTATTAGACTTGGTACATAACCCTCAATTTTATTTACTATTTTGATAATATTATTTTCTAGATGAAGCACAAATGTTAGATAAATATAAAGATGAAAGTGAATTTTATAGTTTGATAGATGCAAAATGTTATAGTTATGTACCAAGTCTATTGATAGAATTATATTATGAGGTGTAATTAATGCAACAAAAGAGATTTACAATTATTACTAACAAGTCGGATGAATCAATTGCTGTGGCTAAAGACTTGTCTAGTAAATTATTAGTATTAAAGATGATATTTGATGAACAAAATCCAGAAATAGTATTTAGTATTGGCGGTGATGGAACTTTTTTATCGGCGATTAATCGTTTTAATGAAAATATTGATAATATTCATTTTATAACTATTAATACTGGAAATATTGGTTTTAATGCTCTTTATCAAGTTAATGAAATTGATAAGTTAATTACTAATTTAAAAAATAATATTTTGAAAACAAAATCTCTTGATGCTTTAAAAATAACTATTAATAATAAAAATTTTTATAGTTTTAATGAGATTAAATTAATTAGTATTGCAAAAACAATATTTTTTACAGTTTATATTAATAATCAATTATTACAAAATTGTCAAAGTTTAGGATTTGTTTTGACTACTAAAACTGGTTCAACAGGTTATACTAAAAGTATTAATGGAGCAGTTATTTTAAGTGAAAAAAATTTAATGGAATTCTTAGAAATTGCTCCTGTTTTTCATAATAAACATAATTCTTTAAAGGCACCATTAATTTTAGATAATACCCATACGGTTACTATTAAAGGTAATATGAAAGATGTTTTTTTAGTAATTGATAGTCAAAAACATGATTTTAATAGTGATAATTTAATTATTAATTTAATTGCTAATAAAATTAAAATTTTAGTAACTGATGTTAATGATTTAATAATGATTAAACAAATTCAAAAAACATTTATTCATAATTAAATAAAAGGAAGAGAAACGATGGAATTATGACAGATACTGTTGTTAGATTTAGGTTTAATATTATTAGTTTTTATAATTGCTTGCTTAATAAATATGATATTTTTAAAAAAAAAAATTCAACAGAAAAACAATGACAAAAATTAGTTCTTTTTAAAGTAGATGTTTTTATTGATTATTTAGGAACAATTAGTAATATTATTGAGGCACAAGCAACAAATACAAAGATTAAAATTATTATTAAAGATATTAAACAAGTTAATATTGAAAAGATTCGTAAGTTAAAACAGCAAGGAATAATTAAACAAAGTAATGCTATTAGTATTATTTTTGGTAAGTATGCTAAGGCATTATCAGAGATTATTAATGGTCGTTTAAAATAGCGATCATATTTTTTGTTGCTAAAACAATATGATAGAATAAGATGTGGGAAGATGAGAAGGGTAACAGCAAATGAATAAAGAACAAAGATTTACGAATAATTTTAATGGGAAGAAAATTGTTATTGAGTATGGTAGTTTAGCATCACTAGCAACAAGTTCAATTTTAGTACGCTATGAGGAAAGTACGGTATTAAGTATTGTTAGTTTTAATGAAGAACCATCAACATTAGATTTTTTTCCCTTAACAGTTGTATTTCAAGAGAAGTTATATTCTGTTGGAAAAATTCCTGGAGGGTTTTTTAAGCGTGAAGGCAAACCTAGTGAATATGCAACATTAGCATCAAGATTAATTGATCGTCCTTTGCGACCTTTATTTCCTAATAATTTTAATCACGAGATTCAAGTAATTAATAATGTATGAGCGGTTGATTCTAATGCCGATGTCAGAATGGCAGCATTATTAGGTTCTTCATTAGCATTATGTATTTCAAAAATTCCTTTTAATGGTCCAGTAGCAGGAGTTATTATTGGAAAAATAAATGGTGAATTAATTTGTAATCCTACAAGTCAACAATTAGAACAATCATCGTTAGAATTAATTGTTGCGGGAACAAAAGCATCAATTAATATGGTTGAAGCTAGTGGGCAAGAAATTAGCGAAGAAGAAATGTTAGTAGCAATTGCGAAGGCACATACAGAAATTAAAAAGTTAGTTGCCTTTCAAGAAGATATTATTAATATTATTGGCCAAGAAAAATTACCTATTATTG
Source organism: Spiroplasma endosymbiont of Asaphidion curtum (assembly GCF_964031085.1). Lineage (GTDB taxonomy): Bacteria > Bacillota_I > Bacilli_A > Mycoplasmatales > Nriv7 > Nriv7. The sequence goes on along the minus strand of NZ_OZ035001.1, from coordinate 1,120,390 downwards.
AATTAGAATTTGATAATAAATTAGTATCAACTATTACTAGTCAGTATGAACCACAAATTATTAAAGCTTTAAGTATTAAAACGAAACAAGAACAAAAAAAAGCTTTAAAAGATATTTATAATGCTTTAATTGCTGTTTATGATAATCAAAAATATGTTAATGAATTAGAACAAAAAAAGGTTATTAAACAGATTAGAGCTATTTATCAAACTTTATTAAAGAAACTTGTTCGTGATTTTATTATTAATAAGAAAATTCGTTTAGATGGTCGTGTGAGCAATGAAATTCGACCGTTAACATCAATTATTGATGTTCTACCAATTGTTCACGGTAGTGCTTTATTTACTCGTGGCGAAACGCAAGTATTATCAATTGTAACTTTAGGAGCTCTAGGCGAACATCAAATTATTGATGGTTTAACAGAAGAAGAAAGTAAACGCTTTATGCTTCATTATAATTTTCCATCATTTTCAGTTGGTGAAATAGGAAGATTTGGACCGCCCAATAGAAGAGAAATTGGTCATGGAGCATTAGCAGAAAAAGCATTGTTACAAGTATTGCCTAGTATTGATGATTTTCCTTATACGATTAGAGTTGTGACGGAAGTATTAGCATCTAATGGTTCAACCTCCCAAGCAGCAATTTGTGCTTCTTCATTAGCTTTAATGGCTAGTGGAGTACCGTTGAAATCTAGTGTTGTTGGGATTGCAATGGGATTAATTAAAGAAGGTAATGATTATGTTATTTTAAGTGATATTCAAGGTAGTGAAGATCACTTTGGTGATATGGATTTTAAAGTTTCAGGAACAAACCAAGGAATTTGTGCTTTACAAATGGATATTAAAATTGATGGCATTACAATGGAAATTTTTAAAGAAGCATTACTGCAAGCTAAAATTGGCAGAAAGCATATTTTAGATAATATGAAACAAACAATTGATGTTGCTCGTGATAAAGTAAGCAAAAATGCTCCTAAAATTAAACAATTACAAATTCCAATTAATCGCATTCGTGATGTTATTGGTGTTAATGGTAAAGTAATTACTAATATTGTTGAAGTTTCTGGTAATGTTAAAATTGATATTGATGATCATGGTAAAGTAACTATTTATCACAAAGATGAAGTGTCAATATTAATGGCAGAAAAATTAATTAAAGATATTATTGAACCAGTTATAATTGGAGAAATTATTATGGGAACTGTTGTTCGGATTGAAAAGTTTGGTTACTTTATTAATTTAAAAGAGAATATTGATGGATTATTACATAATTCAAAAATTCCGAAAAATACTTCGTTATTAAAATTAAAACAAAAAGTAACAGTAAAAGTAATTGGTATTGATGAAAAAAATCGTGTTAATTTAGAATTAATTAATGAAACTTAAAATTGAAATTGAATAGAAAAATAAAATGAACTCCTATTATTTTAAAACAGGAGTTCATTTTATTCATAATATTTTATTTTTAAATTAATTTTCGTGCTCATTTTACTTTAATAACACAGATGGTAACAAGAGCAAATTGAATAATTTCACCAATAGTAGAAATAATAAAAATATATTTGTAATCAAAGTTAGGAAAATATTTAGTTACAATAATACTAACAATTAATGGTGTTATAATAATAATAATTCAAGTACAAAGAATATCTAAGGCAGTAGCTAACTTTACAAATCCGCCGGCGCGTAAAACACTAAAAAAGATAATTGAAAAAGATAAGAAGAAATAAGCTAGGGATTGTAATCCTAAATAAAATCTTGCTGTGCTGATGGCTTCATTACTAATTTTGTTAGTAAATAGAATATCAAAAATAAAAAATGAAAGACCGAAAATTATTATTGTGAAAGTAATAGCAATTAGAAATAGCAAACCGATAATTTTTTTAAGATTGGCAACTGCTTGTGACAGTTTATTAACAACCTAATTGTTTACCAATAAAGATTGGCACAATGGCACTATAACTATTAAATACGGCATAAAAAATATTCATAATGTTCATTACAACAACGGTTGCTGATAGGATATCGGCACCACTATAATATGAATAAATAACTGTTTGTGCTGTTAATGATAATACAAAAAGAATGTTAGCTAAAAATATTGGCAAAAGCGATTTAAGAATCTTTAATAATAAATCTTTAGTAACATATCAAAAGTTTTTCATTGGTCGAAACACGGGTTTAGTAATTAAAAGAAATGTAATAACAATAGTTATTTCTAAAATTCTTGCTATTACAGTAGGAATAGCAACTCCCATAACTCCCATTTTTAAATAAAATAAAAAGATGAAGTTGAGAATGCCATTAGTCAATACCGGAAAAATTGTAAAAAGAAAAGGTAAATATGTTTTATTACATTCGTTCATATTTTGGTATAAGGTTGTTATAACGCTTAGAAGCGGATAAATTCAAATAACAATTGCTAAATATAAACTACCATTATCAATTGCGGTTTGGGAATTAAAATTTAACATTGTTTTACTGCTTTCAGAAGCAATAATTAGTTTAATTAAATCATTTCTTAATGTGAAGATAATGATGGTAAATATTATTGATATTGTGATATTAATTATAATTTTAATATTATTTACTTCTTGCATTTTTTTAAGATTATTATTACCGATATATTGAGAAGCATAAATGCTTCCCGCCATATTCGTAGCAAAAAAACCGAACATTGCCAATAACAGAATGGTGTTAGCAGCGCCAACGCCATTAAGGACTTCTTGACTTAAAAAAGAACCAATCATAAAGACATCAATAACATTCATTAATGCAATTAGTAATGATTGACCAATTAGAGGAATCATAATGATAAGGGCTTGTTTCATAAACTTACTGTCAAAGTATTGTGATAATTTTCATTTTTGGTTGATATTAGTAAGTTTCATTATTTTAGTACCTCGGTTTCTTAAATAGACTTGGTACATAACCTTTAATTTTATCTACTATTTTGATAATATTATTTCCTAGGTGAAGTACCAATGTTAGATAAATACAAAGACGAAAATGAATTTTATAGGGGCGTATAACAAAAACAAATTGGTGGTAAACCAAATAAATTATCAATAGAGCAAAGATTACTTATGACTTTAGAATACTGAAAAGAATATAGTACATATCGTATTATTGCAAAAAAATATAATATTAGTCATGTTAGTTGTATTCGTAATATCTTTTGAGTTGAAAATACTCTAATAAAAAATAGTCACTTTCATATACCTGGCAAAAAGATATTATTGGAAAATAAGGGTACTAATAATAATTTATTAGCAATTGATGCTACAGAAATTCCAATTGAAAGAATTAAAAAAACTAAAATTATTATTTTCTGGTAAGAAAAGGCAAAATTCATTAAAATCGCAAATAATTATTGATTTATTTAACAATAAAATTATTTCAGTAGATTTTTGTTATGGCAGTATTCATGATTATAAGTTATTTTTAAAATCAAATACACTTATAAATCCAAAATTAGAATTAATTGCTGATTCAGGATATCAAGGTTTGCAAAATGTTCATAAAAATAGATTATTGCCAATTAAAAAGAGTAAAAATAATCTTTTAAATCCAGATAAAAAGGAATATAATAGCTTTTTAAGTAAAGTTAGAATTGCCATTGAACATGTTTTTGCTAGATTAAAAAGATTTAAAATACTAGTTTATCGTTATCACAATAAGATTAGAAGATTTGGATTACGATTTAACTTAATTTCAGGAATATATAATTTTGAATTAAGCTAGTTATAGTTATGTACCAAGTCTAATAAATAAAAATGACAATAACAAGAAAGGCAGGGTTAGTTTAGTAATTAAATAATATAATTAGCTGATTGTTTTACTTCTTCAAAGCAATACCTAAGAAAACTAAACGCGACCTAAAGAAATAACTTCTTAGTAATAATTCTGAGTTTCCTATAATATTTACTAAGTATTTTTTGGGATAAAAGATAATTAATGAACGGTAAAAGAAACCGATTTGAATAAAGTAATTTTTGTTGTAATTATCTACACCCTTAAAATCAATTTCGGTGTAAGTTTTTTCGTCCATATCAAAAGTAGCATAAAATAAACTGGCAAAGAAGTTACCAAGGATTTCATAGATTTCGTCAAAAACATTTTTGTAATCGCTGTTGTTAATACTAGGAATGTTATTTTTAAAATATAGGTAAATATCATTTCGTAAATCTGGGTCATAGCGTAGAAAACTAAATCTAACATTAAGGTAATTTAAAGTACCAAAAAGATACTTAATTAGGTAATAATCGTTGGCGTTTGCAGTATCATATTTTCAGATTTCCTTTTCACCGTGTAGCAATTGTAAATACTTATTTCAGGCAATTATAGTTTTGTTAAATGCCTGAATTTTCAAAACATTCTCATTTACTACATTTTTATTACTAGAAGTCTTGTGATAAAAATAGCTCTCGTCTTTAAAACCATGATTTTTAATGGTGAATTCTTTATAGTAACCTTTTTCTAAAGTGTCGATGAAATTAAATACCGGTGTTCAATAGAGATAAGAGTAATTAAATTTATCAAAATCACCACGGTGAATCATTAAATAGTCAAGATTATCAATAACATCACTATAGTTATGGTTGCCGTCAAATTTGGTGGTTGTTTCTGGCAAATCAATGTCCGTACTTGGTTTAGTTTCTAATTTTGCTAAAAATTTTTTAATATGAAATTTGTTTGAACCCGGATAACTATATTCTTGTATTGTTATTTTTACATCTTTAATTTTTTTAGCAGTATAAAAATATTCAATATTTGTTTTTTGAAAATCTTTATCAAAAAATTCTCTTTCTTCTGGGGTGCTGTTTTCTTTTTTATAATTATAAATTTCTTTAATTTCTTTAAATACTGGTTCATTGGTAAAGACAGCAAACCCTCTAGTATTTTCTCCATAATTTTTTATTTCTAAAGGTAATTGTTCTATTACTTGCTTTCTTTTACTAAATGGAGGGTTAGAAATAATATAATCATATCTATCCACATCACTTTTAATGTAATTAAAGAAGTCAATTCCATCGTCAATATGACTATTCCAAACTTTATGCCCATTTTTTTCTAAAACACATACAAATTTACTATCAATTTTATCAAAAGGGCATAAAATAGTACTATTAGGTTTTAAAAATTCTAAAATTGGTTTAATCGCATATTCCTGTGTGTATCATTCATCATTAACATTAATTTTATTTAATAAATTAGAATTTAACATAATTAACTATTAATTCCTTTCTTTAATTATTTTTAATTTGTCATTCACTATTTTTAATTCTTGTTTTTTAGTTCATGTTTCATTTTTTTACCTACCTTTAATTACAATAAATAAGGCAATAAGTACACAAGTAACACCAAGAATGGTAAAAATTGGGTGTTGCGAAAATGTTCGTGCCATTGGTTTAAATAGCTCTAAAATTGTTAAATTGCTAGTAATAAATTTTTGGAAATTGGCAAGACCTTCGCTAATATAGTTCGTTAAAGTTTCAAAATGACTACCAACTAATAGCCCAAGAACAGTTATTAAGATAAAAATAATAAAATAATTTTTTGTTGTGTCAAAATTTACACATTTAATAAAATCCATAAGTATTAACCTAATAAAAGTTAGAAATTACTATATAGTATTTTTTATTTACAAATAATTTGTAATTATTTTAATAAGTAATGCAAGAAGTCTATTCAACTAGATGAGACATTTTTAGCGACATTAGATCAGAAAGTTAAACAAGACCAAAGAATTCGTTTAGTTACTTTTCATACCGGACATAAAGAAAAAAAAATACAAAAATGCTCGTAGAGCGTTAGAAAACAAACGAGGTCATTTTCTAATGTTAAAAGTTGGTAAACGAATAAATACGATGGATTATCGTGATTTATTAATTAAGGAATTACAAAAACATTATGTAAATATTAATTATGACAGAATAATTGTTTGTGGTGATGGTGATACTTGAATTAGGGAAATTGCCAATAGTTTTGGTAATGTTAGATATATTTTAGATGGTTATCATGCTATTAAAAAATTAAAACAAACTGCATTTAATCTTATTTTTGAAAATCGCAAAGTAACACTAAATAGTTGAATTGAATTATATAAAAATGGAAATCATCAAGAATTGGTAAAAAACATTTGTAATGTTGCTAAAAATGAATTAAATAAAGATATTAAAACAAATTTAAGAAAGGCGAGCAATTATTTCAAAAACAATAAGCACGGTATTCATCATCAAAATTTAGAATGAAATATCGGCTGTAGCATTGAAAGTGATGTATCACATTTAATAAAACAACAATTAGGATATGGAGCAAAAATATATAATCATAAGAATTTAAATAACCTATTACATTTAAGAATGGCAAATTTAAACAAATTAAATGTATTACATTACATTAATGAAAATATTAATTCAGAAATAGTAATCAGAAAAGAAATGCTGAATTATACTTGCACTTACAAGTATAATTCAGCATATTTAGTCAAAATTTAATAATAATTAATAATTTTTCATTGCGTAAAAATTCAATAATATGATAAAATGATAACGAATAAAAATGACAATAACAAGAAAGGTATGGTTAGTTTAGTAATTAAATAATATAATTAGCTGATTGTTTTACTTCTTCAAAGCAATACCTAAGAAAACTAAACGCGACCCATTTTAAGTTTTATATTGATTATTTTTAAAAAATTGGGTATAATTTTTTAGTGTTTGATTTACGATATCATCATAATGAAATCGCTAATAAAAAAGTAACATTAGGAAGTAATATTAAAGATTTAGTAACAATTATTAATTTATTTAATAGACTTCTTGCATTACTTATTTATTAAACAAAATTCCTATAAAATATATTTAAAATAGAAATTATAAGGAATTTAAGATTATGAAATTTGATAAATTTAATTTTATTAATGATAAAGAATTATTACGATTAACTGGAATAAAGCAAAGTACTTTTAATAAAATGTTAAATATTTTAAAAGAAGCTGAGTTAAAAAAGTTTAAAAGAGGTGGTAAAAATAATAAATTATCATTAGAAAATAGATTATTGATGACTTTATCATATTGACGAGAATATCGTACTTATTTTCATCTTGGTAAAAGTTTTGATATTAGTGAAGCTAGTTGTTATCGAAATATCAAGTGAATTGAAGATATTTTAATCAAACATCCTGATTTTCAACAACTTGCTGGTAAAAAAGCATTAATAAATGATTATTTTAATGATAAAACAATTATTATTGATGCTACAGAAACACCCATTCAACGCCCAAAAAAAGACAAAAACAATCTTATTCAGGAAAAAAGAAAAAACACACTATTAAAACACAAGTAATTATTGAAAAAGAAAGCAAAATAATTATTGCAACAAATTTTTCTCTCGGTAAAAAGCATGATTTTTGTTTATTAGACTTCTTGCATAACCTATTAAAATAATAAAAATTTTAAATTTAACCACTTTAAAATAAACATTTTTCTAAAATCTAAAATAATTTTGATAACAATTAACTAGGTTATGCAAGAAGTCTATTTAAAGAATCAAAAATCCCAATTTTAAAAAATACTAAATTAATAGTTGATAATGGTTATCAAGGAATACAAAAAATTCATAGTAATGTTCTAATACCTAAGAAAAAAACAAAGAAAAACCCTTTAAATAAAGAACAAAAACATAATAATAAATTAATTTCAAAAATGAGAATTATTATTGAAAATATTTTTGCTATTCTTAAAAAATTTAAAATTATTACTGAAAAATATCGTAATCGTAGAAAACGATTTAGTTTAAGATTTAATTTAATTGCTTCAATTTATAATTTGCAATTATAGATAACATAAAATATTTATTTAAAATTAAATTTAAATAATAAAATAATTTTTTGTTGTGTCAAAATTTACACATTTAATAAAATCCATAAGTATTAACCTAATAAAAGTTAGAAATTACTATATAGTATTTTTTATTTACAAATAATTTGTAATTATTTTAATAAGTAATGCAAGAAGTCTAATGACAAATATCCTCATCAACAAATTTACTTGCTTGGACAAGGATTAGGTGCTGATATTATATCTTGTCTTAGTAATAAAGCACCGGTTACTGGGATAATATTATTGAATGTAATTAGTAATCTTAATTATCTTGATAGTGATTTGAAAACAAAATTTATTTCATTGTATGGTTTTTGATTTGAACGTAATGGTAAGTTACCAGTTGTTTTGGCGGAGAAATTAATTAGTAAGAATAAAGCTTATCAGTTACAAATTAAGAAATATTTTGAAAATAAACCGTTTTTATTATGATATCGGTTACAAATGAACTCTTTAATTAATAAATCGTATTGAAAACTTAAAAGTTCAAATAAAAAAGTTTTGTTATTACAAAGTAATAATCATCCGTTTAGTAATCAAAAAAAATTAAAAAGTTAATGTGGGCTCATTTACTATATTTCATTGATGATGCGCATGATTTACTATGAAGTAAAAATTATGAGCAATATTGTAAAATGATTCATCAATGAATTGAAAATAGTAGTTAATGTTTAAGGAGAAAAGTATGAAAAGAGAATATTATAATTTTGAAAATATTCGGTTATTACCTAAAAAATGTATTGTTGAATCAAGGAAAGACTGTGATGCTAGTGTGCAGTTAGGTAAATTTAAATTTAAGTTACCAATTGTTCCTGCTAATATGACAACAGTTATTAGTGAAACAATGGCATTATTTTTACATTATGCATCGTTTTGAGTTTGATAATGTGGCTTTTGTTGCTAAAATGAAAGCCCAAAATCTTTATAGTTCAATTAGTTTAGGAATTAAATTAGAGGATTATAATGTCATTGATGAATTAAAAGCAAAAAATTTAATTCCTGATTTTATTACTATTGATATTGCTCATGGACATTCGCAATATATGGAAAAGATGCTTAAATACATTAAAATTCATTTACCACAAACATTTGTTATTGCGGGAAATATTGCTACGGCTGAAGCAGCACAAGATTTAGTTTCTTGAGGAGCTGATTGTGTTAAAGTTGGTATTGGTCCCGGAAAAGTTTGCACGACAAAGTTAAAGACTGGTTTTGGCACAGCTGGATGACAGCCCAAAGCTTGTTTAGACATTTTTAATACGATTAAACAACCAATTATTTTAGATGGTGGTTTACGCGAACATGGTGATATTGCTAAAGCGATTAGATTTGGGGCAATAATTTGTATGGTGGGAGCGATATTAGCAGGATTGGAAGAATCGCCAGGGAAAACTGTTCAAGTTGATGGTCAATTTTTGAAAGAATATTATGGTTCAGCTAGTGCCTTTAATAAAAAAAATAATGATAATATTGAAGGCAAGAGAATTTTTGTTCCGATTGAAGGAAATATTGCTTCGAAGTTGAGAGAAGTTAATCAGGATTTACAATCAGCAATTTCATATTCGGGAGGCAATAAACTTTTTGATTTAAGAACCGTTGATTATGTTTTATTAGTTAGTGAATAAAAAAAGAAAAAATGTTATTTTTAAATAAATGACATTTTTTCTTTTAAATGAAAGATGTTTTGCTAAATCTTATGTTAGGATAAATTTATAAGTTTATATTTGAGAGGAGTAAGAAAATGACAAAACTAAAAAATTCATCTTTTGTGAGAGTTTTTCATAGTTTTGGCAGTAAAAAAATATGAGCTATTGCTATTTTAGCAATGGCAGATGTATTGTCAATGACATTGCCTTTTTATTTAAAAAATGTTTTTTCTAATATTCATACTGAGTTTGGTATTAGTGAAGGAAAATTTACTAGTGCTCTTGCAATATATGGGTATGTTTTATTGCCATCATATTTATTTGGTGGTTATCTTGCTGATAAAGTTAGTTTAAAGTTATTAATTGTTAGTGGTTTAGCAATGATTGGTGGCGTTGGTTTTTGATATGGAGCAATTCCGTTTATGCAAGGTACTGAAGAAGCTATTTTTAGTCAGTTAGTAGCGATATTTGTTATTTGAGGGTTAGCAACAGGATTTATTTTTTGATCAGCATTATGAAAATTATTGTCACAACAAGCAACCGACAAGCAACAAGGAACAGTTAATGGTTTATTAGGCAGTATTAATGGTTTATTTGGTGCTTTAATTGTTGGTTTTTCTTATGCGATTTATTTTATTTTAAAAGCAACAAGTTTAGATAATTGAGCATTTCCTGCTTTATGTTGAGTTTTATCAGCAACAGCTTTAATTGTTTGTGTTTTAACAATGTTATTTGTTGAAGAAAAGAAAAAAACGAAAGTTTTTGCTTTTAAGTGAGATGAATTACGACTTATTATTGGTAATATTAAGGTGTGGTTAGTAACACTATTAATTTTAGGTGTTTATATGTTTCAATCAGGTTTAAGCGTTTTTATTAATTACTTAGAAAATAGTTTAAAAGTTGCTAGTGTGGTAACATTTATTTTAGGAATCATTAGAACTTATCTCTCACGGTTTGCTGTCTCTTCATTTGCTGGAAATATGGCTGATCGCTGAGAAAAATACATTCTCTTTATTACTTTGGGACTAGTAATAAATAGCTGTTTAATTTTGATTGCCATTATTACTCCTGGGTTTGGAACAACAATTAATAATTTTGGAGTTGTTGGAAGAATTACAATTCAAATTATTGTTTCAGTGATGTTTATTCTTTTAGGAATAACTTGTTGATGTTTAGTAACTAATCGTTGAGCAGTAATTAATGAATTAAATATTCCTGAAAAAAATTATGGTTTAATGGTAGCATTTATTTCTTTAATTTCTTTTTCTCCTGATGCTTGATTTTGACATATTGCTTCTGTTGTTTATAATCGTTATGAAATTGTTGAGATTGTTGATGGTAAAGAAGAAAAATTTTCTAGCCAAACGGGATATCAAATTGTTTTAACAATGATTCTTGTTGTCTCATTATTAGCAGTATTAGCGGGGTGCATATTGTTATTCTTAAAAAGAAAAGATAGTAAGCATTTAAAAATATCAGTTAGTTAATAAAATCGATATTAAAAAATGCCAAATTGTAAAGTTAAGTGCAACTAAATTATTTTTCTAACCAAATATTCGATTGGTGAAAGATAATTTAGTATTTTTCTTGGTCTTTGGTTTAAAGACAATATAAATTTATGAACTGCATTTTTAGTAGTATTTGAAAAATTAAATTTTTTAGGAAATTTTTCTCTAATTAAACCATTAGTATTTTCATTAGTACCTCTTTGTCAAGGCGAATACGCATTAGCAAAATAAATTTTCACATTTAAATTTTTTTCAAGTTGTTGTCAATTAGAAAATTCTTTACCCCTATCAAATGTTATAGTCTTAACAAGATTATTTGGAAGAATTGATAAATAATGGCTAATGTTTTCGTTAACAACTTTAGTAGTTCTATTTTCAACTAACATTGCTAAAGTAAATCTTGATGTTCTTTCAACTAAAGTTATTAAACATGATTTACTTTTACCTCGTGATGATACTACAGTATCACCTTCTCAATGACCAACAGTTATACGATTATTAACATTAATATTTCGTTCTTTAATTGATTTACCATTAAATTTACCGCGATTTTCTTGAGATTTTCGTTTCTTACCTTTTCTTCTTAAATTTTTATTAGTAACTTTTTCAAGTAATCCAGAATAAATTCAATTGTAAATTGTTTTAAAACTAATAATTCATTCTTTATGAAAATTTTTAATTCTGCCATAAATTTGTTCAGGCGATCAACCTAATAGTAATTTTTGTTGTACATATTTTACTAATTCTCTATTTTTAAACTTATGAAAATAAACATGTGATTGTTTTCTGTTTTCTGCTTTATTTTGTGCAATTAATGAAAAATAATGATTACTATCTTTATTTCTATTGACTTCTCGAATAATAGTACTAATACTTCGATTAAGATTTTTAGCTATTTCACTAATTTTTACTTTAAACTTCAATTGATTCTCAATATAAATTCTTTCATATATGCCAAGATGTTTGTAACCCATATAAAAACTCCTTGCTTTGTTTTTTCTAAAATAAACTTAGCATCATGAAATTTTTATATGAGATTTTTTGCAATTTTATTTACTTGCACTTACAAGTATAATTCAGCATATTTAGTCAAAATTTAATAATAATTAATAATTTTTCATTGCGTAAAAATTCAATAATATGATAAAATGATAACGAATAAAAATGACAATAACAAGAAAGGTATGGTTAGTTTAGTAATTAAATAATATAATTAGCTGATTGTTTTACTTCTTCAAAGCAATACCTAAGAAAACTAAACGCGACCCATTTTAAGTTTTATATTGATTATTTTTAAAAAATTGGGTATAATTTTTTAGCGTTTGATTTACGATATCATCATAATGAAATCGCTAATAAAAAAGTAACATTAGGAAGTAATATTAAAGATTTAGTAACAATTATTAATTTATTTAATGACAAATATCCTCATCAACAAATTTACTTGCTTGGACAAGGATTAGGTGCTGATATTATATCTTGTCTTAGTAATAAAGCACCGGTTACTGGGATAATATTATTGAATGTAATTAGTAATCTTAATTATCTTGATAGTGATTTGAAAACAAAATTTATTTCATTGTATGGTTTTTGATTTGAACGTAATGGTAAGTTACCAGTTGTTTTGGCGGAGAAATTAATTAGTAAGAATAAAGCTTATCAGTTACAAATTAAGAAATATTTTGAAAATAAACCGTTTTTATTATGATATCGGTTACAAATGAACTCTTTAATTAATAAATCGTATTGAAAACTTAAAAGTTCAAATAAAAAAGTTTTGTTATTACAAAGTAATAATCATCCGTTTAGTAATCAAAAAAAATTAAAAAGTTAATGTGGGCTCATTTACTATATTTCATTGATGATGCGCATGATTTACTATGAAGTAAAAATTATGAGCAATATTGTAAAATGATTCATCAATGAATTGAAAATAGTAGTTAATGTTTAAGGAGAAAAGTATGAAAAGAGAATATTATAATTTTGAAAATATTCGGTTATTACCTAAAAAATGTATTGTTGAATCAAGGAAAGACTGTGATGCTAGTGTGCAGTTAGGTAAATTTAAATTTAAGTTACCAATTGTTCCTGCTAATATGACAACAGTTATTAGTGAAACAATGGCATTATTTTTAGCTAAAAATAATTATTTTTACATTATGCATCGTTTTGAGTTTGATAATGTGGCTTTTGTTGCTAAAATGAAAGCCCAAAATCTTTATAGTTCAATTAGTTTAGGAATTAAATTAGAGGATTATAATGTCATTGATGAATTAAAAGCAAAAAATTTAATTCCTGATTTTATTACTATTGATATTGCTCATGGACATTCGCAATATATGGAAAAGATGCTTAAATACATTAAAATTCATTTACCACAAACATTTGTTATTGCGGGAAATATTGCTACGGCTGAAGCAGCACAAGATTTAGTTTCTTGAGGAGCTGATTGTGTTAAAGTTGGTATTGGTCCCGGAAAAGTTTGCACGACAAAGTTAAAGACTGGTTTTGGCACAGCTGGATGACAGCCCAAAGCTTGTTTAGACATTTTTAATACGATTAAACAACCAATTATTTTAGATGGTGGTTTACGCGAACATGGTGATATTGCTAAAGCGATTAGATTTGGGGCAACAATTTGTATGGTGGGAGCGATATTAGCAGGATTGGAAGAATCGCCAGGGAAAACTGTTCAAGTTGATGGTCAATTTTTGAAAGAATATTATGGTTCAGCTAGTGCCTTTAATAAAAAAAATAATGATAATATTGAAGGCAAGAGAATTTTTGTTCCGATTGAAGGAAATATTGCTTCGAAGTTGAGAGAAGTTAATCAGGATTTACAATCAGCAATTTCATATTCGGGAGGCAATAAACTTTTTGATTTAAGAACCGTTGATTATGTTTTATTAGTTAGTGAATAAAAAAAGAAAAAATGTTATTTTTAAATAAATGACATTTTTTCTTTTAAATGAAAGATGTTTTGCTAAATCTTATGTTAGGATAAATTTATAAGTTTATATTTGAGAGGAGTAAGAAAATGACAAAACTAAAAAATTCATCTTTTGTGAGAGTTTTTCATAGTTTTGGCAGTAAAAAAATATGAGCTATTGCTATTTTAGCAATGGCAGATGTATTGTCAATGACATTGCCTTTTTATTTAAAAAATGTTTTTTCTAATATTCATACTGAGTTTGGTATTAGTGAAGGAAAATTTACTAGTGCTCTTGCAATATATGGGTATGTTTTATTGCCATCATATTTATTTGGTGGTTATCTTGCTGATAAAGTTAGTTTAAAGTTATTAATTGTTAGTGGTTTAGCAATGATTGGTGGCGTTGGTTTTTGATATGGAGCAATTCCGTTTATGCAAGGTACTGAAGAAGCTATTTTTAGTCAGTTAGTAGCGATATTTGTTATTTGAGGGTTAGCAACAGGATTTATTTTTTGATCAGCATTATGAAAATTATTGTCACAACAAGCAACCGACAAGCAACAAGGAACAGTTAATGGTTTATTAGGCAGTATTAATGGTTTATTTGGTGCTTTAATTGTTGGTTTTTCTTATGCGATTTATTTTATTTTAAAAGCAACAAGTTTAGATAATTGAGCATTTCCTGCTTTATGTTGAGTTTTATCAGCAACAGCTTTAATTGTTTGTGTTTTAACAATGTTATTTGTTGAAGAAAAGAAAAAAACGAAAGTTTTTGCTTTTAAGTGAGATGAATTACGACTTATTATTGGTAATATTAAGGTGTGGTTAGTAACACTATTAATTTTAGGTGTTTATATGTTTCAATCAGGTTTAAGCGTTTTTATTAATTACTTAGAAAATAGTTTAAAAGTTGCTAGTGTGGTAACATTTATTTTAGGAATCATTAGAACTTATCTCTCACGGTTTGCTGTCTCTTCATTTGCTGGAAATATGGCTGATCGCTGAGAAAAATACATTCTCTTTATTACTTTGGGACTAGTAATAAATAGCTGTTTAATTTTGATTGCCATTATTACTCCTGGGTTTGGAACAACAATTAATAATTTTGGAGTTGTTGGAAGAATTACAATTCAAATTATTGTTTCAGTGATGTTTATTCTTTTAGGAATAACTTGTTGATGTTTAGTAACTAATCGTTGAGCAGTAATTAATGAATTAAATATTCCTGAAAAAAATTATGGTTTAATGGTAGCATTTATTTCTTTAATTTCTTTTTCTCCTGATGCTTGATTTTGACATATTGCTTCTGTTGTTTATAATCGTTATGAAATTGTTGAGATTGTTGATGGTAAAGAAGAAAAATTTTCTAGCCAAACGGGATATCAAATTGTTTTAACAATGATTCTTGTTGTCTCATTATTAGCAGTATTAGCGGGGTGCATATTGTTATTCTTAAAAAGAAAAGATAGTAAGCATTTAAAAATATCAGTTAGTTAATAAAATCGATATTAAAAAATGCCAAATTGTAAAGTTAAGTGCAACTAAATTATTTTTCTAACCAAATATTCGATTGGTGAAAGATAATTTAGTATTTTTCTTGGTCTTTGGTTTAAAGACAATATAAATTTATGAACTGCATTTTTAGTAGTATTTGAAAAATTAAATTTTTTAGGAAATTTTTCTCTAATTAAACCATTAGTATTTTCATTAGTACCTCTTTGTCAAGGCGAATACGCATTAGCAAAATAAATTTTCACATTTAAATTTTTTTCAAGTTGTTGTCAATTAGAAAATTCTTTACCCCTATCAAATGTTATAGTCTTAACAAGATTATTTGGAAGAATTGATAAATAATGGCTAATGTTTTCGTTAACAACTTTAGTAGTTCTATTTTCAACTAACATTGCTAAAGTAAATCTTGATGTTCTTTCAACTAAAGTTATTAAACATGATTTACTTTTACCTCGTGATGATACTACAGTATCACCTTCTCAATGACCAACAGTTATACGATTATTAACATTAATATTTCGTTCTTTAATTGATTTACCATTAAATTTACCGCGATTTTCTTGAGATTTTCGTTTCTTACCTTTTCTTCTTAAATTTTTATTAGTAACTTTTTCAAGTAATCCAGAATAAATTCAATTGTAAATTGTTTTAAAACTAATAATTCATTCTTTATGAAAATTTTTAATTCTGCCATAAATTTGTTCAGGCGATCAACCTAATAGTAATTTTTGTTGTACATATTTTACTAATTCTCTATTTTTAAACTTATGAAAATAAACATGTGATTGTTTTCTGTTTTCTGCTTTATTTTGTGCAATTAATGAAAAATAATGATTACTATCTTTATTTCTATTGACTTCTCGAATAATAGTACTAATACTTCGATTAAGATTTTTAGCTATTTCACTAATTTTTACTTTAAACTTCAATTGATTCTCAATATAAATTCTTTCATATATGCCAAGATGTTTGTAACCCATATAAAAACTCCTTGCTTTGTTTTTTCTAAAATAAACTTAGCATCATGAAATTTTTATATGAGATTTTTTGCAATTTTATTTACTTGCACTTACAAGTATAATTCAGCGCTGATTGTTTTACTTCTTCAAAGCAATACCTAAGAAAACTAAACGCGACCCATTTTAAGGGACGCATAAAGTTTTGTTAGGTGGGAAAAGATTTGAATAAGTATTAAGACAGTCAGCAATGATTGTCTTTTTATTTTATAAGATGTTAAAAATTTTTTCTTTGAAAATTAAATACAAGTGAGTTAATAATGTTGGTATGTATTAAAACACGATAAATTGTGGGTGGTCGCCATAACCAAAAGAAGTTTACCAGTTAATAGATAACATCCTATTAGCTATAGCAATTTGTTTCGTTTTGCAATAAAAAAATGAATGGGTGGATTTCCTAAAAATATACACGCTATTAAATTAGTTCCAAGGGTAGGATGCGGATATTAAAGTGTAGAAATTTCTATATAGGGATATACTAAGTTTAAAATTATTAAAATCTTTATCTAATTAAAAAAACAAAATTTACTAACAAAGCTTGTTAAACACTTAAATCTGCGATATATAAGTGTTTAAAAAACTAAGTTAACTAACTTAGTTAATATAACTTAGTTTATTCATAAGAAAGGTAATTTATTATGAAAAACATTGAAAACATTTTCTTAAATACTAAAAAATATCTTTTAAAAGAAACACAAAACGCAATGTTTATTAAAGCGCCAAAAATTCCGTGATTTAATGAACAAATCGGCATTTGGTTTCCAAAGCGATTTGTTTATAAAGGAAAATATGAAAATTCTATTTGCATCGGAATAATAAAAGATAGTAAATATCAAGTAATTTCAGTTAAACAACAAGAGCAAGAAACCAAGTGAATTAAAGGACAAGAATTATTAAGTTTCTTCATTGCCGAAAAAGAAAACAACAAAAAAGATACAAATTATAACTATTTTAAAGGAGTTTAAAAATGAATATTGCGATTGGAATAATATTTACTATTATTTGCATAATGTTATTGGCATATTTTGCTTATAAAATTTATGCCAAAATAAAAATGCGAATTAAATATAAAAATGCCATTAGAAATAATACTGGTAATTTTACAAAAGACGAAAAAGTATTTATTGCTCGCTTTGAAGAATGAGTTAAAGCTCCTAATTCAAAAGAAAATAACGCGGATAAAAAATAATGTTTTGAGAAATTATTATGGAATTCTTAAAACTGTTTGTTCCGATAGAAAAAATGCCTGCACAAGTTGCCTTTATTGCCGGATTAATTATTATCATTACTTTTATTTTCGCATTAATTTCAATTATGTATTTACCAATAAAAATGATTTTTGGGAGATAAAAAATGACAATAAACTTAAAAGAATTTAATTGAGAACAAATTAAACAAACTTTCTGAGATTTATTTATTCAAATTACAACCATTCCCGCTCACATTACTGGTGGTAAAGAAATTAAATTAATAGAAGCACCACTTTGACTCTTAATAGCAAACATTGCTTTTTGATTCTTAACAGCGATTATGGTGTGATTTATTCTCATGCTACTTTGAAAAACCATATCAGTATTTAGATAGAGAAGAAAGTAATGTCAAGAAGTTACATTGTGATGCATTCCCAAAGAAATTCAAAATTAATTAGGAAAAAATATAACCGCGTTAAGGTTAATCGTGGTTTTAACAAATTTAAGAAAAACTTTGAATATAAATGATGAATGTTTTAAAAAGAAAGGGGGTGATTATATGATTGGAACTTTCTTAGCCGATACACCAGCAACAGTAGAAAAAATAACAGCTAGTGACGCAATGACTAAATTATGAAATGCAATTATAACGGCATTTACTAAAATGTGAGAAATTATTGCTGTTAATATGCCACAAGTCGGTAACTTCTTTGCTGACTACTGAATATTCATTTTTCCATTTATTTTGGCAATATTCTTTATTTGCTTTAAAATGTTTGAAAAACTACTTGGAGCAGTACGCTAATAAAAAAATAAAGTGAGGTGCAAGATGAAATTTTGCAAATGAATAATAGAAAAAAATAACCATTTTATTGAATTAAATCGCACCTCATTTTTAATTTTATGACATTGAGGAGCAATTTGATATATTTACAACGGTTATTTTAAAAACATTGTGAGCTATTTATTTTTAGCAGGTTGTATTTTAATTTTCCTTTTTAAAATCGGTAATTTAACACAAATTAACAAAGTTATTAATTTCTTAAAAAACTCACCATTAAATATTGTTATTGGTTCATTAGGAACTGGAAAAACTGCTTTTCTAGTATACGCATCAAAATTACTAAAAAAGAAAAAATATCATATCGCATCAACCTTTCCATTA
The DNA here is from genome assembly GCF_964031085.1 of Spiroplasma endosymbiont of Asaphidion curtum. Taxonomy (GTDB): domain Bacteria; phylum Bacillota_I; class Bacilli_A; order Mycoplasmatales; family Nriv7; genus Nriv7. Next base: position 1,101,536 of record NZ_OZ035001.1, on the reverse strand, counting down.
CTAGAAACTCAAAAATTAAGTTTAGGACATATGGGATTATTAGACTTTGATTACCCGGTATTACCAGATAAAACCTTACTTTTGTGAGATGAAACCAATTTATTCTTAGAAGGAACTGATTGAGAAAAAAATAATACCAAAAACGAAGAAACCGGTATTCAAGAATATTTCGCTCTAGCACGGCATTTTGGTCATATTGTCCTCGCTAGCGGTCAAAGAGACAAACATATTTGAGTTAAAGTTCGTGATATTGCCAATAATGTGATTGTGGGCATTCGCAAAAAACCCGTTAATATTTTTCGTCCCTACTTAAAAGTTATTTATGGTACCTTTACGAGCATTGAAGAATATGAACGCTGACGAAACACCTTAATTGATGCTAAAAATAGTAAAAAGGGTCGTCGCATTAAATACCGTGATATTCCCGAACTTGATATTTATTTTTTTAAACTAAAAATTCCGCTACCAATATTAAACACTTACAATTCTTTTTACTTAGCGTTTTTAAGAGATTACTTAAATTCAAAAGTAAATCCTGACTATGAAGACAAATACTATACTGACACCGCAATTGATTTAGAAGACCTAGAATACTTAAAAATGGATAAATTCAGCAAATTTTTAAGAAAAATGAAAGAAAAGGAATAATAAAAAATGGAAAATCTCGCAAAAATGGCCGACTTTCTCGCCCAAATGCTTTATAAAGTTTTTGACTTAATTTGAAGTTTAGAAGTGCCAGGAACAAATATTCAATTAATATTTCCTCTATTCTTAACGCTGGCTGTAGAATTTCTTATGGCAATTATTCTTGGATTTGGTAGTCAACAAGTTAATTTAGAAAAACAACGCCAATATGCGGTTAAAAATAAAGGTCGATTAAGTGCGTGAGGAAAAACTAAAAAACAAATAAAACCAATAAAAACAAAGCAAGGTAACTAACAATGTTTAAACTAATTATTATTTTTATCTTAATAACTGTTCTTGGGTTATTAGCTGGTAGTCATTTTGAAACTTTAACAAACTATATTAGCGAAGGGCTTGCCAATTTCCAAAAGTTTATTACTAGCAATTTAACAATTTTAGAACTATTTAAACCAATGGCTCGGACATTTTCGCAACACCCAATTTTTACCATTCTTGGCGTTACTTGTGTACTTATTGCCTTATTTATTGTGATTAAAGGTAGGTAAAAAATATGAAAGGAAAATAAAAATGAAAAAACTTTTAGGTAAATTATTTAAAAAAGATAATTCAAAAGAAAAATTGCCATTAAAAATAAGAATTAAAAATTCTTTTAAAAAGCAATGGTTAAAAATAGCATTGAGTATCATTTTTATCTTTATAAGCTTATTAATTTGTGCATTAACAGCAATCGATACTAAATCAATAACTGGGACAAGTGATGAATTTAATAATTTTATGAATAAAGAAATGGTTGATTTCTTTGGCAAATTTAATAGTGGTATTATGCTGGCAGGAATATTTGTTTTTTGATGAGGCGGAGCAATGTATTTTGCAATTAAATTTGAAAAATTAATCCGCTTGATTATTCAGAAAGTTAAAGCAAAAAGAGCCTTAAAAAATGAAACTAAACAAGTTAATTAATTTTTTAAAAAGATATTGATGAATAATAATTAATTACATTATATTCATATCTTTAAGTATACTTTTATTGTTACATACAGATATTGAAAATTTGCAACAATTTATTAAAAATTTTGGAGCAATTGGTAAGTTAATGATTATAGGTTATTCCTTAGTATGAGTAACCATAACAGAAATAGTAAACTGTTTTGTTCATTTTATATTAAAAAAGATTAAAGTTAAAAGAATAATGAAAAATAAAATATTTTAAAAAGGAGTGATAAAAATGTTTATGAAAATATTTACCGCGCTAACTATTAGTTTCAATAACATTTTTACTATTCCCCAAAAAATTAACAACGATGAAGTGACAACACATTCACTGATTAGAAATAAAAGAGAAAGTAATAAAGTTTATGATTTTGAAATTAGAAACTTAGAAAAAATAAGATTTTTAACAGAAAGGCAAGACCATGACCTTTTAAAAGTTGAGATAAGAACAGAAGAAAATATAAATGCAAATATAGATAAACAATTACCAAATTTAAAAAATGTAAAAATTTTTAGTTTAGAGTTTAATGCAGAGCTTGTAAATAACAGAATTAAACAAAAAGACTTTCAAAAAATAACAAATACTTATGGAAAAAAAATAGATACTTCGGGTTTAAATTTTTATACCTGAATGATTAACATACCCAATAAAACAATTAAAATTAAAGCACAAGGAACAGAATTACTAACTTTTGAACATGATGATACTAACAATTATAGATTAAATAAAACAAATAATTTTGAAATTGAAATTGAAAAAGATACTACTGATATTGAATTACCAACAACAAACACCAAATTTGATGGCAACCATAACTATAATGATGTTGTTGATAATCTTGATTACTTAATGATTCACCGTGGTGATTTTGATAAATTTAATTACTCTTATCTTTATTGAACACCAGTATTTAATTTCATTGACACCTTAGAAAAAGGTTATTATAAAGAATTTACCATTAAAAACCACGGTTTTAAATCAGAAAGTTATTTCTATCACAAAAATTCTACTAGTGAAGAAAAAATAAATAAAAATATATTAAAAATTAAAGCCTTTAATAAAACTCTAATCGCAGGTAATAACTATTTGCAATTATTACATGGTGAAAGTGAAATCTGAAAATATGACACAGCAAATGCCAACGATTATTATCTAATTAAGTACCTTTTTGGAACTTTAAATTATCTTAATGTTAAATTTAGTTTTCTGCGTTATGACCCTGAATTAAAAAACGACATTTACCTTTATTTTAAAAACAACATTCCTAATATTAACAACAGCGATTACAAAAATGTTTTTGACGAAATCTACGAAATCCTTGGCAACTTTTTTGCTAGTTTATTTTACGCCACTTTTGACATGGACGAAAAAACTCATACCGAAATTGATTTTAAAGGCGTCGACAATTATAACAAAGATTACTTTATTCAAATTGGGTTCTTTTATCGTTCGTTAATTACCTTTTATCCCAAAAAATATTTAATTAATGTTACTGGTAATTCAGAATTATTATTAAGAAGTTATTTTTTTACTTTTGATAAAAAAACGCACCAAGAAAATTATAATGCCATTAAAAACAACAATAGCATTTATCAAATTGATTTTAATGTCCTTAAATCCTATGATAATAAATTGATTATCTTGCCGGCCAACAAACTCGCTAATAGTATTAATTACCTCAATACCGATATTGATATTCGCTACGGTATTAATATTTTTACCTTAACCTTTCCACTTTATCACAAAGGCAACATCTCTAATTACAATTTTAAAATTTATGACTTTAATGTCTTAAATTCCACAACCTTTATTCCTGATGGTTCCACCAACTCAGAATGAGATGACTTAATTCCGCCAGCAAATTGCAAGTATTCTGGACGATGAATACCAACTTTTAATGATATTGGATGTGCCATTCAAAATGCTGGTATCAAAATGATTAACTGAATTCTTACTGCTTCACAAATTATTACCATTTTAAGACCGTTAGCAATTATTGCAAAAGCAACAGTTAACTTTTCAACTGCTATTTTTCCAGCTTTTAAAACGGTACCAGCTTTTTACTATACATTTCAATTTTTAATCGATTTTGCCATTTTTCTAATGATATTAAGGATTTTCCTGTAATATATATATATATATATATATATATATATATATATATATTGAAAAAATAAAGCAATAAAGGAATTAAAATAATGAAAATTTTAAATATAATAACTCTTTTGACATTAACAATATTACCAATAGTTAGCTGTTCTAAAAAAGCAAATGAACCAGTAGAACAAAAAAATAAAGATAACGAAAACAAAGTTTATGATTTTGAAATTAGAAACTTAGAAAAAATAAGATTTTTAACAGAAAGGCAAGACCATGACCTTTTAAAAGTTGAGATAAGAACAGAAGAAAATATAAATGCAAATATAGATAAACAATTACCAAATTTAAAAAATGTAAAAATTTTTAGTTTAGAGTTTAATGCAGAGCTTGTAAATAACATAATTAAACAAAAAGACTTTCAAAAAATAACAAATACTTATGGAAAAAAAATAGATACTTCGGGTTTAAATTTTTATACCTGAATGATTAACATACCCAATAAAACAATTAAAATTAAAGCACAAGGAACAGAATTACTAACTTTTGAACATGATGATACTAACAATTATAGATTAAATAAAACAAATAATTTTGAAATTGAAATTGAAAATCCGTAATAACTAAATTTAAACACCGTTAAAATTATTTGTCAAAGAAAGGTTAGTTTTTTATGATGATAATATCCTCAAAAAAATAAACAACTTTTTCATTTTTTCTATTTTAACAAAATAAAACCAGTAATTTTAATTAATGGAACGATACCCAAAAAGTAGACATGAAATAAAAAACATTTGATATTAATATTCTACACGATATGTTTGTTTAAAATTCATTCATTTATGAATTAAATTAATCATATCGTGTTTTGTTTTGATAATATTATTGTAAATAGTTTCTTTCTTTAAAATTGAATGAAAACTTTCTATAACTGCATTGTCTAAAGGAGTACCTTTTCTTGACATTGATATGCGTATTCCAAGATTTTCACAAAATTTATTATATTTAGTGGTTCTATATTGAATTCCTTGATCAGAATGTAATATTAAACCATTTAATTTTTTATTTTTTACAGCTTTTAAAAGAGTATTCATTACTAGCTCTGTATTGTTTTTAAAACTCATTTCATATGCAATAATTCTTTTATCATATAAATCAATAATAGTACTTAAATAAAGAAAATCTTTTTGTTTATAAATTTTAATATAAGTAATATCAGTAACTCATTTTTGATTAATTTTTTCAGCTCTAAAATTTCTTTGTAATAAATTATATTTAGCATCTAACAAATTTTCATAACTACGATAAGTATTTTTTCTGTGAATATGTTTTACTCAATTAGCTCTAATATTATAATTTTTCATTAATTTTAATAATTTTTTATGATTAATAATTCATCCAGCTTCCTTCTCAATAGCAATTTTTAGTCTCCTATACCCGTAACATTTCTTATGCTTTTCAAAAATTTTTTTAATAATATTTATTTCTTTAAAATCATTTTTATTATTAAATCTTTGTTTATAATAATTAGCACGATTAACATTAAGAATTTTACATAATACTTTTATTGAGTGTTTATTTTTATATAAATTAATAAAATTTATTTTATATTTTGTTGTTGTCTTGAGAAGGAAAGGAACTTTTTTAGAATTTCATTTTCTAATCTTAAATATTCAAGCTCACTATAATTTGCCTTATGAATTTTTCTTTCAAAATTTCAATTTTTATTTTTATGTTTATAAAGTCAATTACTAATAGTATTGCGAGAAATATTATATTTTTCAGCTAAATAATTATAACTACATCCTTCTTTTAGATGTTCATTAACAATTTTAATAATTAATTCTTTACTTCTATGAATTTTTTTCATAATAAAATGCACCTCATTTATAGTTTACACAAATGTTTTTATTTTTGTGTCTACTTTATAGGGGGCATTCCATTTTAATTAATTACTGGTTTGAATATTTTTGTTATTTTATCATAATAAATTTAAACTTGGTGTTCTTGTTCCAATTAAAGTAATTATTAATTTGTCCAAAAAAAGTATTGATAAAATCTCTTCCAAAACTTGTTGGTAGTCTGGGAAAGCTTAGGTTTTATAAAAATTATAAAAAAAAGACTTAATATTTTTTTCACATTATTTATTTCTCATAAATAATTACTCTTATAATGGAATAGCTTTTCCAATTTCAGTCTCATGCATAATTATTTCTTTTATACTTTTGATATCGTAAGAAAAATTTATGCTGTCATCATTATTTATTTTTATTTTTGAAGGCAAAATCTTATTTTCTAACAAATTAAGCATGGCGTCTTTAATTGAAATAAAAACTGTGGTTTTATTGTTGTTTTCATCAATAAAATATGCGCTGACATTACCGCTAACTTTTTGGAAAACATTACAACTAATGCGATTGAATCTGTTAATAGTCAGTTAAGAAAAGTCATTAAGAATAAAAAGATTTTTCCTAATGACTCATCAGTTTTTAAAATATTTTATTTAGCATTTCAAAATATGGTTAAGAAATGAACGATGCCAATTCAAAATTGGGTTAGTGCAATTTCACATTTAATGATAAAATTTGAAGACAGAATGGAATTTAAGTTAATTACTTAGAAACACAGTTAATTGTACAGTCCCTCATTTCCGATTTATATCTATATTATAAAAATATATATACTCCCTTTATTATCTAATTCTATATCAGTTATTGGAAAATTTAAATCATCAAATTTATCAATTTGGCCTGCTCCATGTTTTAAATAAACACCATTAGTTGTTGTGAAATAAATGTCTCCTGCACCTAAACTTTTACTTTCACTATTTTTTTGTAAAACTTTTATTGATGTTACTTTAACATTGTTTGGTAGTGTAATTTTTTCATTTCCTCATCCTTGTAAATCTAAATGATAAACTTCTCCTTTATTATTAACAACATAAGCACTCCCTTTATTATCTAATTCTATATCAGTTATTGGAAAATTTAAATCATCAAATTTATCAATTTGGCCTGCTCCATGTTTTAAATAAACACCATTAGTTGTTGTGAAATAAATGTCTCCTGCACCTAAACTTTTACTTTCACTATTTTTTTGTAAAACTTTTATTGATGTTACTTTAACATTGTTTGGTAGTGTAATTTTTTCATTTCCTCATCCTTGTAAATCTAAATGATAAACTTCTCCTTTATTATTAACAACATAAGCACTCCCTTTATTATCTAATTCTATATCAGTTATTGGAAAATTTAAATCATCAAATTTATCAATTTGGCCTGCTCCATGTTTTAAATAAACACCATTAGTTGTTGTGAAATAAATGTCTCCTGCACCTAAACTTTTACTTTCACTATTTTTTTGTAAAACTTTTATTGATGTTACTTTAACATTGTTTGGTAGTGTAATTTTTTCATTTCCTCATCCTTGTAAATCTAAATGATAAACTTCTCCTTTATTGTTAACAACATAAGCACTCCCTTTATTATCTAATTCTATATCAGTTATTGGAAAATTTAAATCATCAAATTTAAAATTCATTATATTGTTGTTATCATTTTTATTATAACTTTTAAAATAAACACCATTAGTTGTTCCCACATATATAGATCCTTTTTTTAAATTATTGTTTTCAGAACTATCTTTATCTAAAACTTTTATTGATGTTACTTTAACATTGTTTGGTAGTGTAATTTTTTCATTTCCTCATCCTTGTAAATCTAAATGATACAAATTATTTCAATGTATACCATTTTCTTCCATACAAGTTTCTGATCTTAAAATGTGACAACTATTTAAATGGTTATACATAGCTATTGAAAAAATAAGAATATTTCCTATGTTTACAAAGTTATTTAAATTTCCATTTTGAGATAAGTAATTTATAGCATCTTGTGTTATAGAACCTCAATTTGTTATAATGGTTCGATAATGTCCTCAACTACTAGTTGGTGATTGAGTATCATAATTTTCTATTATATTATTTCGTACTTGTCTAAAACGAATACTTTCTGCTGTTGCTAAAATAACCCGCGCTAAAGAACCTCTAATAATTGCCAATGCCGGTGGCCTGCTTGTTCCTATATTAGTAAGCTGAAAAAAAGCATCTTGTATTCCTGTTCAACCAATATTTGCTTCATTGGAAGGCAAAAGCGTGTTATAGTTTGAATCAAAACCTAAATTATGATTCTCTACTACATCATTAATTTCTCGTATTAAAGCATCATCAAAAAATCAATAATGTCTTTCTGTATGATTATTATTATCTATATTATTTATAAAACCTTGTAAATATAAATCAGAAGTTCTAAAAACTAATTCAAGCCCTCTACCATCTATTAACACAGGTATTCTAAAATAATTAAAACTAGTATTTCTATTTAATACAAAAAAATTTGTATTACAAGAAACGGGGGCATTTTTATCATCATTAACAGACAAAATTACTTCTTTTTTAGCCAATTCAGTAAGAATTAAGCATAATTCTTTAAAATATTTTTTTACATCATAGTTAATATTTAAAGTTTTTGATAATGTAAAGTTATTTAAATTATCTTTTTTAATTATATTTTCTTTTTCTAAATTAATATTTTGGGTTTGTTCGTTACTTAATTTTTCTAATTTATTTTCTTTTTCTAAATTAATATTTTGTCTTTTATTTCTTTTTAAATTTTCTAAATTATTACTGCTTTTTTTTAAATAATTAATTTCATTTTTTGCTAGAGTCTGGGCATTGGCAACAAGTCCCACCATTCCGCCCCCGGCTATTGTTATTGTTCCTAAGATTCCTAATAATTTTTTCATATTAATTAAATCCCTTTCGTGAATTTTTACTAATTAATAAAATTTACCAAGTAATCAGCGTCCTTTCTTAAGTTTGTAAAGTTTAATTAATACAAATTAATTATAAACAATTAAATAAGAATTTCTATCATTTTTTCAGGATATTAAATACTAGTTCTAAAAAACATTTATCATTAAAGAAAAAAATAAGCTGACCAAACTTTATTAAAATTACTATCAAGAAAGGTAATTTATTATGCTAAAAATTAATAATAATTTAAAAATCTTAGAAAACAAGCATTGATTCAGTTTATTCGCAACCCATAAAAATATGTACACCAATAAATGTGAACAATTGGCTAACGAATATGAAAAATTAGATGAATACTTATATAAATATCATTATCGGTTAAAACAAGGTTATAAAGTAGTTCATTTTGCAACAAGAACAATTATTACAATTTTTGGTGAAGTTGTTTTTAAACGACGCCGATATAAATATTGAAATCAAAAATCAGGTAAATTTGAATATGTATGTTTATTAGATAAAGAAATTGGTTTATCGCCTAAACAACGCATTTATTTTGATGTCCAATTTAAAGTTTTAAGTCTTTTAGGTGATGGTAAACGCTATCGTGATGTTTTAGATGCTCTAAATCATTGTTATATTTCAAAAGCTAGTATTTCAAATATTTTAAATAAATATGATATTGTTGAATATTTTCAACTAGCAGAAAAAGAAACTAAAACTAGAATTGATGTCAAAAATAAGGATTTATATATTCAACTAGATGAGACATTTTTAGCGACATTAGACCATAAAGTTAAACAAGACCAAAGAATTCGTTTAGTTACTTTTCATACCGGACATAAAGAAAAAAAATACAAAAATGCTCGTAGAGAATTAGAAAACAAACGAGGTCATTTTCTAATGTTAAAAATTGGTAAACGAATAAATACAATGAATTATCGTGATTTATTAATTAAAGAATTACAAAAACATTATGTAAATATTAATTATGACAAAATAATTGTTTGTGGCGATGGTGATACTTGAATTAGAGAAATTGCCAATAGTTTTGGTAATGTTAGATATATTTTGGATGGTTATCATGCTATTAAAAAATTAAAACAAACAGCATTTAATATTATTTTTGAAAATCGTAAAGTAACACTAAATAGTTGAATTAAATTATATAAGGATGGAAATCATCAAGAATTAATCAAAAACATTCGTAATGTTGCTAAAAATGAATTAAATAAAGATATTAAAACAAATTTAATGAAGGCGAGTAATTATTTCAGTAATAATAAGCAAGGTATTCATAATCAAAATTTAGAATGAAATATCGGTTGTAGCATTGAAAGTGATGTATCGCATTTAGTAAAACAACAATTAGGATACGGAGCAAAAATATATAATCATAAGAATTTAAATAACCTATTACATTTAAGAATGGCAAATTTAAACAAATTAAATGTATTACATTATATTAATGAAAATATTAATTCAGAAATAGAAATCAGAAAAGAAATATATAAAAATTCATTATGAAATAAATATAATAATAAAAATGATGATAGTTGAATTAATTATAAAGGTAATGCTGTAACAAATAAATATAATAGATCTAAGTAAGTAAAAATATTAGTTAAAATTTAATAATAATTAATAATTTTTATTGTGTAAAAATTCAATAAATATGATAAAATAAAAAAGAATAAAAATGACAATAACAAGAAAGGTATGGTTAGTTTAGTAATTAAATAATATAATTAGCTGATTGTTTTACTTCTTCAAAGCAATACCTAAGAAAACTAAACGCGACCCATTTTAAGTTTTATATTGATTATTTTTAAAAAATTGGGTATAATTTTTTAGCGTTTGATTTACGATATCATCATAATGAAATCGCTAATAAAAAAGTAACATTAGGAAGTAATATTAAAGATTTAGTAACAATTATTAATTTATTTAATGACAAATATCCTCATCAACAAATTTACTTGCTTGGACAAGGATTAGGTGCTGATATTATATCTTGTCTTAGTAATAAAGCACCGGTTACTGGGATAATATTATTGAATGTAATTAGTAATCTTAATTATCTTGATAGTGATTTGAAAACAAAATTTATTTCATTGTATGGTTTTTGATTTGAACGTAATGGTAAGTTACCAGTTGTTTTGGCGGAGAAATTAATTAGTAAGAATAAAGCTTATCAGTTACAAATTAAGAAATATTTTGAAAATAAACCGTTTTTATTATGATATCGGTTACAAATGAACTCTTTAATTAATAAATCGTATTGAAAACTTAAAAGTTCAAATAAAAAAGTTTTGTTATTACAAAGTAATAATCATCCGTTTAGTAATCAAAAAAAATTAAAAAGTTAATGTGGGCTCATTTACTATATTTCATTGATGATGCGCATGATTTACTATGAAGTAAAAATTATGAGCAATATTGTAAAATGATTCATCAATGAATTGAAAATAGTAGTTAATGTTTAAGGAGAAAAGTATGAAAAGAGAATATTATAATTTTGAAAATATTCGGTTATTACCTAAAAAATGTATTGTTGAATCAAGGAAAGACTGTGATGCTAGTGTGCAGTTAGGTAAATTTAAATTTAAGTTACCAATTGTTCCTGCTAATATGACAACAGTTATTAGTGAAACAATGGCATTATTTTTAGCTAAAAATAATTATTTTTACATTATGCATCGTTTTGAGTTTGATAATGTGGCTTTTGTTGCTAAAATGAAAGCCCAAAATCTTTATAGTTCAATTAGTTTAGGAATTAAATTAGAGGATTATAATGTCATTGATGAATTAAAAGCAAAAAATTTAATTCCTGATTTTATTACTATTGATATTGCTCATGGACATTCGCAATATATGGAAAAGATACTTAAATACATTAAAATTCATTTACCACAAACATTTGTTATTGCGGGAAATATTGCTACGGCTGAAGCAGCACAAGATTTAGTTTCTTGAGGAGCTGATTGTGTTAAAGTTGGTATTGGTCCCGGAAAAGTTTGCACGACAAAGTTAAAGACTGGTTTTGGCACAGCTGGATGACAGCCCAAAGCTTGTTTAGACATTTTTAATACGATTAAACAACCAATTATTTTAGATGGTGGTTTACGCGAACATGGTGATATTGCTAAAGCGATTAGATTTGGGGCAACAATTTGTATGGTGGGAGCGATATTAGCAGGATTGGAAGAATCGCCAGGGAAAACTGTTCAAGTTGATGGTCAATTTTTGAAAGAATATTATGGTTCAGCTAGTGCCTTTAATAAAAAAAATAATGATAATATTGAAGGCAAGAGAATTTTTGTTCCGATTGAAGGAAATATTGCTTCGAAGTTGAGAGAAGTTAATCAGGATTTACAATCAGCAATTTCATATTCGGGAGGCAATAAACTTTTTGATTTAAGAATCGTTGATTATGTTTTATTAGTTAGTGAATAAAAAAAGAAAAAATGTTATTTTTAAATAAATGACATTTTTTCTTTTAAATGAAAGATGTTTTGCTAAATCTTATGTTAGGATAAATTTATAAGTTTATATTTGAGAGGAGTAAGAAAATGACAAAACTAAAAAATTCATCTTTTGTGAGAGTTTTTCATAGTTTTGGCAGTAAAAAAATATGAGCTATTGCTATTTTAGCAATGGCAGATGTATTGTCAATGACATTGCCTTTTTATTTAAAAAATGTTTTTTCTAATATTCATACTGAGTTTGGTATTAGTGAAGGAAAATTTACTAGTGCTCTTGCAATATATGGGTATGTTTTATTGCCATCATATTTATTTGGTGGTTATCTTGCTGATAAAGTTAGTTTAAAGTTATTAATTGTTAGTGGTTTAGCAATGATTGGTGGCGTTGGTTTTTGATATGGAGCAATTCCGTTTATGCAAGGTACTGAAGAAGCTATTTTTAGTCAGTTAGTAGCGATATTTGTTATTTGAGGGTTAGCAACAGGATTTATTTTTTGATCAGCATTATGAAAATTATTGTCACAACAAGCAACCGACAAGCAACAAGGAACAGTTAATGGTTTATTAGGCAGTATTAATGGTTTATTTGGTGCTTTAATTGTTGGTTTTTCTTATGCGATTTATTTTATTTTAAAAGCAACAAGTTTAGATAATTGAGCATTTCCTGCTTTATGTTGAGTTTTATCAGCAACAGCTTTAATTGTTTGTGTTTTAACAATGTTATTTGTTGAAGAAAAGAAAAAAACGAAAGTTTTTGCTTTTAAGTGAGATGAATTACGACTTATTATTGGTAATATTAAGGTGTGGTTAGTAACACTATTAATTTTAGGTGTTTATATGTTTCAATCAGGTTTAAGCGTTTTTATTAATTACTTAGAAAATAGTTTAAAAGTTGCTAGTGTGGTAACATTTATTTTAGGAATCATTAGAACTTATCTCTCACGGTTTGCTGTCTCTTCATTTGCTGGAAATATGGCTGATCGCTGAGAAAAATACATTCTCTTTATTACTTTGGGACTAGTAATAAATAGCTGTTTAATTTTGATTGCCATTATTACTCCTGGGTTTGGAACAACAATTAATAATTTTGGAGTTGTTGGAAGAATTACAATTCAAATTATTGTTTCAGTGATGTTTATTCTTTTAGGAATAACTTGTTGATGTTTAGTAACTAATCGTTGAGCAGTAATTAATGAATTAAATATTCCTGAAAAAAATTATGGTTTAATGGTAGCATTTATTTCTTTAATTTCTTTTTCTCCTGATGCTTGATTTTGACATATTGCTTCTGTTGTTTATAATCGTTATGAAATTGTTGAGATTGTTGATGGTAAAGAAGAAAAATTTTCTAGCCAAACGGGATATCAAATTGTTTTAACAATGATTCTTGTTGTCTCATTATTAGCAGTATTAGCGGGGTGCATATTGTTATTCTTAAAAAGAAAAGATAGTAAGCATTTAAAAATATCAGTTAGTTAATAAAATCGATATTAAAAAATGCCAAATTGTAAAGTTAAGTGCAACTAAATTATTTTTCTAACCAAATATTCGATTGGTGAAAGATAATTTAGTATTTTTCTTGGTCTTTGGTTTAAAGACAATATAAATTTATGAACTGCATTTTTAGTAGTATTTGAAAAATTAAATTTTTTAGGAAATTTTTCTCTAATTAAACCATTAGTATTTTCATTAGTACCTCTTTGTCAAGGCGAATACGCATTAGCAAAATAAATTTTCACATTTAAATTTTTTTCAAGTTGTTGTCAATTAGAAAATTCTTTACCCCTATCAAATGTTATAGTCTTAACAAGATTATTTGGAAGAATTGATAAATAATGGCTAATGTTTTCGTTAACAACTTTAGTAGTTCTATTTTCAACTAACATTGCTAAAGTAAATCTTGATGTTCTTTCAACTAAAGTTATTAAACATGATTTACTTTTACCTCGTGATGATACTACAGTATCACCTTCTCAATGACCAACAGTTATACGATTATTAACATTAATATTTCGTTCTTTAATTGATTTACCATTAAATTTACCGCGATTTTCTTGAGATTTTCGTTTCTTACCTTTTCTTCTTAAATTTTTATTAGTAACTTTTTCAAGTAATCCAGAATAAATTCAATTGTAAATTGTTTTAAAACTAATAATTCATTCTTTATGAAAATTTTTAATTCTGCCATAAATTTGTTCAGGCGATCAACCTAATAGTAATTTTTGTTGTACATATTTTACTAATTCTCTATTTTTAAACTTATGAAAATAAACATGTGATTGTTTTCTGTTTTCTGCTTTATTTTGTGCAATTAATGAAAAATAATGATTACTATCTTTATTTCTATTGACTTCTCGAATAATAGTACTAATACTTCGATTAAGATTTTTAGCTATTTCACTAATTTTTACTTTAAACTTCAATTGATTCTCAATATAAATTCTTTCATATATGCCAAGATGTTTGTAACCCATATAAAAACTCCTTGCTTTGTTTTTTCTAAAATAAACTTAGCATCATGAAATTTTTATATGAGATTTTTTGCAATTTTATTTACTTGCACTTACAAGTATAATTCAGCAATATAATATTAGTGAAAATTTAATTATTAATAATTTTTATTGTGTAAAAATTCAATAATATGATAGAATGATGATGAATAAAAATGACAATAACAAGAAAGGTGTGTAGTTTAGTAATTAAATAATATAATTAGCTGATTGTTTTACTTCTTCAAAACAATACCTAAGAAAACTAAACGCGACCGACTTGGTACATAACCTTTAATTTTATCTACTATTTTGATAATATTATATGGATATATCAATTGATATAAGACAGAGGTGGCATTTTGCCTGAGAGATACTCTTGGAACTTGAACTAGGTAATATACTAGCGGAAGAAGTCTTGTATATTTCAAAATATATTAGATTTCTTGCTATCATTAAGGAGGCTAAAAATGGTGCAAGAAGTAAATAAGACTAATAAAATTTATCGTTGAATTTTAATGTTAATTAATGTAATTTTTTGTTTCTTAATTGTTGGAGTAATAATGTTAATAACGATAAGTTCGGAAGAAAAATTTTTAAGCATTTTTTCTTCTAATGTTAGAAATACACAATTAATTAATAATAAAATTGTTTTACTTATTAAAATTGCAGTTATTGTGATTTTATTATTATTTTTAATTGCTAATTTAATATTAATTTGGTTATTAAGTTACCAAAAGACAATAAAATTTAATATTGATTTTAAAATGATTAAAAAACGATGCTTTAAAATTTGCCATTGAAAAACATTTGATTTAGTATTAATCGCTTTTTTTGTTAGTTTATCATTAATTTTAGATTATCTGATGATATTTTTTCCTAAATTACCAATGGGGGGGAGTATTGGTTTAAAGTATTGACCGGTATTTTTAATTGCTTTTGTTGTTAGTTTTTGACATGGAATCGTAACTGGTGTTATTAGTGCTTTAGTTTCATTAATTATTATTCCCCAAGGGGCAATTATTAATCCTTGACAATATTTACTAGATTATTTTATTCCTATGATTATGCCTTCTTTAATAGGAATAGTGAATATTAATTTTAAAAAGCGGTTTAATGCTAACATTAAAATTTCCTTTATAATAACAGTTATTTGTATTATTATATATATATGCGATGTATTATCAGGGGTATTATATTTTGACAATTATGCGTGAGATGGTTTTAGTGTTTGAGGTTATGCATTAATATATAATTTAATTTATGTTTTTATTTTTGTGTATCCTTTAATGATAATATCATTGCCATTACTATTTAGAGTATTAATGCCGTGAAAAGAAAAATATAATAATCAAATTAATTAGCATTTGCTAATTAACTATTGGAGGTGATTTGATGGATGATGCAACAAAATATATAATTGTAAAAGGAGCTAGAGAACATAACTTAAAAAATGTTGATTTAACAATTCCTAAAAATAAGTTAATTGTTTTTACTGGCGTTTCTGGCAGTGGGAAGTCATCGTTAGCCTTTAATACGATTTATGCTGAAGGACAAAGAAGATATATGGAATCATTGTCGGCATATGCCCGACAATTTTTAGGTAATAGTGAAAAACCTGATGTTGATTCTATTGAAGGACTATCACCAGCAATTTCTATTGATCAAAAAACTACTAGTAATAATCCTCGTAGTACTGTGGGAACGGTGACGGAAATATATGATTATTTACGATTATTATATGCTCGTGTGGGGTTACCATACTGTATTAATGGTCATGGTTTAATTAAAGCAATGACAATTAAGGAAATGATTAAACGATTAAAACAAGTAACAATGGAAGAACGCATTGAAATTTTGTCGCCAGTAGTTATTGATAAAAAAGGGACGCATTATGAGTTGTTTTTAACTTTGCGACACGAAGGATTTTTACGCGTTAAGGTTAATAACCACACTTATTCATTAGATGATGATATTCAATTAGATAAAAATAAACGGCATAATATTGATATTATTGTTGATCGTATTAAATTAAGTGATGATGATAATGTTTGATCTAATATTCATGATAGTTTAGAAAAATCATTAAAGTATAGTAAAGGATTAGCAAAAGTTATCCTTGTTAATAGTAAGGAGCAATTATTATTTTCGCAAAATCATGCTTGTAACCAATGTAGTTTTACAATTCCGGAGTTAGAACCCCGTTTGTTTTCTTTTAATGCACCAATGGGGGCATGTTCTGAATGTAAGGGTATTGGGATTCGTTTGGAAGTTGATGAAGATTTATTATTTCCTAATCGTAATCTTTCAATTAATCAAGGTGGGATTGAATTTTATAAAAATTTTATTGGTGGTGATAGTTTAGAATGACAGAAATTAAAAATTATTTGTAAAGAATATGGTATTGACTTAGATCAACCGATTAAAAATCTTAGTGATGAACAAATTAATTATTTAATGTATGGTAGTGATGAACAATTAAATTATACTTTAGTATCTAGTAGTAATAATACTTATAAAAGTTATGACTATATTGAAGGTGTTGCTAGTATTATTGAACGACGCTTTGTTGAAACTGTTAATGAAATGCGTCGTGAATATTATCGGAAATTTATGAGTGAAAAAACTTGTTGGTCTTGTAAAGGAGCACGATTAAATCCTAAAGCATTATGTGTTAAAGTAGGAACGATAAATATTAATGAATTTACTAATTTAGATATTGATGAAAGTTTAGATTATATTCTTAGTTTAAAATTATCAGAACAACAACAAGAGATTGCTAAGTTAGTTATTAATGAATTAGTTAATCGTTTAAGTTTTTTAAATGATGTTGGTTTAAGATATTTAAATTTATCAAGAGCGGCCCAATCATTATCTGGTGGTGAAGCCCAACGAATTCGTTTAGCAACGCAAATTGGTTCAAAATTGACAGGAGTATTATATGTATTAGATGAACCTTCAATTGGTTTACATCAAAAAGATAATGACCGATTAATTAAAACTTTAAAATCGTTACGAGATTTAGGAAATACGGTTATTGTTGTTGAACATGATGAAGATATGATGCATCAAGCTGATTGACTTGTTGATATTGGTCCTAAAGCTGGTAAATTTGGGGGCGAAATTATTGTTGTGGGAACAATGGCTGATATTATCGCTAGTGAAAAGTCAATTACAGGGAGATATTTATCACATCAAGAAACGATTACGATTCCGAAAAAGCGGCGAAGTGGGAATGGTAAGAAAATTACTATTATTGGAGCAAGAGAAAATAATTTAAAAAATATTGATGTTACTGTTCCTTTAGGAAAACTTATTGTTGTTACAGGGGTTTCTGGCAGTGGGAAATCAACTTTAGTAAATGAAGTGTTATATAAAAATCTGCTACGAAATTTAGGGCAAAAGGTTAATCGTCCGGGTAAGCATCAAAATATTAAGGGAATGGATAATATTGATAAAGTTGTTAATATTTCGCAAGAACCGATTGGAAGGACACCGCATAGTAATCCAGCAACTTATACTTCAGTTTTTGATGATATTCGTGATTTATTTGCTGCAGCGCCTTTAGCTAAAACTCAAGGTTATCTTAAAGGAAGGTTTTCTTTTAATGTTCGTGGTGGCAGATGTGAACGCTGTCAGGGAGCAGGAATTATTAAAATTGCGATGCATTTTTTACCAGATGTTTTTGTTACTTGTGAAATATGCGAAGGAATGCGCTATAATGATGAAACTTTACAAGTTAAATATAAAGGGAAAAATATTTATGATGTTTTAAATATGTCAGTTATTGAGGCGCAAGCGTTTTTTGCAAATATTCCGAAAATTAATGTTAAATTACAAACCTTACTTGATGTTGGTATGGGATATATTAAGTTAGGACAACCAACAACCCAATTATCTGGTGGTGAAGCTCAAAGAGTTAAATTAGCAACTTACTTACAAAAAAGAGCAACTGGAAAAACACTATTTATTTTAGATGAACCAACAACGGGATTACATATTGATGATGTTAAAAGATTATTATCAGTTCTTAGTCGCATTGTTAATAATGGTGATACGGTTCTTGTTATTGAACATAATTTAGATGTTATTAAGTTAGGTGATTATATTATTGACTTAGGACCTAATGGTGGTAAGTATGGTGGGGAAGTAATTGTTATAGGAACACCAGAGCAAGTAATTAATAGTAATAAAAATTCATATACGGCTGAATATTTAAGAAAAGTTTATCAAATTAATGATAATATTAAATTAAATATAAAGTAGGTGACTATTAATGAAAATTCGTTTGAAAATAGCAATAATCATTTGTTTAACAATATTACCAATTGTAGTTATTGTGGCTTGTGATAGTACTAGTAATGAAACTGGTGATATTGCTGGAGCAACTAAAGCATTGGAAAATGTTGTTTTAAATGAAATTGATTTGGGGATAGTTAAAGAAAATGAAGATATTAAAGAACAAGTTATTGATAATTTATTAGACTTCTTGCATAACCTATTAAAATAATAAAAATTTTAAATTTAACCACTTTAAAATAAACATTTTTCTAAAATCTAAAATAATTTTGATAACAATTAACTAGGTTATGCAAGAAGTCTATTAATTGATAATGTCATTGAAACTCCGCTTGATAAAGTAACTGATTTACAAATTATTTTAGATATTAGACTTGGTACATAACCTTTAATTTTATTTACTATTTTGATAATATTATTTCCTAGGTGAAGTACAAATGTTAGATAAATACAAAGACGAAAATGAATTTTATAGTCTAATCGGCATAAAATATAAAACTTTCATGAAAATGGTAGAAATTTTAAAAGAAGCTGAAGCTAAACAAAAACAAATTGGTGGTAGACCAAATAAATTATCAATAGAGCAAAGATTACTTATGACTTTAGAATACTGAAAAGAATATAGTACATATCGTATTATTGCAAAAAAAATATAATATTAGTCATGTTAGTTGTATTCGTAATATCTTTTGAGTTGAAAATATTCTAATAAAAAATAGTCACTTTCATATACCTGGCAAAAAGATATTATTGGAAAATAAGGGTACTAATAATAATTTATTAGCAATTGATGCTACAGAAATTCCAATTGAAAGAATTAAAAAAAACTAAAATTATTATTTTCTGGTAAGAAAAGGCAACATTCATTAAAATCGCAAATAATTATTGATTTATTTAACAATAAAATTATTTCAGTAGATTTTTGTTATGGCAGTATTCATGATTATAAGTTATTTTTAAAATCAAATACACTTATAAATCCAAAATTAGAATTAATTGCTGATTCAGGATATCAAGGTTTGCAAAATGTTCATAAAAATACATTATTGCCAATTAAAAAGAGTAAAAATAATCCTTTAAATCCAGATAAAAAGGAATATAATAGCTTTTTAAGTAAAGTTAGAATTGCCATTGAACATGTTTTTGCTAGATTAAAAAGATTTAAAATACTAGTTTATCGTTATCACAATAAGATTAGAAGATTTGGATTACGATTTAATTTAATTTCAGGAATATATAATTTTGAATTAAGCTAGTTATAGTTATGTACCAAGTCTAATATAAAATATGAATGCATCTTAAAATGATACATTTTTTAATTTAGGAGAATTTGATGTCGTAGTTATTTGGGTGTGTTCTTTATTAATTTTGTGATATTATATTTAATAGAAAACATTAAATTATATGAAATGATAGGTGATGTTATTATGAATAAAAAAGTATTAACTTTACGAGAAGTTGTGGAAAAATTTAATTTATCATTATTGTCTGGTGATGAACAAGTGTTGGAACGAGAAATTGAAATTGGAGGCATTAATCGTGCAGGATTAGAATTAGCAGGTTTTATTTCTGATGAAACTAGTCGTAAGCATCGGATTGTTTTATTAGGTGGTAAAGAGAATGAATATATTAATAAGTTACCAGCAACAGAGCGAAAGGATCGTTATGAGAAGCTTATTAATCAAGATGTTCCAGCCATTTTTACTAGTATTCGTTTTAATGAACCAGTATTAGTAGAATATGCTAAAGAAATAAATTTTCCTGTTATTGAGGCTAATTATTCTTCTAATGATTTTTATAATATTATTGTTAGTTACATTGATAATCGTTTAGCACCAATGGAAATGGTTCATGCATCGTTAATTAATATTTATGGTTTGGGAGTTTTAATTAAAGGTGATAGTGGAATTGGAAAATCAGAAAATACTTTAGAATTAGTTAAAAAAGGACATTTATTTGTTGGTGATGATGCGATTGTTTTGCAAAGATATGTTAATAAAGTTATTGGTCGTAGTGATGAAAAGTTAAAGCATCATATTGAAATTAGAGGTATTGGAATTTTAAATTTAACGAAGATGTATGGTTCAAGAACAACTTTGGAAGTTACTGATATTGATATTATTGTTAATTTAAAGTTGGCTGATAGTGAGTATTTTGCTAATTTAAATCGTGTGCAAACAGAAATTGATAGAGAAGAAATTTTTGGTATTAAAATTCCAGCGATTACGATTCCGGTAACTTTAGGAAGAAATATTTCAGAATTAATTGAAGCAGCTGTTATTAATATTAAGTTGCAAAATGAAGGTATAAATAGTTCTGAGTTATTTATTAACCAAATTGATAGTGAACTTAAAACATAAGAGAAAGGTTTAAGTGTAAAAGTAAAAATGATGAATATATATTCAAATTGAGTACCTAATGAAATTCCAGGGACTAATGGTATTTTAAGATTTTATCCGCTTTTTATTCTTTTAGGAATAATTGTTTCGATTTTAGCTTCTTGGATTAAATTAAAGCGCCGTGAGATTCCGACTGAACCATTTGAATGAAGTATTTTTTTAACTGTTCCGAGTGCAATTTTTGGTTCTTCAATTATTGGAAAAATTAATAGTCCTATTATTGATCAGTATGGGTTTTGAGGTTATTTTATGATTTGAGAACCAGGATTAGCAGTTCATGGTGGTGTTATTGCTGGTGTTATTGTTGGTTATTTTTGATTTCGGCATTATTCTAAAAAATATGAAATATCGTTATGAATATTTGCTGATGCCATTATTCCAAATATTTTATTAGGGCAAGTTATTGGGCGATGAGGTAATTTTTTTAATCATGAACTTTTAGGACAGATAACTACTTCATTAAATTGATTACCGAATTGATTATTAGAAAATTTAAGAAAAGCTAATTTAGATGGTAGTCCAGCTGAAGGAATTGGGATTGTTCGTCATCCTTTGTTTTTGTATGAATCATTAATTAATTTATTTTCTTGGGTACTAATTACTTTTGTTATTCCTAAAATTGGTATGTGAAATAGTGTTAAACCTTGAAAGAAATATCCTAAAAAATTTATTCCGCTTTGAGAAAAAGATGTGGAATTATTGGAAAGTGAAAAAAAATGGGCAACACCGTTTAAAAAAATTTATTATCATCGTCTTTGAAAGTTAAATTGTTGAAATCAAGCTTATTTTGAACAAACTCCGAGTAAAACAAAAAAGTTAACGGTAGTAAGAAAATATCCAGAACCGCATTTAAAAGCTAATAATCCATTTTTTAGACTTATGGAACGATGATTTAAAAATCAATGAATAAGAATTAAACAATTATGAACTCAAGATGCTAAACCTTTAGAAAAAAATGCTAATCCAGATAAATATTGAATGACACGAGTTGGTGTTCAAACTGGAAGTTATGTAGTTATGTATAGTATGGTGCGAATTATTTTGGAAATGTTTCGTGATGAAAGTGATATTTTATTTCCTTATGATTATGTGGGTACTTATATATTTTTAGGACTTGGTGTTATTATCGGAATTAGTTTGATAATTTTTGCACAAATTATTAGCGTTCGTAAATGAAGACAAATTAGGTGATTATATGAAAAACAATATTAATACTGATATTGATTTAATTATTATTGGTGCCGGTCCTGGTGGATTTGCTAGTGCGATTTATGCATGTCGTGCGGAGTTAAAAGTACTTCTTATTAATGAAGGTCCTCCCGGAGGAAAAATGGTAAAAACTTATGATATTGAAAATTATCCGGGTTTTGATAAAATATTAGGACCTGACTTGTCATTAGCAATGGATATGCAAGTTAGAAAATTAGGCGCTGGATATGAAGCTACTAAGGTAAAAAATATTGAAATTGCATCCGATGGTGATAATAAGATTATTACTGGTGAAAATGGTAAAATATGGGTTGCTAAAGCAGTTATTATTGCTACGGGAACTGTTGAAAATGAGTTATTAGTGGATGGTGCTAAGAGATTATATGGTCACGGAGTTTCTTACTGTGCGGTTTGTGATGGAGCATTTTTTCGTAATAAGGATATTGTTGTTGTTGGCGGAGGTGATTCTGCTATTGAAGAAGCGGTATATTTAACTAAGTTTGCTAGAAAGTTATATTTAGTACATCGCCGAAATGAATTTCGGGCTTCGAAAGGAGCGTTAACGATTGCTCAAAATAATAATAAAATTGAATGACTATTAAATTATGTTGTTAAAGAAGTTATTGGTAAAAATTCTCTTGAACAAGTTGTTATTGAACATACTGTGACAAAAGAGCAACAAGTAATTGATGCTAGTGCAATTTTTCCTTATATTGGTTCAACACCAATTTCTAATTTTGTTAAAGACTTGAAAATTTGTGATGAAAATGGTTATATTATTACTAATGAAATAATGCATACTAGTGTTTTGGGAATATTTGCAATTGGTGATGTTCGTCAGACAGTTTTAAGACAAATTGCGACTGCTGTTGGTGATGGTGCGATTGCTGCTCAAGAAGCAATAAAATATTTAGATAAATTAAAATTGTAACAGATGCTTAATTAATAGCAGTTTTATGAATGGAGTGATTAATAGTGATGTCTTTTTCTAAAATTGTTAAGCAAGAAATTATGAAAAAGGAATTTAGTCATCCAGCAAAGCAAGCTATTTTATTGGGATTAATAAAATCGTTAGCGATATTTAATCGTAAGCAATTAATTTTTGAATGTTCTAATAAAACCGTTGCTATTTTTGTTAAAAAATTAATTGCTGAAATTTATAATTATTATCCAGAAATTTTGACAACGGGAATTAAAACTATTATATATAAGTTAGATCTTTCGCATATTATTTCTTTAATCATTAATGATAAAGATATTAGTTATGATATTAAACGAAATGAATTAGTTGTTAATTTTGGAAGATTAACGAGTGAGATATCAAAAAGAGCATTTATTGCGGGAGCATTTATTGCTACTGGTAGTGTTAATTCTCCAAGGATTAGTAATTATCATTTAGAAATCCAAGGAATTGATATTTTGTTTATTAGGAAGTTACAATTACTAATAAATAGTTTTGGTTTTAAATTTAAACGCATTTATCGTCGTAAAAAACCTTTAATTTATTTAAAAAAATCAACTGAAATTGCTGATTTTTTAAAATTAATTGATGCAAGTCTTTCACTATTATCGTTTGAAAATGAACGGATTTCACGGGATATGTATAATAGTATTAATCGTTTAACAAATATTGAAATTTCTAATCAACAAAAAACTAATAAAGCGGCTATTGAAAAAATTAAGATGATTAATTTTTTAAAAGAAAATGATTATTTTTTAAAGTTATCGTTAAAAACTCAGCAAATTGCTAATTTACGGTTAGATAATCCTGAAGCTTCGCTAAATGAGCTTTGTGATTTATATGAAAATATTTATCACGGTATGATTTCTAAATCAGGAATAAATCATATGATGCGCGAAATTAAAAATAGTTATTTATTGCTTAAAAGTATTGATTCTGATGACAATTAAATAATAGACTTCTTGCATTACTTATTTATTAAACAAAATTCCTATAAAATATATTTAAAATAGAAATTATAAGGAATTTAAGATTATGAAATTTGATAAATTTAATTTTATTAATGATAAAGAATTATTACGATTAACTGGAATAAAGCAAAGTACTTTTAATAAAATGTTAAATATTTTAAAAGAAGCTGAGTTAAAAAAGTTTAAAAGAGGTGGTAAAAATAATAAATTATCATTAGAAAATAGATTATTGATGACTTTATCATATTGACGAGAATATCGTACTTATTTTCATCTTGGTAAAAGTTTTGATATTAGTGAAGCTAGTTGTTATCGAAATATCAAGTGAATTGAAGATATTTTAATCAAACATCCTGATTTTCAACAACTTGCTGGTAAAAAAGCATTAATAAATGATTATTTTAATGATAAAACAATTATTATTGATGCTACAGAAACACCCATTCAACGCCCAAAAAAAGACAAAAACAATCTTATTCAGGAAAAAAGAAAAAACACACTATTAAAACACAAGTAATTATTGAAAAAGAAAGCAAAATAATTATTGCAACAAATTTTTCTCTCGGTAAAAAGCATGATTTTTGTTTATTTAAAGAATCAAAAATCCCAATTTTAAAAAATACTAAATTAATAGTTGATAATGGTTATCAAGGAATACAAAAAATTCATAGTAATGTTCTAATACCTAAGAAAAAAACAAAGAAAAACCCTTTAAATAAAGAACAAAAACATAATAATAAATTAATTTCAAAAATGAGAATTATTATTGAAAATATTTTTGCTATTCTTAAAAAATTTAAAATTATTACTGAAAAATATCGTAATCGTAGAAAACGATTTAGTTTAAGATTTAATTTAATTGCTTCAATTTATAATTTGCAATTATAGATAACATAAAATATTTATTTAAAATTGCTGAATTATACTTGTAAGTGCAAGTAAATAAAATTGCAAAAAATCTCATATAAAAATTTCATGATGCTAAGTTTATTTTAGAAAAAACAAAGCAAGGAGTTTTTATATGGGTTACAAACATCTTGGCATATATGAAAGAATTTATATTGAGAATCAATTGAAGTTTAAAGTAAAAATTAGTGAAATAGCTAAAAATCTTAATCGAAGTATTAGTACTATTATTCGAGAAGTCAATAGAAATAAAGATAGTAATCATTATTTTTCATTAATTGCACAAAATAAAGCAGAAAACAGAAAACAATCACATGTTTATTTTCATAAGTTTAAAAATAGAGAATTAGTAAAATATGTACAACAAAAATTACTATTAGGTTGATCGCCTGAACAAATTTATGGCAGAATTAAAAATTTTCATAAAGAATAGACTTCTTGCATTACTTATTAAAATAATTACAAATTATTTGTAAATAAAAAATACTATATAGTAATTTCTAACTTTTATTAGGTTAATACTTATGGATTTTATTAAATGTGTAAATTTTGACACAACAAAAAATTATTTTATTATTTAAATTTAATTTTAAATAAATATTTTATGTTATCTATAATTGCAAATTATAAATTGAAGCAATTAAATTAAATCTTAAACTAAATCGTTTTCTACGATTACGATATTTTTCAGTAATAATTTTAAATTTTTTAAGAATAGCAAAAATATTTTCAATAATAATTCTCATTTTTGAAATTAATTTATTATTATGTTTTTGTTCTTTATTTAAAGGGTTTTTCTTTGTTTTTTTCTTAGGTATTAGAACATTACTATGAATTTTTTGTATTCCTTGATAACCATTATCAACTATTAATTTAGTATTTTTTAAAATTGGGATTTTTGATTCTTTAAATAAACAAAAATCATGCTTTTTACCGAGAGAAAAATTTGTTGCAATAATTATTTTGCTTTCTTTTTCAATAATTACTTGTGTTTTAATAGTGTGTTTTTTCTTTTTTCCTGAATAAGATTGTTTTTGTCTTTTTTGGGCGTTGAATGGGTGTTTCTGTAGCATCAATAATAATTGCTTTATCATTAAAATAATCATTTATTAATGCTTTTTTACCAGCAAGTTGTTGAAAATCAGGATGTTTGATTAAAATATCTTCAATTCACTTGATATTTCGATAACAACTAGCTTCACTAATATCAAAACTTTTACCAAGATGAAAATAAGTACGATATTCTCGTCAATATGATAAAGTCATCAATAATCTATTTTCGCTGAATTATACTTGTAAGTGCAAGTAAATAAAATTGCAAAAAATCTCATATAAAAATTTCATGATGCTAAGTTTATTTTAGAAAAAACAAAGCAAGGAGTTTTTATATGGGTTACAAACATCTTGGCATATATGAAAGAATTTATATTGAGAATCAATTGAAGTTTAAAGTAAAAATTAGTGAAATAGCTAAAAATCTTAATCGAAGTATTAGTACTATTATTCGAGAAGTCAATAGAAATAAAGATAGTAATGTAGAAACCATATACAATATGACAAGATTTTGGTTTTTACAAACTTGCTGTTAATTAATAAATAAATACGAGCTCATTTATTTATTACAAGAAATATAAGGTTAAATTAATATTTATTATTTTTAGTTATGCCTTATATTTTTTTGGGCCTTGTTGTTGATAAACTAAGTTTTTTAGTAAACAAAGTTTACTAAAAAGTTATGTTAATTTAGTTTAAAGAAAAAGTTTAAAGAGAAATAATTAAACTAAGTTAAAAGACTAAGTAACTAAGTTAAATATAACTTAGTTTAGTATAACTAAATATTGTAAGGGTGGTATGCATATGCGAAATATTGAAAATATTTTTTTAAATACTGAAAAATATCTTTTAAAAGAAACACAAAAGGCAATGCTTATTAAAGCACCAAAAATTCCGTGATTATATGAACCTGCTGGTATTTGATTTTCAAAACAATTTGTTTACAAAGGGAAATATGAAAATTCTATTTGTATTGGAATAATTAAAGATGGTAAATATCAATTGGTTTTGGTTAATAATAAAGGACAAGAATCTAATTTGATTTTAGGTCATGAGTTGTTAGGTTTTTTTGTTGCGGAAAAAGAACATGATAAAAAGGTTGTAAGTTTTGATTATTTTAAAAATTCATTTTAAAGATGTTTTACGGTGTTTTAAAAATAAGGGGTAAAAAAAATCTTAGTTGGCTTTTATGGTGTTTAAACGGTGCGGAAAGCGTATGCTCCGCCCGTTAATTATCGATGTTAGTTGAGTTATTTAACTAAGTTATTGCAATTTTTTGAGGAGTTTTAGAAATGAAAATGTGAGTTAATGTGGATGAGTTTGGCAAAGATTATTGTCAAGAGTTTATATATTCTATTAATGCTGAATTATACTTGTAAGTGCAAGTAAATAAAATTGCAAAAAATCTCATATAAAAATTTCATGATGCTAAGTTTATTTTAGAAAAAACAAAGCAAGGAGTTTTTATATGGGTTACAAACATCTTGGCATATATGAAAGAATTTATATTGAGAATCAATTGAAGTTTAAAGTAAAAATTAGTGAAATAGCTAAAAATCTTAATCGAAGTATTAGTACTATTATTCGAGAAGTCAATAGAAATAAAGATAGTAATCATTATTTTTCATTAATTGCACAAAATAAAGCAGAAAACAGAAAACAATCACATGTTTATTTTCATAAGTTTAAAAATAGAGAATTAGTAAAATATGTACAACAAAAATTACTATTAGGTTGATCGCCTGAACAAATTTATGGCAGAATTAAAAATTTTCATAAAGAATGAATTATTAGTTTGCTGAATTATACTTGTAAGTGCAAGTAAATAAAATTGCAAAAAATCTCATATAAAAATTTCATGATGCTAAGTTTATTTTAGAAAAAACAAAGCAAGGAGTTTTTATATGGGTTACAAACATCTTGGCATATATGAAAGAATTTATATTGAAAATCAATTGAAGTTTAAAGTAAAAATTAGTGAAATAGCTAAAAATCTTAATCGAAGTATTAGTACTATTATTCGAGAAGTCAATAGAAATAAAGATAGTAATCATTATTTTTCATTAATTGCACAAAATAAAGCAGAAAACAGAAAACAATCACATGTTTATTTTCATAAGTTTAAAAATAGAGAATTAGTAAAATATGTACAACAAAAATTACTATTAGGTTGATCGCCTGAACAAATTTATGGCAGAATTAAAAATTTTCATAAAGAATGAATTATTAGTTTTAAAACAATTTACAATTGAATTTATTCTGGATTACTTGAAAAAGTTACTAATAAAAATTTAAGAAGAAAAGGTAAGAAACGAAAATCTCAAGAAAATCGCGGTAAATTTAATGGTAAATCAATTAAAGAACGAAATATTAATGTTAATAATCGTATAACTGTTGGTCATTGAGAAGGTGATACTGTAGTATCATCACGAGGTAAAAGTAAATCATGTTTAATAACTTTAGTTGAAAGAACATCAAGATTTACTTTAGCAATGTTAGTTGAAAATAGAACTACTAAAGTTGTTAACGAAAACATTAGCCATTATTTATCAATTCTTCCAAATAATCTTGTTAAGACTATAACATTTGATAGGGGTAAAGAATTTTCTAATTGACAACAACTTGAAAAAAATTTAAATGTGAAAATTTATTTTGCTAATGCGTATTCGCCTTGACAAAGAGGTACTAATGAAAATACTAATGGTTTAATTAGAGAAAAATTTCCTAAAAAATTTAATTTTTCAAATACTACTAAAAATGCAGTTCATAAATTTATATTGTCTTTAAACCAAAGACCAAGAAAAATACTAAATTATCTTTCACCAATCGAATATTTGGTTAGAAAAATAATTTAGTTGCACTTAACTTTACAATTTGGCACTTTCTTAACTCTTTTTTTCTTTTCTAAAATAAAATTAGGAATTGCCATTTTTATTTTTAAATTATCTTGTTGATAAATTTTCCATAACAAAAAGGAAATAATAATTGAAAAGACAACAAGAACAATAATTTCAACACTAAATACAATTCACTCACCAGTATTAGAAATAGCCCCTCCAAATAAGGATGATTTATAATATGAAACTTGAAAATCAGGATATTTTTCTTTAAGTTTATAAAGCATATCATTAGCAACAACAATTAAATTATTAGTATTAGTTTGTGAATATGTAAAAAGAAATAAACCAGCAAAAAGAATTGGCAGAAAAAAAGTATAAAATAAGATTATTGAACCACGAGATAAATAAGATATCCTTTTAATAAGAACAAAAGATACACTTCAAATAATTATTAAAAATGTTAAACCTAAAATTGGTACAAATTGAACAACAAAAACAGTTGGTAAATTAGGATAATAATAAATCGGTGCCAAAATTTCAATCAAAAAAGTCTCACGAATAATTTCTTGTGGTTGTCCAAGAATTTCAAGAATATTTCTAGGATTATTATGACCATAAGGAAATTTTGATAACAAATCATAAAGATTTACTAAATCTTTATTAAGAAAATTAGCAATAATCAAAATAACTTCAATTAAAATAAATAATGAAATTAAAAAAATTGAAATTCGCAAAACATTTCAAATTGTTGGTTGTTTAAAAGAAACCCAAGTTTTTCGAAACCAATTTTGACCAAATAATAAAATTTTTTCTCGTTTATTAAAAACAAAAGAAGGCTTCACTAAATGACTAGCATAACTAGTATAATCAAAAGCAACAATTAAAGACACCAATGTTGCTTGAATAAGAAAAACTCATCAAATACCAACTTCACTAATTCACTCATTAGTATTTCCTTTTAAATTAATTAACTTTTGATAAAATTCTTTAAAAAGAAAATTTTTAAATCAATCAATAGCTTCAGAATGAATTTTCTTACCAGATAACACCACTAAAAATTCATGAAATTCTTCAATCTCAAAATAATAAGGATTGGGAATAATAATAATATCTTTAGCATCCTTAACTTTTACTAGTGAATTTAAAGTTGTTTCATTAGTTCATTGATATTTATATTGACCAACAGCTAATAACGCAAAACCAACAATTGTTATAATTCAAAAAATTAATAAAACAACTACTAATGCTCTTGTTGTTTTTCATTTTTTATTTAAAAAAAATGCTCCCCCTAAAATAATAAAAATTCCTAAAAATACTAATGAAGTTCCGGTAATTGTATAGGCAAGTTGGGTATTCATACTGGCAATTATTTTAAAATCATAAAAATCAGATAAATATTGTAAAAGTATTTTAGTATTTTCCAAAGAAAAATTATAAGTATCTTGAAAATATTGTAAGTAATATTCTTCTCTTGCAAAAACATTAAGATCATTAGTAAAACTTGTAACTAATGAATCATTAACCAAAACAATAAGAAAAGCAATTCCTGGTGCTAACAAAAGAATTAAAAAAAGTGATATTAACAATGGTTTAGTTGCTTTCCCCTTCATTTCATTTCACCCAATTCTTTATTTTCTAATGTCATTATTTTACTATAAAATTATTTATTATTCATTAGACTTGGTACATAACTATAACTAGCTTAATTCAAAATTATATATTTCTGAAATTAAGTTAAATCGTAATCCGAATCTTCTAATCTTATTGCGATAACGATAAACTAGTATTTTAAATCTTTTTAATCTAGCAAAAACATGTTCAATGGCAATTCTAACTTTACTTAAAAAGCTATTATATTCCTTTTTATCTGGATTTAAAGGATTATTTTTACTCTTTTTAATTGGCAATAATGTATTTTTATGAACATTTTGCAAACCTTGATATCCTGAATCAGCAATTAATTCTAATTTTGGATTTATAAGTGTATTTGATTTTAAAAATAACTTATAATCATGAATACTGCCATAACAAAAATCTACTGAAATAATTTTATTGTTAAATAAATCAATAATTGCTGAATTATACTTGTAAGTGCAAGTAAATAAAATTGCAAAAAATCTCATATAAAAATTTCATGATGCTAAGTTTATTTTAGAAAAAACAAAGCAAGGAGTTTTTATATGGGTTACAAACATCTTGGCATATATGAAAGAATTTATATTGAGAATCAATTGAAGTTTAAAGTAAAAATTAGTGAAATAGCTAAAAATCTTAATCGAAGTATTAGTACTATTATTCGAGAAGTCAATAGAAATAAAGATAGTAATCATTATTTTTCATTAATTGCACAAAATAAAGCAGAAAACAGAAAACAATCACATGTTTATTTTCATAAGTTTAAAAATAGAGAATTAGTAAAATATGTACAACAAAAATTACTATTAGGTTGATCGCCTGAACAAATTTATGGCAGAATTAAAAATTTTCATAAAGAATGAATTATTAGTTTTAAAACAATTTACAATTGAATTTATTCTGGATTACTTGAAAAAGTTACTAATAAAAATTTAAGAAGAAAAGGTAAGAAACGAAAATCTCAAGAAAATCGCGGTAAATTTAATGGTAAATCAATTAAAGAACGAAATATTAATGTTAATAATCGTATAACTGTTGGTCATTGAGAAGGTGATACTGTAGTATCATCACGAGGTAAAAGTAAATCATGTTTAATAACTTTAGTTGAAAGAACATCAAGATTTACTTTAGCAATGTTAGTTGAAAATAGAACTACTAAAGTTGTTAACGAAAACATTAGCCATTATTTATCAATTCTTCCAAATAATCTTGTTAAGACTATAACATTTGATAGGGGTAAAGAATTTTCTAATTGACAACAACTTGAAAAAAATTTAAATGTGAAAATTTATTTTGCTAATGCGTATTCGCCTTGACAAAGAGGTACTAATGAAAATACTAATGGTTTAATTAGAGAAAAATTTCCTAAAAAATTTAATTTTTCAAATACTACTAAAAATGCAGTTCATAAATTTATATTGTCTTTAAACCAAAGACCAAGAAAAATACTAAATTATCTTTCACCAATCGAATATTTGGTTAGAAAAATAATTTAGTTGCACTTAACTTTACAATTTGGCAATAAAAAAATTGGATTAGAACAAAAAATTTGAGCGTCTAAATCTGCAGTTGAATCTGTTAGAACTGATTTAGTCGGTGATAATTGACTTTGTGTTAATATTGCATATTAAAAGATTAGAAAATTAAGGAGAAAATAAAGATGAGTATATTTGGATTAGTATTTTTTACGATTTTAACATTATTACTAGCATATTATATTGCAGTTAATATTTATCGGTTTTTTAAAGATAAAAAGAAATATGGTAGTGAAGCAAAACAGTTGCCAAAAGATTTTACTTATTCACAACGAATATTTATTGCAAAGTTTAAGCGAAATTTATTAGAACAAGATGAAAAAGAAATTAAAAAGTAGGTTTAGAAAATGTTTAAAAAAATAATTATTGAGTTAATTGAATTAATTTATCCAACTGCCGATTTACCACCCCAAGTTGTATTTTTGTTTTCAATTTTAATAATTGTAATGCTCTTCTCGGCCATTATTTTTCTACTTTTTTGACCTTTTAAGCGGTAATTATTATGTTTTTAGTTGCTTGAAAAGATTTAGATTGAGAAATGACAAAATTGTATTTTTGAGATTTATTTATTCAAATTAAAGTTATTCCGGCGTGAGTTTCTGGCAAAGAAATTGATTTGACCAAAGAACTACTTTGACTTTTAATAGCAAACATTGCTTTTTGAATGGTATTAGTATTCATTATCTTATTTATGGTTATTTTATTTTATAAGGTTAAATCATATTTTGTTTAGAAAGGGGGTGATTATATGTTTAGAACTTTTCTTGATGCAATAACGCCACCGGTAGCAATTACTGGTGAACAAGCGGTTACTAACTTATGAAAAGCATTAATTAAAGCATTTGGTAATATTTGAACTGATATTATTGGTGGTAATATGCCAAATGTTGTTAATTTCTTTGCTACATATTGAGTTTTCTTGTTTGGCGTGATTATTGGTTTATTTTTAATCGCTTTCAAAATGTTTGAAAAATTAATGCCCGGCAGATAGATAGTAATAAAAATAAATAAAGTGTGATTTAAGTGATGCTATTGTTTAAAAAAATAAATTTAAGATTATATGATTTTGTCGCTTTAAATCGCACTTTATTTATTATTGCGTGATTTTATGGTGCGATTTTACATTATTATAATCCTCAAAGTTGACGAATGTTATTTGATATTATTTATTTATTAATTGCTTTGTATATTTTATATACTAAAATTTCTCATTTCTTTGCTCGTCGTAGTTTTATTAATTTCTTATTAAATTCACCTTTAAATTTAGTAATTGGTGCTTTAGGAACTGGAAAAACCGCTTTAATGGTTTTAGCTTCTTACTTATTAAGTGGTTGAAAAACGATTTCTACTTTTCCGATTACGGATAAACAAATGCTTTCATTAGGGCATATGTCACTTTTAGATTATAATTATCCAATTTTAGATGAAAAACATTTACTGTTATGAGATGAAACTAATTTATTTTTAGAAGGAACTGATTATAAAGAAAATGATAGAGTAACCCAAGGTTTACAAGAATATTTCGCTTCGGCTCGGCAATTTACCCATATCGTATTAGCAAGCGGACAACGAGCTGAACATATATGAGTTAAAGTTCGTGATATTGCGAATTCAATAGACTTCTTGCATTACTTATTAAAATAATTACAAATTATTTGTAAATAAAAAATACTATATAGTAATTTCTAACTTTTATTAGGTTAATACTTATGGATTTTATTAAATGTGTAAATTTTGACACAACAAAAAATTATTTTATTATTTAAATTTAATTTTAAATAAATATTTTATGTTATCTATAATTGCAAATTATAAATTGAAGCAATTAAATTAAATCTTAAACTAAATCGTTTTCTACGATTACGATATTTTTCAGTAATAATTTTAAATTTTTTAAGAATAGCAAAAATATTTTCAATAATAATTCTCATTTTTGAAATTAATTTATTATTATGTTTTTGTTCTTTATTTAAAGGGTTTTTCTTTGTTTTTTTCTTAGGTATTAGAACATTACTATGAATTTTTTGTATTCCTTGATAACCATTATCAACTATTAATTTAGTATTTTTTAAAATTGGGATTTTTGATTCTTTAAATAAACAAAAATCATGCTTTTTACCGAGAGAAAAATTTGTTGCAATAATTATTTTGCTTTCTTTTTCAATAATTACTTGTGTTTTAATAGTGTGTTTTTTCTTTTTTCCTGAATAAGATTGTTTTTGTCTTTTTTTGGGCGTTGAATGGGTGTTTCTGTAGCATCAATAATAATTGTTTTATCATTAAAATAATCATTTATTAATGCTTTTTTACCAGCAAGTTGTTGAAAATCAGGATGTTTGATTAAAATATCTTCAATTCACTTGATATTTCGATAACAACTAGCTTCACTAATATCAAAACTTTTACCAAGATGAAAATAAGTACGATATTCTCGTCAATATGATAAAGTCATCAATAATCTATTTTCTAATGATAATTTATTATTTTTACCACCTCTTTTAAACTTTTTTAACTCAGCTTCTTTTAAAATATTTAACATTTTATTAAAAGTACTTTGCTTTATTCCAGTTAATCGTAATAATTCTTTATCATTAATAAAATTAAATTTATCAAATTTCATAATCTTAAATTCCTTATAATTTCTATTTTAAATATATTTTATAGGAATTTTGTTTAATAAATAAGTAATGCAAGAAGTCTAATAATTGTTGGCATTAGAAAAAAACCGGTTAGTATTTTCCGACCCTATTTGCAAGTTATTTATGGCACTTTTAAATCGGTAAGCGAATACGAACAATGACGATTAACTTTGATTAATGCAAAAAATGATAAAAAAGGTCGCAAAATCAAGTATCGTAGCATTCCGGAATTAGATATTTATTTCTTTAAATTGAAAATTCCGATGTCAATTTTAAATCTTTACGATAATAAATATTTATCATTCTTGCGTGAATTAAGTAATCGTGCTTTGAATGATAATTATCAGCATAAATTTTGAAATGATAATGTAATGGATATTGAAGCATTAGAATATTTAAAAATGGAAAAATTCAGTAAGATACTTACTAAGTTAAAAAATAATCTAAAGAAGAAAAATAAGTAAAGGAGTTTAAAAAATGGAAAACTTAGAAAAAATGGCTAGTTTGATTGGCGATATGTTTTATAAAGTTTTTGATTTAATTTGAACTTTAACGATTCCGGGAACAGATATTCGTATTATTATTTTTCCACTAATTATGCTTGTGATAAATCTTGTGATTGGTGGCATTTTAGGTATTCATATTGAACGACCAAAAGTTGGTTTTCGTAAAAAATATCGAAAATCAGTTGCTGATTGAGGAGTCAATAAATAAGTTGGTAATTTTTACCACAGAAAAAGCGGTCAAATTACCACAGTTAGACAAAATAAAAATTTTAAATCGTGAAATCAAAGGAGTAAATAAATGTGTTTAAATTAATAATATTATTTATTCTTGTTGCTGTTTTTTCTATTTTTGCTTTAGGTGATTTTTTAGGTTTATGAGCCTATGTGCGTGAGGGTTTAGAATATTTTAATAAAGTTCTATCAAATAATATTAAAATTTTAGATTTGTTTAAACCAATGATAAGGTTATTTTCCCAACATCCGATTTTTCAAATTTTAGGAACAATTTGCATTTTATCAACAATATACCTTATTTTAAGAAGTTAAACAAAGAAGAAAGGACAAATATAGATATGTATAAAATTATCTCTTGGTTAGTTATTGTTTTTATTGGTTTAGTCCCTCTAGGTGCTTTCTTTGATACAAAACAACCACCAAAACCTAATATGGAACAATCCTTTATAAAACGACAAAAACGAGCCACTAATCCTAGTCAATGTGGAGATAGTTGCGAATTAGAGTTTGCTAGTGTTAAAAATAGTGGTTTAATTATAATTCCTAATGTAGATACTGGTGCTGTTTTGCTTGATTTTACCAAAAGTGATATTTTATTACCTGATTTTCCATTATCACAAAAACAATTTTATTTGTTTAGTTCAGAATTTACTAATCTCTATAACAAAAATGGTATTTATAAAAAAATAAATGGTTATCGTATTTATAATTTTACTTACGATGTTGATAGTTATTGACTCGAAGAAATTGTTAATGTAAAAATTTCATTTGAAAAAGTTTTAACTCTTTATCGTATAGTTTTATTCTCTGCCGATATGCCTCCTTTACCAGAAAAAGATAATAGACTTCTTGCATAACCTAGTTAATTGTTATCAAAATTATTTTAGATTTTAGAAAAATGTTTATTTTAAAGTGGTTAAATTTAAAATTTTTATTATTTTAATAGGTTATGCAAGAAGTCTAATGAACAACTATTACCGACTGCAATAACTAAAAAGGATGGTGAATATCAGTATAATCAGTTTCAAGATAAACTTGATTATTTAATGATACAACGCCGAGATTTTGATAAATTTAATTATAGTTATTTATATTGAGTGCCAATTTTTAATTTTTTTGACGATAATTTTAAATATATGAGTGAAATTTCAATTAAATTAAATGGTTTTAAACAAAATAGTAAATTTAGTTTAAGTCGCAAAAATTTATATCCTCCTGGTTTCATTGAAAAAGTTATTTTTAGAGAACTTTTATTTTCTAGTTTTGGTGATGTTATTACTATAAAAACTGAGCATGGTAGCATTGTGGGTAATAATGAGTTTTTAGAAAATGGTAAATCACTTTGAAAATCTGGCTCGCGAACAAGTTTTGGAGGAGATTTTATTAATACCTTTTTTGGACAAGTTAATTATTATGGTAATACATTCCATTTTTTACGCTATGATGATAAATTAAAATTTGATTTTAAAAATTTTATGCTTCATTATCAAAAACATTTAACTATTGATTTCATTAATGATTTATTTAATAAAATTTATAAAGTTTTAGGTGGTTTTTTCGTACAATTCTTTTATGCGAGTTTTGATACAGATGCCTCTACTTATGTAGAATTAGATTACAAAGGAATACAACAAATTCCTAAAAATGTTTTACAAATGGGCTTTTTCTATCGTTCCTTAATTACTTTTTATCCCAAACAGTATTTGATTAACTCTGGTTCAACAATCGAAAATAGTAAGAATATGATTTTTCGTTCTTATTTCTTTGTTAAAGATAAACAAATTGCCAATGGTTTTAACAGTGGTAAAAGTTCTTATCAAATAGATTTTAATGTATTAAAATCGTATGATAACCAATTATGAAACGCCACTAATAATAAACTGCATTTTTATAACGCTAAAGTCGATGTAATGTATGGGATTAATATTTTTACGCTGACTTTTCCACTATATAAAAAGAAAAATGAAAGTACTGAATATCATTATTCTTTATACGATTTTAACATTTTGAATTCAACAGCTTTTATTGGTGGCGGAATAAGCGGTAATATGAATGACTTAATTCCTACACCCAACTGTTCTTATTGAGGTTTATTTAGTGCCATATCTTGTGGCATTCAGCACGCTTCTGTTAGTATGTTGAATTGATTACTTGGTCTTTCGGGGATTAATCTTTTAATTCGCCCCCTTGCGGATATTGCCAAAACAACGATTAATTTTACGAAAACAGCATTTCCGGTGTTTGAAATTATTCCGGCATTTCAGATGTTATTCGAATTTGTGGTGCCCTTAGCAATTTTGCTAATGATATTAAAAAAGTTTTCTTAAATATTGCCATTATTTTTTATAATATAATTCCTTTGAAAGGAGGATTTTTCTTTATGCGAAAATTTTTATCAACTTTAAATTTAGTATGTGTAATGTTTGTTTCTGGGTGCAATAAAAATAGTAATGATTTTAAATCATACGATTTAGAGTTTGCTAGTGTTAAAAATAGTGGTTTAATTATAATTCCTAATGTAGATACTGGTGCTGTTTTGCTTGATTTTACCAAAAGTGATATTTTATTACCTGATTTTCCATTATCACAAAAACAATTTTATTTGTTTAGTTCAGAATTTACTAATCTCTATAACAAAAATGGTATTTATAAAAAAATAAATGGTTATCGTATTTATAATTTTACTTACGATGTTGATAGTTATTGACTCGAAGAAATTGTTAATGTAAAAATTTCATTTGAAAAAGTTTTAAGCCTTTATCGTATAGTTTTATTTTCTGCCAAGATGCCTAATAAAAATTAGTAATTTAATAAATATTTTTGAAAATCGTATTTTTTGTAATACGATTTTCTTAATTTAAGGAGTTTAAAAAATGAAATATATTATTTCCCAAGCTGATTTAGCAGATTTAAAAGCAAAAGTACAAAGTTGACTAAGTGCTAATTGCTGTAATCCTTATTACTATAAAACTAAAAAACGCATTACTTCCTATTTAAATTTATGCACTTATTTTTATATGGAAGAAACTACTTTAACAAAACTTATTAAAAAATATTTTAAGAATGCAACGAAAACCTTTTATCGTTGGGCAGAAAAAATTATGACCGCTTATTATTCTGACAATTTAGATTTGTTATTGTTTAAAACTACAAAGCCACAAAATCTTAATTATCAATATAGTTTAAATTCTCGTGAAAAAGTATGTGATTTATATTTTGATTACAAAAATCTTCAAGCCGACGGAATGTGGTCTTTATTTAACAATTTAAAAATCGGTTTTCACGATATTAAAAATTCAGAAGTTCCTAAAAATATCAAAACTTTTTATCGTTGAATTAAATCTGACCATCGTTGAAAAGAATTAAAACAACAAATAAAACAAACTAAACGCCATTTTAAGTGTTATGAAGTTTCCGATATCGGTCTTTTACAAATGGATGCCAAAATCGTTACTACATCAAATTTTCCGGTTGATAAAAAATATTACATTTATGATTTCATTGACGAAATGACACGCATAGTATTTGGTTATGTTTATGATAGTTTGGGAACTAATAATGCTATCAACGCTGTCCAAAGAGCAATGAAAGATTTTAGCGAACTTGGCATAACCATTAAACGCCTTCGCACTGATAATGCTCCAGAATTTACAACTACTAACTGAAGTAATAAAAAAGCATACAAAGTAAAAGAAAGGCCTTTTACAACCTTTCTTTCAAAGAACGGAATTGTTCACGAAACTACGCCGATTCGTTCACCACAATCAAATGGCAAAATTGAACGATTCCATCAACATTATACCAAATTATTTTATGCTAAGGATAAAAAATTATTTTAATTTTGTCGAAAACTCTTGATAAAATAAAAAGAATCATCAACTTGATAATTTTAAAATGCTTTTATGTAAAATTACTATTTTTACTTTAACTTTTTTATACGCCAAATTGTAAAGTTAAGTGCAACTAAATTATTTTTCTAACCAAATATTCGATTGGTGAAAGATAATTTAGTATTTTTCTTGGTCTTTGGTTTAAAGACAATATAAATTTATGAACTGCATTTTTAGTAGTATTTGAAAAATTAAATTTTTTAGGAAATTTTTCTCTAATTAAACCATTAGTATTTTCATTAGTACCTCTTTGTCAAGGCGAATACGCATTAGCAAAATAAATTTTCACATTTAAATTTTTTTCAAGTTGTTGTCAATTAGAAAATTCTTTACCCCTATCAAATGTTATAGTCTTAACAAGATTATTTGGAAGAATTGATAAATAATGGCTAATGTTTTCGTTAACAACTTTAGTAGTTCTATTTTCAACTAACATTGCTAAAGTAAATCTTGATGTTCTTTCAACTAAAGTTATTAAACATGATTTACTTTTACCTCGTGATGATACTACAGTATCACCTTCTCAATGACCAACAGTTATACGATTATTAACATTAATATTTCGTTCTTTAATTGATTTACCATTAAATTTACCGCGATTTTCTTGAGATTTTCGTTTCTTACCTTTTCTTCTTAAATTTTTATTAGTAACTTTTTCAAGTAATCCAGAATAAATTCAATTGTAAATTGTTTTAAAACTAATAATTCATTCTTTATGAAAATTTTTAATTCTGCCATAAATTTGTTCAGGCGATCAACCTAATAGTAATTTTTGTTGTACATATTTTACTAATTCTCTATTTTTAAACTTATGAAAATAAACATGTGATTGTTTTCTGTTTTCTGCTTTATTTTGTGCAATTAATGAAAAATAATGATTACTATCTTTATTTCTATTGACTTCTCGAATAATAGTACTAATACTTCGATTAAGATTTTTAGCTATTTCACTAATTTTTACTTTAAACTTCAATTGATTCTCAATATAAATTCTTTCATATATGCCAAGATGTTTGTAACCCATATAAAAACTCCTTGCTTTGTTTTTTCTAAAATAAACTTAGCATCATGAAATTTTTATATGAGATTTTTTGCAATTTTATTTACTTGCACTTACAAGTATAATTCAGCATACATTAAAATATAATACCGCTGTTTGTTGGTTTGGAGTTAAACCCTTATGTTGGTATTTTCATTTTCAGAGATTTAAATAATTTTGAATATTAGTAAAACCTAAACCATGATAATGAATTAAGGCTTCTTTAAGACTAGATTGTAATTTACTGATTTTATTTAAGTTACGATAACTAGCTTCAGGATTAATTGTTGTTTTAGTTACACATAAAGTAGAATTTGTTTGTTTTGCTACTAAAAAATATAATTTTTGCATATCAGAAGTAATAATTGAATTTTTGTTAATTAATTCTTTGTTCATATTTTCAATAACTCATTGTTTTTGTAAACGTTTGGTGTTTGTGGATTTAACATAAATATTGTTATTATTATCAATTGCCATTTGAATACAGCATTTAGTATTAGTTGTGAATGGGTCAAGGTGAATTCTTCGTGGATCAGTTTTATGTTTGAAATTTCCTTTATGGATTTCTTTAATAAAAGTTTCATCGATTTGGATTTTACCAGATAATTTTTTAAATTTTAATTGGGTATTTTCTAATTGTTTTGATTTCATTAATTTTTGACGATTATATCAAGCGGTTTTTAATGTAGTTTTAATAAAACGAGAAATTGTTTTACTAGATTGCCCCAGCAATGAAATTTGAATCAATAAATTTCATTGTTCATAATTTAAATGACTTCAATAAATAAAATGATTACGAAAAGCGTCAAAACTTGCACAGCAATTTTTACATAAATATTTTTGTTTTCCTTCTGAATTATGTCCATTTTTAACGCAATGGTAAGATTCACATTTAGGGCATTTAATACCTTGAGCTCTAAATTTTTGATCAATTTCATTTAAACGTTTTTGTTTTTTTATTAATTCTGCTTGTTGTTTGACTTTTTCATAAAATTCTAAAAATTGATCATCTGTTAAATTATTTACTAGTTCTTGAATTATTTTTTCCATAATTATTATCCACCTCTATCATATTAAAAATATACCTAAAATTAAGTATATTCAATAAATATCAAGAGTTTTCGACAAAATTAAAAAAAAATTAAATCAGAACGAACTCCAACATTATTTAAATAAATATTATTACTTTTACAACTTTGAACGCTGTCATTCATCTTTAAACAGTAAAACACCTTTTCAAAAATTGCAAAAATTTTTACTATTAGTTTCTTAAAATAAATGCACTGCCATTCGGTGATAATTCAATTTCTTAAAAATAATTCCGAGAATGCCTTTCTTAATTACTTCCAAATCCAAGGGGTATTTCAGGCTGTAATAGATGAAATGCTACCCACGCACCATTTCCATAATCATAAGAATTTAATCCTCATAAATTTAATGTTACTCATCCAGCAATTATAACCGCTACTGGTGCTAGTGGAGGGAATGCTTCTGCAATTTGTTGAGCTAGTTCAGTTATTGAATGCCCGCCTTCAATAAGGCTTTCAATTTCATTATGACTAAAATGTAGTCTGCAATAACCAAATCAATATCAATATGTTTCAAATCAAACTCCCGAATCTTTTAATTGATAACTATCAATTATTATTGGCTTATTGTAATTTTCTCTTTTATTTCTATTTAAATTTTCTAAATTATCAGCCTTTTGATAATTAATTTCATTTTTTGCTGGAGCTGGAGCGTTTCCAACAAGTCCCGCCATTCCGCTCCCTGCTATTGTTATTGTTCCTAAGATTCCTAGTAATTTTTTCATATTAATCAAATCCCTTTCGTGAATTTTTACTAATTAATAAAATTAATAACACCTTTTCCTTTCTCCAAAATTTAATTTACAGTCTTTTTACCTTGGAATTTAATTGTAAACTATTTTTGAAAATTTCTCGCATTATTTTATAATTTTTTGTCCCTTTTTTAAAAAATCTCTTGTGTTTGTCATAAGTCTGTGGTACATTACAAATAAAGATAGTAATCATTATTTTTCATTAATTGCACAAAATAAAGCAGAAAACAGAAAACAATCACATGTTTATTTTCATAAGTTTAAAAATAGAGAATTAGTAAAATATGTACAACAAAAATTACTATTAGGTTGATCGCCTGAACAAATTTATGGCAGAATTAAAAATTTTCATAAAGAATGAATTATTAGTTTTAAAACAATTTACAATTGAATTTATTCTGGATTACTTGAAAAAGTTACTAATAAAAATTTAAGAAGAAAAGGTAAGAAACGAAAATCTCAAGAAAATCGCGGTAAATTTAATGGTAAATCAATTAAAGAACGAAATATTAATGTTAATAATCGTATAACTGTTGGTCATTGAGAAGGTGATACTGTAGTATCATCACGAGGTAAAAGTAAATCATGTTTAATAACTTTAGTTGAAAGAACATCAAGATTTACTTTAGCAATGTTAGTTGAAAATAGAACTACTAAAGTTGTTAACGAAAACATTAGCCATTATTTATCAATTCTTCCAAATAATCTTGTTAAGACTATAACATTTGATAGGGGTAAAAAATTTTCTAATTGACAACAACTTGAAAAAAATTTAAATGTGAAAATTTATTTTGCTAATGCGTATTCGCCTTGACAAAGAGGTACTAATGAAAATACTAATGGTTTAATTAGAGAAAAATTTCCTAAAAAATTTAATTTTTCAAATACTACTAAAAATGCAGTTCATAAATTTATATTGTCTTTAAACCAAAGACCAAGAAAAATACTAAATTATCTTTCACCAATCGAATATTTGGTTAGAAAAATAATTTAGTTGCACTTAACTTTACAATTTGG
Source organism: Spiroplasma endosymbiont of Asaphidion curtum (assembly GCF_964031085.1). Lineage (GTDB taxonomy): Bacteria > Bacillota_I > Bacilli_A > Mycoplasmatales > Nriv7 > Nriv7. The sequence continues at coordinate 1,058,046 of NZ_OZ035001.1, read as the reverse complement.
CATTAATAAAATTAAATTTATCAAATTTCATAATCTTAAATTTCTTATAATTTCTATTTTAAATATATTTTATAGGAATTTTGTTTAATAAATAAGTAATGCAAGAAGTCTAATGAATTATTAGTTTTAAAACAATTTACAATTGAATTTATTCTGGATTACTTGAAAAAGTTACTAATAAAAATTTAAGAAGAAAAGGTAAGAAACGAAAATCTCAAGAAAATCGCGGTAAATTTAATGGTAAATCAATTAAAGAACGAAATATTAATGTTAATAATCGTATAACTGTTGGTCATTGAGAAGGTGATACTGTAGTATCATCACGAGGTAAAAGTAAATCATGTTTAATAACTTTAGTTGAAAGAACATCAAGATTTACTTTAGCAATGTTAGTTGAAAATAGAACTACTAAAGTTGTTAACGAAAACATTAGCCATTATTTATCAATTCTTCCAAATAATCTTGTTAAGACTATAACATTTGATAGGGGTAAAGAATTTTCTAATTGACAACAACTTGAAAAAAATTTAAATGTGAAAATTTATTTTGCTAATGCGTATTCGCCTTGACAAAGAGGTACTAATGAAAATACTAATGGTTTAATTAGAGAAAAATTTCCTAAAAAATTTAATTTTTCAAATACTACTAAAAATGCAGTTCATAAATTTATATTGTCTTTAAACCAAAGACCAAGAAAAATACTAAATTATCTTTCACCAATCGAATATTTGGTTAGAAAAATAATTTAGTTGCACTTAACTTTACAATTTGGCAAACAATTTACAATTGAATTTATTCTGAATTACTTGAAAAAGTTACTAATAAAAATTTAAGAAGAAAAGGTAAGAAACGAAAATCTCAAGAAAATCGCGGTAAATTTAATGGTAAATTAATTAAAGAACGAAATATTAATGTTAATAATCGTATAACTGTTGGTCATTGAGAAGGTGATACTGTAGTATCATCACGAGGTAAAAGTAAATCATGTTTAATAACTTTAGTTGAAAGAACATCAAGATTTACTTTAGCAATGTTAGTTGAAAATAGAACTACTAAAGTTGTTAACGAAAACATTAGCCATTATTTATCAATTCTTCCAAATAATCTTGTTAAGACTATAACATTTGATAGGGGTAAAGAATTTTCTAATTGACAACAACTTGAAAAAAATTTAAATGTGAAAATTTATTTTGCTAATGCGTATTCGCCTTGACAAAGAGGTACTAATGAAAATACTAATGGTTTAATTAGAGAAAAATTTCCTAAAAAATTTAATTTTTCAAATACTACTAAAAATGCAGTTCATAAATTTATATTGTCTTTAAACCAAAGACCAAGAAAAATACTAAATTATCTTTCACCAATCGAATATTTGGTTAGAAAAATAATTTAGTTGCACTTAACTTTACAATTTGGCATATATCAAAACCTTTTATGAGAATTTTTATTAATTATTTTTTATAACTAACTCCTCCTTTTTAAAATAAAAAATATCAAAAATGATTCACTTCTTATGTAACATATAAATTATTAATTTTAAATTAAATACCGATGTTGCTAACTTCAAAAATATTTTATCATATTTAAAAAATATATATTCAATATTTATTAATAAAATTTAAATTGTTTTAAGTACTAACATCAGATTAATTTTGTTGATTTTACAATCAGAACAATTTTACAAAAAAACTTGTTTTAAAATCTGCTGACAAACTTTAAAATTAGGGCAAAATTGCATCACTAATTCTCAAAATGCTTTACCATGATTAGGTTCTCGTAAATGGGCTAACTCGTGAATAATAACATAGTCAATAACATCAAAATTAAAATGCATAATTTTGGAATTTAGAACAATTTTTTGCTTGTTAAAATGACAAACACCTCATTTACTACGCATCACTCTAAACTTAAGTTGTTGATAGCTTAAATTCATTGTTTTAGCAAGCAACGCAACTCGGGAACACAAATATAATTCAGCTTGCTTACTAAGAAATTTATTAAAATTTTTTACAAGTTGCGTCGCATCATTGCCTTTTAAATTAACAACAATAGTTGTTTCGACAAAAATAACTTTATTATTATTAGCAAAATAATTAATTTGCACCTCATAATTCTTATCTAAGAAATAAACAAAATATGGTTTTTGATGCAAATTAATTAAAATCTTTGTCGGTTTATTAATAATTTTTTGTAATTTTTTTCAATTACTAATAAGAAAATTCTCAATATATTGTTCTTTCATTCCTAATGGAGCATTGACAATAATATTCGATGAATAATATCTTACTGATAATCTTTTACCTTGTTGCAAATAATAATCCAATGCTACATTTTCATAAACTAATTGCTTTTTAAGCATCTAATAACCATCCTCATACTACTTTTTAAATATTGTTTTAATATTTTTAAACATTATTCCCAAAGCTTTAAAATCTCACGGTTGTTTTACTCTTTTTAAAGGAACAAATTTATTTCCTTTTTTAAAGTAATAAGGTTGCAACTTAGTTAAAATTAAATAACCTAAAGATGTAAAAAATATTCCAAAAGCAAATATAAAAATATAACCTAATGGTCACAAACGACCAGTCCGATCAAAAATATTAGCAGTAGTAACAAGGTTATCACCACTACCTCATAATGGATAACCATTACGACCAATAAATAATAAATTAGTTATTTCATTTTCATTTTTCGCAATAACTAATGAAAGAGCATTAAAACTTAAAGCCATTAAACTAAATATAATTAAACTAATAAAACTTCATAATAAATAATCACGATGATATTGAACAATACCATACATATATAAAAATCAATAAGTAAAAATAATAATAACATGTAAAACATAATATAACCAATAAGAAAAATGTTGTGGTCCATACGATTTATCAGCTGGAATTAGTAAACTTGCAAAAACCATAATTACTACTCAAGGTGCAGTAATACTAAATAATTTATCATTAGCCTTAATTAATAAAATGCCACTAATAATTTGTGTTATTGAACTTAAATGAAAAGGGAAAATTCAAGGTCAACCTCGTAAATTTTTTCCTGATTCTTTAAAATAATATAAAAATAAAAAATGTAAAAAATAATAAAGAAAATATAAGAAAATTTGAAAAATACCAAGAATTCTTAAAAATAATTTATTTTGTGCTAACTTAACATATCCTGTTTTAAAAAGAAACAAACAAGCCAAAACAATTAATGATACAATAACTGGTAATCAATATTGTCAAGTAACGCCAATTTTAGTAATAACTTCACCAGGACTTCCTGCTGGATTAAAAAAATCATATAATGATAAAAACATCTTTACTTCTCCCTTAATAGTTATTACTTATTCGTTGATGATTAATCTCATTTTTATTTAAATAGGCTTGAAAAATATCTTGAAAACTAAACTGCAAAACATTAGCAATTGTAAAAAAATAATTTAAAATGTTAGCATAATCATTAGTAATATTTTTTCAAAAAGCAATCGTATGATTAAAAGTTTCTAATATTAACAATGTTAAATCTTGTTCTTGCTTCAATTCATAAGAATATGCCTCTAAATCAATGTTAAAACTTAATCCAATACTAATAAGAAAATGTAAACAATCAATAAATTCATCTAAAACTAATTCTTTTGACTTATATGTCATACGATTCGATCAATATTTAAAACATCGTAATTCATTACTAAATTCTGATAATTCTACTAATAAAGCTAAAAATCGTTTATCAATTGTTTTTTCAACTAATAATTTTTTTTCTTCTAAAATTCTTGCATCTAATTTTTTTTGTAAACTAATAATTTGTTTTCATAATTGTAAATTTAAAATATATTTCACCCAGCCCTAACTTATATTGTTTTATTTATTAAACTTGGTACATAACTATAACTAGCTTAATTCAAAATTATATATTCCTGAAATTAAGTTAAATCGTAATCCAAATCTTCTAATCTTATTGCGATAACGATAAACTAGTATTTTAAATCTTTTTAATCTAGCAAAAACATGTTCAATGGCAATTCTAACTTTACTTAAAAAGCTATTATATTCCTTTTTATCTGGATTTAAAGGATTATTTTTACTCTTTTTAATTGGCAATAATGTATTTTTATGAACATTTTGCAAACCTTGATATCCTGAATCAGCAATTAATTCTAATTTTGGATTTATAAGTGTATTTGATTTTAAAAATAACTTATAATCATGAATACTGCCATAACAAAAATCTACTGAAATAATTTTATTGTTAAATAAATCAATAATTATTTGCGATTTTAATGAATGTTACCTTTTCTTACCAGAAAATAATAATTTTAGTTTTTTTTAATTCTTTCAATTGGAATTTCTGTAGCATCAATTGCTAATAAATTATTATTAGTACCCTTATTTTCCAATAATATCTTTTTGCCAGGTATATGAAAGTGACTATTTTTTATTAGAGTATTTTCAACTCAAAAGATATTACGAATACAACTAACATGACTAATATTATATTTTTTTGCAATAATACGATATGTACTATATTCTTTTCAGTATTCTAAAGTCATAAGTAATCTTTGCTCTATTGATAATTTATTTGGTCTACCACCAATTTGTTTTTGTTTAGCTTCAGCTTCTTTTAAAATTTCTACCATTTTCATGAAAGTTTTATATTTTATGCCTATTAGACTATAAAATTCATTTTCATCTTTATCTAATATTTGTGCTTCATCTAGAAAATAATATTATCAAAATAGTAGATAACATTGAGGGTTATGTACCAAGTCTATTATAATTATATTTTTTCAAGTTGCAAATAAAAATCTAGTAATAACTTATAAATTATTACTAGATAAAATTAATCTTTTTTTTCTAATGCTGATTTAGATAAATCAACTAATTTTTTAAATTCAGCTGGTTGATGAATTGCCATTTCCGATAACATTTTTCGATTAATATCAACATTCGCTTTATGTAAACCATTAATAAATTGTGAATAAGACATATCATATTCTCTAGTAGCACCATTAATTCGTGTAATTCATAAACTTCGAAACTCGCATTTACGCTTTTTACGATCACGATAAGCATATGCTAAAGACTTCATTACTTGTTCTTTAGCAGTTCTAAATAATGTATGTTTTGAACCAAAATAACCTTTAGCTTGTTTTAAAACCTTTTTACGGCGTTTCCTAGTAGTAACGCCTCCCTTAACTCTTGCCATTATTATATTTCCTTTCTAACTAAGTAGTAAATTTTTTAATCTTCGGTAATCAGTTTTATGTACTGTTCCTTTTTTGCTTAAATGTCGTTTTTGTTTAGTTGACTTATTTTGCGCTAAATGAGAAGTAAAAGCATGCTTTCGCTTTCATTTACCAGTTCCAGTAATTTTAACTCGTTTCTGTAATGCTTTTTTTGTTCTCATTTTCTTGCTTATTTTCTTGGTCATTTTCTTGCTCCTTTTCTTTATTTAAAGCCTTATCTTTTTTAGCAATTAAATACATGTCATAAAACTGACCAGTTAATTTTGGTGTTTTTTCAATTTCACAATACTCTTTTACTAAATCATAAAACCGCATTAATGTTTCATAACCAAATTCTTTACGATGTGATTCTCTACCTCGAAACTTTAAAGATATTTTAACCCGATCACCATCTTTTAAAAATTCTATTACCTTCTTAGTTTTAAATTGCAAATCATGCTCACCAATATTAGGTGTTAAACGCATTTCTTTGTTTTGAATAATTCGTTGCTTTTTTTTATTATCTTTATCTTTTTTTTGCTCTTCATACTTATATCTGCCATAGTCTAAAATTTTCGACACTGGTGGATTAGCATTAGGTGCAACAACAAACAAATCTAGTCCTTGCTCTTTAGCAGTCCTTAAAGCATCATTTCGTGACATCACACCTAATTGATTGCCATCTTGATCAATAACTAAAACTTCACGAAAAGGAATATTTTGGTTAATAAAATCAGTATTTGGCTTATGTTTCATAAAATAGAAAACCTCCTATAACAACATAGAAAAAGTGTGTACTAATACACACTCACCATTAAAATATTTAGATATTAAATCTAAAATTATTATTAGCTGTTTACCCATAACGATAATATGTTGCTATCAGGTGAGTGTAACACTACTTTCTTTTATTTATGTTCCTATAAATAATAACATAAATAAATAAAAATGCAAAAAAAAAAAAAAATATTAAACTGGTCGCGTTTAGTTTTCTTAGGTATTGCTTTGAAGAAGCAAAACAATCAGCTAATTATATTATTTAATTACTAAACTAACCCTGACTTTCTTGTTATTGTCATTTTTATTCGTTATCATTTTATCATATTATTGAATTTTTACACAATAGACTTGGTACATAACCCTCAATTTTATCTACTATTTTGATAATATTATTTTCTAGATGAAGCACAAATATTAGATAAAGATGAAAGTGAATTTTATAGTTTGGTAGGTACAAAATGTTATAGTTATGTACCAAGTTCTATTGTTATTAATTTCTAACATAGAAAAATCACCTTTCTTTGTAATATACCACAGACTTATGACAAACACAAGAGGGGTTTTTAAAACGGTCGGATTTAATTTTTATTTAAAATTTTTATAAATAGCTGAATTATACTTGTAAGTGCAAGTAAATAAAATTGCAAAAAATCTCATATAAAAATTTCATGATGCTAAGTTTATTTTAGAAAAAACAAAGCAAGGAGTTTTTATATGGGTTACAAACATCTTGGCATATATGAAAGAATTTATATTGAGAATCAATTGAAGTTTAAAGTAAAAATTAGTGAAATAGCTAAAAATCTTAATCGAAGTATTAGTACTATTATTCGAGAAGTCAATAGAAATAAAGATAGTAATCATTATTTTTCATTAATTGCACAAAATAAAGCAGAAAACAGAAAACAATCACATGTTTATTTTCATAAGTTTAAAAATAGAGAATTAGTAAAATATGTACAACAAAAATTACTATTAGGTTGATCGCCTGAACAAATTTATGGCAGAATTAAAAATTTTCATAAAGAATGAATTATTAGTTTTTAGCCAAATTGTAAAGTTAAGTGCAACTAAATTATTTTTCTAACCAAATATTCGATTGGTGAAAGATAATTTAGTATTTTTCTTGGTCTTTGGTTTAAAGACAATATAAATTTATGAACTGCATTTTTAGTAGTATTTGAAAAATTAAATTTTTTAGGAAATTTTTCTCTAATTAAACCATTAGTATTTTCATTAGTACCTCTTTGTCAAGGCGAATACGCATTAGCAAAATAAATTTTCACATTTAAATTTTTTTCAAGTTGTTGTCAATTAGAAAATTCTTTACCCCTATCAAATGTTATAGTCTTAACAAGATTATTTGGAAGAATTGATAAATAATGGCTAATGTTTTCGTTAACAACTTTAGTAGTTCTATTTTCAACTAACATTGCTAAAGTAAATCTTGATGTTCTTTCAACTAAAGTTATTAAACATGATTTACTTTTACCTCGTGATGATACTACAGTATCACCTTCTCAATGACCAACAGTTATACGATTATTAACATTAATATTTCGTTCTTTAATTGATTTACCATTAAATTTACCGCGATTTTCTTGAGATTTTCGTTTCTTACCTTTTCTTCTTAAATTTTTATTAGTAACTTTTTCAAGTAATCCAGAATAAATTCAATTGTAAATTGTTTTAAAACTAATAATTCATTCTTTATGAAAATTTTTAATTCTGCCATAAATTTGTTCAGGCGATCAACCTAATAGTAATTTTTGTTGTACATATTTTACTAATTCTCTATTTTTAAACTTATGAAAATAAACATGTGATTGTTTTCTGTTTTCTGCTTTATTTTGTGCAATTAATGAAAAATAATGATTACTATCTTTATTTCTATTGACTTCTCGAATAATAGTACTAATACTTCGATTAAGATTTTTAGCTATTTCACTAATTTTTACTTTAAACTTCAATTGATTCTCAATATAAATTCTTTCATATATGCCAAGATGTTTGTAACCCATATAAAAACTCCTTGCTTTGTTTTTTCTAAAATAAACTTAGCATCATGAAATTTTTATATGAGATTTTTTGCAATTTTATTTACTTGCACTTACAAGTATAATTCAGCATTTAATTTTAAATAAATATTTTATGTTATCTATAATTGCAAATTATAAATTGAAGCAATTAAATTAAATCTTAAACTAAATCGTTTTCTACGATTACGATATTTTTCAGTAATAATTTTAAATTTTTTAAGAATAGCAAAAATATTTTCAATAATAATTCTTATTTTTGAAATTAATTTATTATTATGTTTTTGTTCTTTATTTAAAGGGTTTTTCTTTGTTTTTTTCTTAGGTATTAGAACATTACTATGAATTTTTTGTATTCCTTGATAACCATTATCAACTATTAATTTAGTATTTTTTAAAATTGGGATTTTTGATTCTTTAAATAAACAAAAATCATGCTTTTTACCGAGAGAAAAATTTGTTGCAATAATTATTTTGCTTTCTTTTTCAATAATTACTTGTGTTTTAATAGTGTGTTTTTTCTTTTTTCCTGAATAAGATTGTTTTTGTCTTTTTTTGGGCGTTGAATGGGTGTTTCTGTAGCATCAATAATAATTGTTTTATCATTAAAATAATCATTTATTAATGTTTTTTTACCAGCAAGTTGTTGAAAATCAGGATGTTTGATTAAAATATCTTCAATTCACTTGATATTTCGATAACAACTAGCTTCACTAATATCAAAACTTTTACCAAGATGAAAATAAGTACGATATTCTCGTCAATATGATAAAGTCATCAATAATCTATTTTCTAATGATAATTTATTATTTTTACCACCTCTTTTAAACTTTTTTAACTCAGCTTCTTTTAAAATATTTAACATTTTATTAAAAGTACTTTGCTTTATTCCAGTTAATCGTAATAATTCTTTATCATTAATAAAATTAAATTTATCAAATTTCATAATCTTAAATTCCTTATAATTTCTATTTTAAATATATTTTATAGGAATTTTGTTTAATAAATAAGTAATGCAAGAAGTCTAATGATTACTATCTTTATTTCTATTGACTTCTCGAATAATAGTACTAATACTTCGATTAAGATTTTTAGCTATTTCACTAATTTTTACTTTAAACTTCAATTGATTCTCAATATAAATTCTTTCATATATGCCAAGATGTTTGTAACCCATATAAAAACTCCTTGCTTTGTTTTTTTCTAAAATAAACTTAGCATCATGAAATTTTTATATGAGATTTTTTGCAATTTTATTTACTTGCACTTACAAGTATAATTCAGCACCTTATAAAATAAAAAGACAATCATTGCTGACTGTCTTAATACTTATTCAAATATTTACCTACCTAACAAAACTTTATGCGTCCTTATTTTACAACTAAATTATAAAAAATGATATTGACTTTGTAAAATTTGAAAAATAATATTAAAACCATAAAATATTATAATTACTCCAGAAGTTATTACTGTAAAAATTTTATTACTACTTCAACGAGGAATTGTTTTAACAGTAAAAATAATAATTGTTAACAATAACAAAACAGCAATAACAAATAATGGCATTAAATTCATCATATTACCATTTGCTAAATATTCTAAACTTCCGACAGGATGATTAACAATATCAGCAACAAAGTAAATAATTGAATTAAAAAGATGACTACCAACAATTCCAGCAATCGCAACATTACCATAACCAATCCTTGCTAAAGAAAATAATGATACTGCTTCAGGTAAGGCTGTTGTCATTCCTAAAAAAAATGCTCCTGCCGATTCTTTTTTAATCCCATAAACATTATCAAAGTTATCAATAACTGCAACTAATACTATTGAAGAAAGAACTAAACCAATAACAGAAATAACAAAAAAAATTATAATCATCTTTAATGATAATTTTTTTAAACCAACATCTTTTTTAGTTTTAGGTTCTTTTTCCTCATCATGAAATCCTTTAAACATCATTACTAAAAATTCTACATAAACTAATAACAAAACTAAAAATGGCCAAGAAACATTAATATAAGGAATTGTTAAACGCATAAAATCAAATACTTTAATTGGCATTAAAGCTAATACTAAAATTATATTAATTCCTATCATTAAATAAATAATAAAGCGATTAGAGTTATTTATTTTTTTAAAAAATAAATAACGAATAAAAATAATATCAGCAACTGCTAACATCGCTCCTGAAAATAAATTTGCCCCCATGATATCACCCATACTAACTTCAGGACTCCCCAAAGCACCTGCTGTTATCGCTGATACAAGTTCTGGCAATGAAGTTATAATTGATAATAATAATACTCCAGCAACCGCCGTCGACATTTTCGTTCGCATCTTTAACGCCGACAAATATTTAATCATCTGCATGGAAGCAAAAAAATTAACACTCGCAAAAATAACAAAAAATATCCATAAATATTCTGGTTTTGTTCAACCAAATAACCACTGTGAAATAATTACACCCCCTCTTTAAAGTATATTGTAGTGTTTAAATTTGATAATCAAAATCAAATAATTCCGATAATGATACTTGCAAACCTTTAGCAAGTTTAGCAATACTTTGTAAAGAAATGTTTCTTTCACCGCGTTCAATATCAGAAATATAATTTTTATTTAAATCACATTCATATGCTAACTCTTCTTGGGACAAATGCAAATTTACTCGTAATTGTCTAATTTGCTGTCCAAACTTAATTTTAACATTCATAATATCTTTGTTCATTCTTAAACATTCCTTTAATTTATTGTTTTACTAAATTATTAGCTCAATTAACTTTTCGCACGGTAATAATTAATATTGAAAATTGAATAATTTCAGCTAAAGAAACAATTAAAAATACAATTATTGTTACCATTACTCAATTCTCAGAAAACACTTCATAATTATTAGATTTAAAAATTGTAAATGCAAATCAAGTTAACCCAACAATAAAAAACCAAGTGCAAAGAATATCAATTAAACTTGATAACAAATTTTTACCACCAATTCTTAAAATATTAAAGAAAATAATTGATGTTGACAAGAAAAAGAACGCTATCCCTTGAAAAGCTAAATACCACTTAGCAACATAAATAACTGCTGGATTTCCTATAAAAAAATTAAGAATAAATGGCGAACTAAATATGATTAATAAAGCAATCGTAGCATTTAAAATTAAACCAAAACCTAAAATTTTATAAAAATTAACTTTTGCTTTAGCAATATGATTAGCTCCTAACTCCCGACCAACAAAATATGGAACAGCAACATAATAACCATTAAAAAATGAATAAAATACGCCAATAATACTAAATGTTAAAATTGCCGCTTGATAAGAATTATCTAAAAATCCTTCTTTTAAAATAATCATCTTTTGTACAAATGATGAAAGCGCAAACAAGGCATTCGCCATAAAAATAAACACAAAGTTTTTCATAATTTTTTTTCACAAATCTAATGTTGTTTTTCAAATTTTTCATCCTGGATAATAAACTGGTTTCTTTCAAACTATAAAAGCAATGACAACAATAAATTCACAAACCCGAGCAATAAATGTTGACCACGCAGCACCAACAACACCTCAACCAAAAAGTTTAATAAAAATCGGATTTAAAATCGCATTAATTGTTAAAGGCAAAAAGTTAATATATAAAGGCGTTCAAACATCACCACACTCATACATTGTATTATAAAAAACTAACGAAATACCTAAAAACCAAGTTGTATAATTAATAATTTGCAAATAATCATTTGCAGATTGAAAAATCAAGTTTTTATTATCTTCTGGCAAATGATTATCTAAATTCACAATAATATTAATTAATGATGTTCTTAATGTTGATATTAAGGTAAAATAAATTATTGCTAAAATAAGTGCCAAAATTAATTTTATTCTTGTGGTTTCCGCAACTTTAGCATAATTCTTTTTCCCTAAATATTGTGTTGTATAAATACCCCCAGCACCCGAAATCGATCAAAAACTATAAATTAACAAAATAAACATATCATTCGTTAAACCTAAACCAGTTAATTGTTCAGGATTAAAAATTGAAATAAAAATTGTATCTAAAACATTAATAAAAGCAACAATCAAACTTTGCAAAATCAAAGGTAGCATCATCCGTAAAACTTTTTTATTAAATTCTCAATCTCAATATTGTTTTCAATTAATTTTTAATTTCATTAGTTCCACCCAATTACAATATTTTCTTAATTAACACTTAAAATATAAAAAATTAATAGCAAAACAAATTTTACTACTAAATTAATAACAATTTCTTTATATCACAAATTTATATATATGCCAAATTGTAAAGTTAAGTGCAACTAAATTATTTTTCTAACCAAATATTCGATTGGTGAAAGATAATTTAGTATTTTTCTTGGTCTTTGGTTTAAAGACAATATAAATTTATGAACTGCATTTTTAGTAGTATTTGAAAAATTAAATTTTTTAGGAAATTTTTCTCTAATTAAACCATTAGTATTTTCATTAGTACCTCTTTGTCAAGGCGAATACGCATTAGCAAAATAAATTTTCACATTTAAATTTTTTTCAAGTTGTTGTCAATTAGAAAATTCTTTACCCCTATCAAATGTTATAGTCTTAACAAGATTATTTGGAAGAATTGATAAATAATGGCTAATGTTTTCGTTAACAACTTTAGTAGTTCTATTTTCAACTAACATTGCTAAAGTAAATCTTGATGTTCTTTCAACTAAAGTTATTAAACATGATTTACTTTTACCTCGTGATGATACTACAGTATCACCTTCTCAATGGCCAACAGTTATACGATTATTAACATTAATATTTCGTTCTTTAATTGATTTACCATTAAATTTACCGCGATTTTCTTGAGATTTTCGTTTCTTACCTTTTCTTCTTAAATTTTTATTAGTAACTTTTTCAAGTAATCCAGAATAAATTCAATTGTAAATTGTTTTAAAACTAATAATTCATTCTTTATGAAAATTTTTAATTCTGCCATAAATTTGTTCAGGCGATCAACCTAATAGTAATTTTTGTTGTACATATTTTACTAATTCTCTATTTTTAAACTTATGAAAATAAACATGTGATTGTTTTCTGTTTTCTGCTTTATTTTGTGCAATTAATGAAAAATAATGATTACTATCTTTATTTCTATTGACTTCTCGAATAATAGTACTAATACTTCGATTAAGATTTTTAGCTATTTCACTAATTTTTACTTTAAACTTCAATTGATTCTCAATATAAATTCTTTCATATATGCCAAGATGTTTGTAACCCATATAAAAACTCCTTGCTTTGTTTTTTCTAAAATAAACTTAGCATCATGAAATTTTTATATGAGATTTTTTGCAATTTTATTTACTTGCACTTACAAGTATAATTCAGCAAATTAAAAAAAAATTTAATAAAATTAATAATTTTTTATTGTGTAAAAATTCAATAGTATGATAAAATAAAGATGAACAAAAATGACAATAACAAGAAAGGTAGGGTTAGTTTAGTAATTAAATAATATAAATTAGCTGATTGTTTTGCTTCTTCAAAGCAATACCTAACAAAACTAAACGCGACCAATTTACATATTTTGCTACCGAAAATATTTATTTTAGGTTATAATTATTAATGTTGTAAGTATTGCAAGATTAATTTGTGATAACTTTAAACGGTTTCAACCGCACGAAATAGGTTTATAAGTAGTTTAATCTCACCTAAATTGGCGAGTCTAAGCTGGAGGGTATGTATATATGTCTGCTATTATTTTAACTGGTGGCAAGCAACTAAGCGTTGAAAAGGAACAAGTAATTTGAATTGAAAAAATCGTTGGTAATGCTGGCGATATTGTTGAGTTTGATAAGGTTTTAATGATTGATGGTAACATTGGTCGAAGGTTCGTACCAAATGCTAAGGTTGTTGGTCAAATAATTAAACAAGGTAAAGAAAAAAAGATTGTGGTTTTTACCTATAAAGCAAAGAAAAATAGTAAAACTAAGTATGGTCATCGTCAACCATATACACAAGTGAAAATTATTGATATTTTATTAGATGGAGCAAAAAAGGTTTCTAAAGTTGTTGAAACTAAGTCAAAAGCGGTGCCAACAGCAGAAATTAGTGATAGTAATAATGGTTTGGGTTCAGATTCAAAGACAGCAAAATAATTATTATCAAGTAATTGTTAGTGGTCATTCTGGTTTTAAAGTAAAGGGTCAAGATATTGTTTGTAGTGCGATTAGTGCTGTTGTTTTTGGAACTTTAAATGCATTAGAGCGGCAATGTCAGGATAGTATTAGTATTTCGGTTAAGGATGATATTATTATTAAGGTTTTGGAAACACAAGCTGTTAATCAAATTGTGTTGAATACAATGGTTTATCAGTTACAAACTATTGCTGAGCAATATCCACAAAATATAGAAATTAAGGAGATATAATTATTATGATGAGATTTAAGTTAGATATTCAATTCTTTGCTTCTAAAAAAGGTGTTGGTTCTAGTCGTAATGGTCGCGAATCACATTCTAAACGATTAGGTGCTAAGTTAAGTGATGGACAATTAGCGAAGACAGGGATGATTATTTATCGTCAACGGGGAACTAAGATTCATCCTGGAAATAGTGTTGGTCGTGGTGGCGATGATACTTTGTTTGCTTTAGTTAATGGTGTTGTTAAATATGAACGCTATGGTAAAAAGAGAACGAAAGTTTCAGTTTATGAAAAATAGTCTTTTTCTTTGTTAAATTAAATATTATGAGAAGCAACAAGTTAATTCTTGTTGTTTTTTTGTGCTAAAATATATGCAAATATGTGAAATTAGAAAGGGATACAAATTATGAAGGATAGTAAATATCAATTTAGTTTTGAAGTGAGAAAATTCTTAGAAATTAATATTATTAGATGAGTTGTGTTAGCGGCAATGGTTGATTAGCGATATGAAAAAGTGATTTAAATTTAAAATGCCAACGGCATTTACCATTTTATTTTTAATTATTGTTATTTTAGTTTTTTTATCTTGAATTCCAGGGGTTGCTAAAACGCCAGCAGGAATTATTGATATTTTTTGAGTTCCGATGGAAAGTTTTACTAATAAAGGTCGGGCATCAATTATTATCTTTGTATTAATTTTAGGGGCTTTTGTTAATGTGATGATGAAAACTCAAGCTTTAGATGCTTTGATTGGTAAGTTAATTTCTAATTTAAAAAATAAGGAGTTGTGGTTAATTCCTATTTTAATGATTTTCTTTTCAGTTTCAGGAACAACATATGGGATGGCAGAAGAAACATTAGGATTTTATGCTTTAATTTTACCAATTATTTTAGCTGCGGGATTTGATGCTTTTACGGGATTATTAATTATTTTGTTAGGTGCTGGGATTGGTGTTTTAGGTTCAATTATTAATCCATTTTTAATTGGTACGGCTGTCCAGGCTGCAATTGATGGTGGAATTGTTGGTAAATTAGCAGTAACTACAGGAATAGTTTGAAGAGTTATAATTTGAATTGTGATGACAACGGTGGCGATTGTTTTTGTAATGCTTTATGCTTATCGTGTTAAAAAAGATAACCGTAATTCAGTTGTTTTTTCAATGCATAGTGAGCATCAAAAAATTTTTAAAAAATCAATTTTAGAAGTGCCATTAACAAAACGAAGAGTTGTTTCATTGATCTTCTTTGCTTTAGCATTTGTAGTAATGATTTTTTATTTAATTGCTTGAAGTGAATTTGGTATTAGTGTTTTTAAAGAATTTGGGAAAACAATTAATACTGAAGTGCCATATATAACCAAATTTATTCCAGGAATTGGTGAGGGTGGTTTATTAGAAGTTTCTTCGTTTTTTTTAATTGCGACAATTATTATTGGTTTTGTTAATTGAAAATCAGAACAAATGTTAGTTAGTGATATTTTACAAGGAAGTTCTGCTATTTTATCTGTTTGTTTAGTAATTGCATTAGCTGGTGGAATTACAGTAATTTTACAACGCACAGGAATGCAAGAAATTATGATTGTGGGAATTAAAAATAGTATTGTTAATTTACCACAATGAGTTATTCCTTTAATTTTATATTTTTTATTTATTCTCTTATCATTTTTAATTCCTTCTGCTAGTGGTTTTGCAACAGCAGTTTTTAGTATTATTGCTCCTACACTAGGTGTTGGTTTAACATCAGGAGCAATTACTAGTTTTAGTTTAGCATCAGGAATTGTTAATTTAGTAACCCCAACTTCTGGTGTTGTTATGGGAGCTATTGCCCTTTCACATATTTCATATGGTTCGTTATTAAAAGGAGTTTGGCCTTTGTTAATAGTTATTATGGTATTATCAATAGTATTTTTAGTAATTGGTTCATTAATTGGGCAACCAACATTTTAATGCTAGAAAATTAGTTATATTAAAAATTAAAAGAATAGACTTCTTGCATTACTTATTTATTAAACAAAATTCCTATAAAATATATTTAAAATAGAAATTATAAGGAATTTAAGATTATGAAATTTGATAAATTTAATTTTATTAATGATAAAGAATTATTACGATTAACTGGAATAAAGCAAAGTACTTTTAATAAAATGTTAAATATTTTAAAAGAAGCTGAGTTAAAAAAGTTTAAAAGAGGTGGTAAAAATAATAAATTATCATTAGAAAATAGATTATTGATGACTTTATCATATTGACGAGAATATCGTACTTATTTTCATCTTGGTAAAAGTTTTGATATTAGTGAAGCTAGTTGTTATCGAAATATCAAGTGAATTGAAGATATTTTAATCAAACATCCTGATTTTCAACAACTTGCTGGTAAAAAAGCATTAATAAATGATTATTTTAATGATAAAACAATTATTATTGATGCTACAGAAACACCCATTCAACGCCCAAAAAAAGACAAAAACAATCTTATTCAGGAAAAAAGAAAAAACACACTATTAAAACACAAGTAATTATTGAAAAAGAAAGCAAAATAATTATTGCAACAAATTTTTCTCTCGGTAAAAAGCATGATTTTTGTTTATTTAAAGAATCAAAAATCCCAATTTTTAAAAATACTAAATTAATAGTTGATAATGGTTATCAAGGAATACAAAAAATTCATAGTAATGTTCTAATACCTAAGAAAAAAACAAAGAAAAACCCTTTAAATAAAGAACAAAAACATAAGCTGAATTATACTTGTAAGTGCAAGTAAATAAAATTGCAAAAAATCTCATATAAAAATTTCATGATGCTAAGTTTATTTTAGAAAAAACAAAGCAAGGAGTTTTTATATGGGTTACAAACATCTTGGCATATATGAAAGAATTTATATTGAGAATCAATTGAAGTTTAAAGTAAAAATTAGTGAAATAGCTAAAAATCTTAATCGAAGTATTAGTACTATTATTCGAGAAGTCAATAGAAATAAAGATAGTAATCATTATTTTTCATTAATTGCACAAAATAAAGCAGAAAACAGAAAACAATCACATGTTTATTTTCATAAGTTTAAAAATAGAGAATTAGTAAAATATGTACAACAAAAATTACTATTAGGTTGATCGCCTGAACAAATTTATGGCAGAATTAAAAATTTTCATAAAGAATGAATTATTAGTTTTAAAACAATTTACAATTGAATTTATTCTGGATTACTTGAAAAAGTTACTAATAAAAATTTAAGAAGAAAAGGTAAGAAACGAAAATCTCAAGAAAATCGCGGTAAATTTAATGGTAAATCAATTAAAGAACGAAATATTAATGTTAATAATCGTATAACTGTTGGTCATTGAGAAGGTGATACTGTAGTATCATCACGAGGTAAAAGTAAATCATGTTTAATAACTTTAGTTGAAAGAACATCAAGATTTACTTTAGCAATGTTAGTTGAAAATAGAACTACTAAAGTTGTTAACGAAAACATTAGCCATTATTTATCAATTCTTCTAAATAATCTTGTTAAGACTATAACATTTGATAGGGGTAAAGAATTTTCTAATTGACAACAACTTGAAAAAAATTTAAATGTGAAAATTTATTTTGCTAATGCGTATTCGCCTTGACAAAGAGGTACTAATGAAAATACTAATGGTTTAATTAGAGAAAAATTTCCTAAAAAATTTAATTTTTCAAATACTACTAAAAATGCAGTTCATAAATTTATATTGTCTTTAAACCAAAGACCAAGAAAAATACTAAATTATCTTTCACCAATCGAATATTTGGTTAGAAAAATAATTTAGTTGCACTTAACTTTACAATTTGGCGAATAATTAATAAATTTTTTATTATTAAGTTGAATTAATTTTCAATAATTTAAATAAATCTTGCTAAATTTTTATAAAGAAAGTAAAATGAAAAAAGGAGTTTAAGATAAGAACTATAGAAATGAGAGGAAAAACGAGTGATAAATAGTTTAGGAAAGACTAAAGGACTGCGTTGATTATTGACAATGGTTTTGCCAGTTATCTTTGTTACTAGTTGTAGTAGTCGTTATAGTGTGTCATCTTTTAAAATGATTGCTAATAATCCTTTAAAGGCTCAAGATGGTGGTTTTAACCAAGCGGCTTGAGAAGGGATGTTAAAAGTAGATTCTAATTTAAATGAAGCGTTAGATGTTTTATATCCTGATACTCAAGATGATCCTAATATGATTACTCCAGCAATTACAAAAACTATTGATAATGGTTATCTAGCTGTCATACTCCCAGGGTTTACATATGGTAAAACTGTTCTTCAACCTAATTTTTTTGATGTATATGATAATACATATTTTTTAACGGTTGATCTTACTGTATATGAAATGATTAAATCATTAAATACCAAAGTGGTTGATAAATATTATGAAATTTCAGTTGACGAATCAAAACCAGGATTTGCGGCAGCAATTGATGTTGCGGGACAAATTTTACAGCGTTTTAAGGTTGATAAAGATAATATGGGATTACCAGTTATTAAAAATGGTGGTAATATTACTGTAAAAATGACCGGTATTGGAGGATTAAATATTCCGGCGATTAAAAACTATATGATTGGTTTTAATAAAGGTTTAAGATGATTTAGTGATAATATTTTAGCTAATGATATTGATGCTAAGGATGGTAAGTTACGATTTGAGTGATTTGCAGGAACTTTTAATGGTGGTTTTGGAACAAATGATGCTATTAAGGCTGCTCAAACTAATACTAATAATGCTATTAATAATAATGTTGGTGTTATTTTTAATATTTCTGTTCCTGAAGGAAATACAATTTTAAAACAAATATTGGCAGCTAATTCTAATACTTGATTTATTGGCGTTGATGTTGATCAAGCGAATGATAAGAATTTGGCAGGATATAAACATTTAATTAAGTCATCAGCTTTAAAAGATATTTCTTTTGCTGTTAAAACTGTATTGGATGCGATTAATTATCGTATTAAAAATAATAATGCTATTGATGATAAAAATGAGTATTCAACTCCGGGAACTAAATCATTTATTTGAGAAGAAACCAAGCAAGTTTCTTTAGTGCCAATGAATGGTAAAGATTTTGATAATTTTTATACTGAAAGAGTTGGTAGCGATAAATTAGTTGCTTTAAAAAAAGCATTGGCCATTAGTATTGAAGATTTAAGGAAATGTAATGAAACAGATATGTTAGAAGATATCGCTAATGAAAGTGTTTGTGAAAAAGCAAAGTGATAAGGTAGGATATAATTAAATGCATAATGAAATAAAGAATAAAAAAGCTGTGGAATTAATTAAAGTTTCTAAGATTTATTCTAATGGTGTTGTTGCTAACAAAAATATTAATTTAGATCTTAAGTATGGTGAAATTCATGCGATTTTAGGTGAAAATGGTGCTGGTAAATCTACTTTGATGAAAACACTTTTTGGTTTGCATCAACCAACTTCTGGAGTTATTAAAATTGATGGTGAAGTGATGCAAATTACTTCCCCTAATATTGCTACTGATTTAGGTATTGGGATGGTACATCAACATTTTCAATTAATTAATAATTTTTCGGTTTTAGATAATATTATTCTTGGTTATGAGTTAAAAGATAAAGCAAAAATTAATCAATTAAATTATTTCTTTTCTATTTATATAAGTTATATTGATAAAATTGAATTAGCAAAAATTGCAAAAATTAAAGGTGATTTTTTTAATTATAAGAAACATAAATATGAAGCTAAAATTTTCCATAAAGCTAAAAAAATAGATTTTAAAGTTGCAAAAAAAATAAAAAAAATTAATGATTGATATCATAAAGAACAAAATAAGAAACTTAATGCTCAGCAAGTTAAAGATTTAGAACATAAATATCAAGAACTTCTTGAAAAATTTAATTTATTTAATAAAACAATGGCATATAAATTAGAAAAATTGGAATATAAATTAACTGATATTATTATTGCTTTAAAAAATAAATATAATAATCGTGTTAAAAATAATGCTGATACAGAAACAATTATTTGTAGTAAAATTAATCAACTTAAAAAAAGAATGAATTTTTATCGTAGTTTTTTATATCGGATGAAAAGAAAATGACAAACAAGGTTTTGATTAAATTCTCGTGAAGCTAATAAAAGAATAGAACAAATTTGTGAGAAAATGAATTTTAAAATTAATTTAAAAGAAAAAGTTAATAATATTTCTGTTTATGACCAACAAAAAGTAGAAATTTTAAAAGTGTTATATCGTGATGCGAAAATATTAATTTTAGATGAACCTACAGCAGTTTTAACACCTCAGGAAATAGATGATTTGATGAAAATGCTTTTAGAATTTAAATCTCAAGGTAAAGCGGTTCTTATTATTACTCATAAATTAAATGAAATTAAAGCAATTGCTGATCGTTGTACAATAATTAGACAAGGTGAGTATATTGATACGGTTAATGTTAAAAAAACATCAGTTGATAAATTAGCTGAAAAAATGGTTGGAAGAAAAATAAGTTTTTCTTTAAAGAAAAAACCTGTTAAATTAGGCAAAAAATTATTAGTTCTTAAAAATATTAATACTTTAAGTAAAACTAAGGTTAAGGTATTAAAAAATTTTAGTTTAACAATTAATCGTGGTGAAATTTTAGGTATTGCTGGGATTGAAGGCAATGGTCAAGAAGATATTGTTAATATTATTTGTCGTCATTTAAATCCTGTTAGTGGTGAAGTAATGTTATTTGATGAGTTAGATGTTGTTAATAAAATTACTAATAAATTAAAACAAATTAAAGAAAAAGAAGCAATATTAAAATATAGTAATATTAAAGTTGGTCAGAAAATACAATGAGAGTATAATTTATTACGATTAGATACTAAAGATACATATAATTTAGGAATTCATCATATTCCTGCTGATCGTCAAAAGCAAGGTTTAGTTTTAGATATGAGTTTATGAGAAAATATTTCGTTGCGTGATCAATTTAATCATAAATATACTAATTATGGATTATTAAATCTTGCTAAAATTAAAGAGAAAACGCAAGAAATAATTAATAACTTTGATGTTCGCGGAGCTAAAAGTGTTCAAAATAAAGTTAAAGAATTATCTGGTGGTAATCAACAAAAAGTAATTATTGGACGAGAATTATCAGAAGGTCCAAAGTTAATTATTGCTGAACAACCAACACGAGGTTTAGATGTTGGTGCCATTGAATATATTTATGAATCGTTATTAAAACAAAGAGATCAAGGTAATGCTGTGCTTTTAATTTCATATGAATTAGATGAAGTAATAAATTTATCTGATCGAATTATTACTATTAATAATGGTAAAAATATGGGTGAAGTTAAAGCGAATGATGTTACTAAAGAGAAATTAGGTTTAATGATGGCGGGGGTGAATTTTAAAGATGAGTAAATATAAAAAAATATTTTTTCCCATATTATCAGTTACGATAGTTTTTATTATTGGATTTTTACTTTTATTAATTAGTAATGATCCATTAGCGACATATAAAATTAGTGATTTACTATGAGGTAATTTTCGTAGTAAAAATGCATTTTTAGATTTTTTAGGATATTTTTCTGTTTATGGTTTAGTAGGAATTGCTGTTGCAATTGGATTTAGAGGTGGGATATTTAATATTGGTGTTTCAGGACAAATGATGTTTGCTGGGGTGATGTCTTATATTGCTTTGAGTTGAGGGAATTGAGGGAATGCTGATGCCTTAAATCCTTTCTTTGTCTTTCTAATTTGTATATTATCAGCAATGGTACTAGGATTACTTACGGCATTATTAAAAGTTTATGGTAATATTCATGAAGTTGTTACAACGATAATGTTAAATTGAGCAGCTTTATATTTTTATCAATTTGTTTTAGAAAGTGGGTCTGCTCTTGAAACTAATGGAGCATCAATTGGCTTTCCTAGTCATTTATTAATAAATTTAAATTTAAAGGAAATTGTTACTTCGCCTTTTAATATAGGTATTTTTATTACAATAATTTTAATTGCTGGTTTTTGATTTATTTTTAAATTTACTAATTTAGGATATAAAATTAAAATTAGTGGTAGTAATCCTTTAGCTACAAAGTATGCTGGCGTTAAGTATAATAAAATTGTAATTTATACAATGTTAATTTCTTCATGTGTTGCTGGAATTGCTGGTTTTGTTTATTACTATGGTATGGTACGGTTTTTACCAGTACAATCTATTCCATTGAATATTGGGTTTGATGGTATTACTGTGGCGTTATTAGCAAATAATAGTTTTATTGGTATTATTTTCTCAGCATTATTTGTTAGTGCTGTGTATGCTCAAAAAGTTGTTATGTCAGGTAATAAAGAAATTGTTGAGACAATTATTGTTATTGCTTTATTATCAATTGCTTTAGGAACATATTTTTTAGTTAAACCAAAATCAAAAATAACAAAGTGATATTTACAATTAATGGCTACAAGACAACTGAGATTATCATATAGTTATCATGGAATTAATAGGTGGTATTTAAAGTTTTTACGATTTAAAGATTTTATTCAACTTGAAATTTATTATCTTTTAAATAAAATTGATATTTATTATGAATATTTTGAAGCTCATAGTAGAAATTGATTAAAATTTATTTTTATGAGAAATCAAGCATTATATTTATCGCAAAAGTTATGAATTAATGTTAATAAAGAAATGAATATTATTGAATATTGAAAAGAATATCAAAAAATATCAGAACAAAAAATTAATTTTGCAAAGCAATTTTTTAAAGAAGATAAAACAAAAATTAAAAAATTGAATACTAAAGAAAATAAAATTATTTATTTAACAAAAAAAATTATTTTAATTAAACAAAAAGTAATTTTAAAATTGCATAATAATAATATGACATTAGTAATTGATGTATATGAAAACAGTTATGAAGTAAAAGAAAAAAAAATCTTAGACTTAAAGAAAATAATTAATAATTCTAATCTTTCATTGTTTCAAAGTTGATATTATAAATTACAATTGCAAAAACTGACAAAATCACAATTAAGAAATGCATCACAATTTATTAGTAAGAAGACTTTAATTGAAGAAATAACGAAGGAGGTAAAGAAAGATGCTTAATTCAGTTTTTGGAACTTCTTTAATAAGTGGATTACCTTTAATTAGTATTTTTATGATTACTGCTATTGCCGCTTTAATTTCTGAGCGAGCAGGTGTAATTAATATTGGTTTGGAAGGACAGATGGTATTTGCTGGTTTTGGTTATTCATTAATTACTTATCGTCATTATGATATTAATAATTTAAATAATCATTGTTTAGCAGTAATAGCAATTATTGTTGGTATTCTTTTTGGAATGATAATATCGTTGCTACATTCACTAATGGTGTTAAAATTTAAAATTAATCATATTATTTCTGGGACAGTTGTTAATGTTGGTGGACCTGCCATTGCAGCGATGGGAGCAACATTATTAAATAATCGTGCTAATATTTCAAGTAATATTCAATATATTCCTTGAAAAATAGATAGTTTAATTTTTTATCCGTTTATTATTTTAATTATTGTAATTGCTATTATTTGTTTATTAGTTTTTAGTAAGTTTGGTTTGCGTTTAAAATCAGTTGGTGAAAATCCTTGAGCTAGTGAATCTGTTGGGATTAATGCCACTCGTTATAAATTTGTTGCAATTACAATTTCTGGAGCTTTGGCTGGATTAAGTGGTTCATTATATGTGATAACCCAAAATATTTTTATGCCAACAGCAGGAGGATATGGTTTTATTGCAATTGCAATTATGATTCTTGCGCGTTGAAATGGATGGTTTATTATGTTAAGTTCATTTATTTTAGGATATGTAATTCAGTTAACATATGAGGTTGTTGCTGTTCCTAATATTACTAAACATATTAATTCCCAATTGTTAAAATCATTAATTTACTTGTCACCATTAGTATCATTATTAATTTTTCGGTTTATTTATAATAAAAAAATTACTGGTGCACCAAGTGCTTTAGGAATAAGTTATTCAGTGGATAGTTGTTAGTCTTTGATAAATAATTATTAATTTTAAAAAATGGTATAATAACGATATTAAAATATAAAAAGGAGTAAAAGAATGACACCACATATTAGTGCTAAAAAAGAGGACATTGCAACAATAGTTTTAATGCCAGGAGATCCAATTAGGGCAAAATATATTGCAACAAATTATTTGCAAGATGTGCAATTAGTAAATAGTGTTCGTAATATGTTAATGTTTACAGGGATGTATGAAGGGAAAAGAATAACTATTGCTGGTAGTGGTATGGGTTGCCCTTCAATTGGCATTTACTCATATGAATTATTTAAATTTTATGATGTTGATGTAATTATTAGAATTGGAAGCGTAGGTGCGTATGATGAAAAGTTAAAACTGTATGATGTTATTAATGTAAGTTCGGTGTATGGTGAAAATAATTATGCTAAGATTATTGGAGCAACAGATGATGATATTATCGAAACTAATCCTAATATTTATGAATTAATTAATAAAACAGCAAGTGATAAAAATATTAACATCATATCTGGAAGGGTGCATTGTTCTGATGTTTTTTATCGTAAAAATTTTGAAGAATATAAAAGATTTTTAAGTGAAAAACAAACTATTGCTGTAGAAATGGAAACTTTTGCATTATTTGCTAATGCAAAAGTGTTAAATAAGCAAGCGGGATGTATTTTAACTGTATCAGATTCATTAATAACAAAAGAAGCTACTACGAGTGAAGAACGCGAACAATCATTTGATAAGATGATGATGTTAGCTTTAAAAACAGCAGTTAATTTTTATAAACAAGATGTTTAAAGAAAAAGGGGAATTTTTACAAAGAGAGGTTTCTCAAGCTAATGGATAAAAATAATATTGATAGTTTTTTAATTTTAGTTAAAACCAATGTTTCTATTGATCAAATCGTTAAGCCTTTTGTTAAAAAAATAGATAAACAAACTTTGCATAAAATTAAATGACTTTATATTTCAGAACATAAAATTAATGATGAATCTTATTTAACTATTGCTTTAAATGAGTTTACTTTTGATGTTATTAAAAAGTTAAAAAAGTGTGATTGGATTTTAGTTCATAAATATATTTTAAAAGATAAATTCCATAATGAAAATTATAAGGTTGTTAGTTGTGAAATGGGATTTTATAAATATAAATTAATTAATACCGTATATCATTGTCAGCGTTTAGATGAACAAACTTCAATTGATAGTAATTTATGGAAAATATTAAGTGAAAAAAACCAACAAATTTTGATTGAATTTTTAGTTGCTTTACGAAAAAAAAGAAAAATGGATTTTTTCATTTTAAATGATATATTTAGTAATACAACAGAAAAGGAAATTGCTAATCATGTTTGTGAACAGGCTAATAGTTATAAGAAACATTATCAGTTATTACGAATTGGGCAAGATATTATTGCTTGCTTAGGGAGATTAAAAAATATTATTGATTTTTATATTGAGGATGGTAGTATTAATTTTGCTTTGAAAGATAATGAAATTATTAATGAAAAAGTATTAAATGAATTAGAAATTGTTAAAAAAACAAAAACTAAGGTTAAAAATCTTACAAGTCTTTTTATAAATCATGATATGGAAGCACTTTATCAAATAATGAAAAAGATTATTCGTGATAATCCATGTTCATTATATGTGAGTTCAGGATAATAGATAGATAGTAAAAATCATTCTCATATGAGAATGATTTTTACTTTTTAGGAACTTCTTTTAATCGATTATTAATTATTTGTCAAGTTAATCTTGCAATCATTGCGGCATTATCAGTACAATATTTGTTATTAGGAAGAACAACTGTGGTATTTTTTGTTGCTAAGCTTTCAATCTTAGTTCGTAAGAGACTATTAGCAGCAACGCCACCGACCACTGTTATCATTTTTGGATGATATTTTTTTATTGCCATTGTTAATTTTTTAATTAAAATATTAGTTGCTTGTTCTTGAAAAGAACAAGCAATATCTTCTTTTCTAAATTCTAATTGGCGAGTGTTTAATTTTCTAATTAAATTTGCTACTGCAGATTTTAAACCACTAAATGAAAAGTCAAAACTGTTATCATTTTTTCCTAATGGAAGTTCAAAAATATTTTGTCCTTTTTTTGCTATTTTATCAATTATTGGTCCACCTGGATATTCAAGTTCTAATAATCTTGCTACTTTATCATAAGCTTCACCGACAGCATCATCATAAGTTTCTCCTAAAATATGAAAATCAAGATGTTTTTTCATTAAAACTAATTGGGTATGGCCACCGGATACTACTAAGATTATTAAGGGAAACTTAAATTCATTATTAATGGCAGCACTATAAATGTGACCTTCGATGTGATTACAAGCAATGAGTGGTTTTTTTAACATTAATGATATTGTTTGGGCACAAACTTTACCAATATGAAGTGAACCACTTAATCCAGGATGGTCAGTATAACCAATGTAGTCAATATCACGATATTGTATTTGTGCTTGTTTAATTGCTTCTTTTAAAACATAACTAATTTTGGAAATATGAAGTCTTGAAGCAATTTCAGGAACAACTCCGCCATATTGTTGGTGTTTAGCTATTTGTGAGAAAATAATATTGCTTTTAACTTTCTTATCTTTATATATTGATATTGATGTTTCATCACAACTTGTTTCAATAGCTAAGATGGTCATATTTTTTCTCCTTAATTAATAACAATAATTGAATTACTTATTTCGTTAATATTGGGTAATGATTTATTATTTGTAATAAATATATCACATTCCTTTAAATTCGCATATTTAATAAAACCAATTGTGTTGATACTATCATTTTCAGCAATAATAATTTTGATATTAGAAAAAAACCAGTTAGTATCTTTCGTCCTTATTTACAAGTTATTTATGGCACTTTAAAATCGGTAAGCGAATACGAACAATGACGATTAACTCTGATTAATGCTAAAAATGATAAAAAAGGTCGCAAAATCAAGTATCGTAGCATTCCGGAATTAGACATTTATTTCTTTAAATTGAAAATTCCGATGTCAATTTTAAACCTTTATGATAATAAATATTTATCATTCTTGCGTGAATTAAGTAATCGTGCTTTGAATGATAATTATCAACATAAATTTTGAAATGATAATGTAATGGATATTGAAGCATTAGAATATTTAAAAATGGAAAAATTCAGTAAGATACTTACTAAGTTAAAAAATAATCTAAATAAGAAAAATAACCGTTAATTCCGTTTTTAGTAGTGATAGTTATTTAGACATTAATTAAATAAAGCTTTATTTAATATTTTTGTTTCATTATTAGTGTAATTCCAATAACAATAATAATTTAGAAAAAATTGCCATCGGTGTAAAACCAAATAAAAACTTAAATATATTATATATAAGAGTTCAAGCACCTTCTAAAAATTTTAAACAAGCTTCTTCGGTGGTCGGACTATTTATTATATTTCACCTCCTTTCTAATATTGTCGCTACTAAAAACGGAATCAACCACAACATTATTTTACTCTATGAAAGGAACAATAAAAAATGGAAAACTTAGAAAAAAATGGCTAGTTTAATTGGCGATATGTTTTATAAAGTTTTTGATTTAATTTGAACTTTAACTATGCTGAATTATACTTGTAAGTGCAAGTAAATAAAATTGCAAAAAATCTCATATAAAAATTTCATGATGCTAAGTTTATTTTAGAAAAAACAAAGCAAGGAGTTTTTATATGGGTTACAAACATCTTGACATATATGAAAGAATTTATATTGAGAATCAATTGAAGTTTAAAGTAAAAATTAGTGAAATAGCTAAAAATCTTAATCGAAGTATTAGTACTATTATTCGAGAAGTCAATAGAAATAAAGATAGTAATCATTATTTTTCATTAATTGCACAAAATAAAGCAGAAAACAGAAAACAATCACATGTTTATTTTCATAAGTTTAAAAATAGAGAATTAGTAAAATATGTACAACAAAAATTACTATTAGGTTGATCGCCTGAACAAATTTATGGCAGAATTAAAAATTTTCATAAAGAATGAATTATTAGTTTTAAAACAATTTACAATTGAATTTATTCTGGATTACTTGAAAAAGTTACTAATAAAAATTTAAGAAGAAAAGGTAAGAAACGAAAATCTCAAGAAAATCGCGGTAAATTTAATGGTAAATCAATTAAAGAACGAAATATTAATGTTAATAATCGTATAACTGTTGGTCATTGAGAAGGTGATACTGTAGTATCATCACGAGGTAAAAGTAAATCATGTTTAATAACTTTAGTTGAAAGAACATCAAGATTTACTTTAGCAATGTTAGTTGAAAATAGAACTACTAAAGTTGTTAACGAAAACATTAGCCATTATTTATCAATTCTTCCAAATAATCTTGTTAAGACTATAACATTTGATAGGGGTAAAGAATTTTCTAATTGACAACAACTTGAAAAAAATTTAAATGTGAAAATTTATTTTGCTAATGCGTATTCGCCTTGACAAAGAGGTACTAATGAAAATACTAATGGTTTAATTAGAGAAAAATTTCCTAAAAAATTTAATTTTTCAAATACTACTAAAAATGCAGTTCATAAATTTATATTGTCTTTAAACCAAAGACCAAGAAAAATACTAAATTATCTTTCACCAATCGAATATTTGGTTAGAAAAATAATTTAGTTGCACTTAACTTTACAATTTGGCTATTAGAACTTTATTAAAATATTCTAAACCCTCACGCACATAGGCTCATAAACCTAAAAAGTCATTTAAAGCAAAAATAGAAAAAACAGCAACAAGAATAAATAATATTATTTTTTTAAACATTTTAAATACCTACCTCTTTATTCGCCGTCCATGTTGGTTAACTCACGGTCTGTTTTTAGGACTATTATCACTAAATTTCTTAATTGGACCACTAGATGAATTTTTCTTAGTTCCTCAATTAGCAACTGATTTTCGATATTTTTTACGAAAACCAACTTTTGGTCGTTCAATATGAATACCTAAAATACCAACAATTACAAGATTTATCACAAGCATAATTAGTGGAAAAATAATAATGCGAATATATCTGTTCCCAGAATAGCCAAATTGTAAAGTTAAGTGCAACTAAATTATTTTTCTAACCAAATATTCGATTGGTGAAAGATAATTTAGTATTTTTCTTGGTCTTTGGTTTAAAGACAATATAAATTTATGAACTGCATTTTTAGTAGTATTTGAAAAATTAAATTTTTTAGGAAATTTTTCTCTAATTAAACCATTAGTATTTTCATTAGTACCTCTTTGTCAAGGCGAATACGCATTAGCAAAATAAATTTTCACATTTAAATTTTTTTCAAGTTGTTGTCAATTAGAAAATTCTTTACCCCTATCAAATGTTATAGTCTTAACAAGATTATTTGGAAGAATTGATAAATAATGGCTAATGTTTTCGTTAACAACTTTAGTAGTTCTATTTTCAACTAACATTGCTAAAGTAAATCTTGATGTTCTTTCAACTAAAGTTATTAAACATGATTTACTTTTACCTCGTGATGATACTACAGTATCACCTTCTCAATGACCAACAGTTATACGATTATTAACATTAATATTTCGTTCTTTAATTGATTTACCATTAAATTTACCGCGATTTTCTTGAGATTTTCGTTTCTTACCTTTTCTTCTTAAATTTTTATTAGTAACTTTTTCAAGTAATCCAGAATAAATTCAATTGTAAATTGTTTTAAAACTAATAATTCATTCTTTATGAAAATTTTTAATTCTGCCATAAATTTGTTCAGGCGATCAACCTAATAGTAATTTTTGTTGTACATATTTTACTAATTCTCTATTTTTAAACTTATGAAAATAAACATGTGATTGTTTTCTGTTTTCTGCTTTATTTTGTGCAATTAATGAAAAATAATGATTACTATCTTTATTTCTATTGACTTCTCGAATAATAGTACTAATACTTCGATTAAGATTTTTAGCTATTTCACTAATTTTTACTTTAAACTTCAATTGATTCTCAATATAAATTCTTTCATATATGCCAAGATGTTTGTAACCCATATAAAAACTCCTTGCTTTGTTTTTTCTAAAATAAACTTAGCATCATGAAATTTTTATATAAGATTTTTTGCAATTTTATTTACTTGCACTTACAAGTATAATTCAGCAATAATATTAAAATTTTAGATTTGTTTAAACCAATGATTAGATTATTTTCTCAACATCCGATTTTCCAAATTTTAGGAACGACTTGCATTTTATCAACAATATATTTAATTTTATCTACTATTTTGATAATATTATTTCCTAGGTGAAGTACAAATGTTAGATAAATACAAAAACGAAAATGAATTTTATAGTCTAATAGGCATAAAATATAAAACTTTCATGAAAATGGTTGAAATTTTAAAAGAAACTGAAGCTAAACAAAAACAAATTGGTGGTAGACCAAATAAATTATCAATAGAGCAAAGATTACTTATGACTTTAGAATACTGAAAAGAATATAGTACATATCGTATTATTGCAAAAAAATATAATAGACTTGGTACATAACCCTCAATTTTATCTACTATTTTGATAATATTATTTTCTAGGTGAAGTACAAATGTTAGATAAATATAAAGATGAAAGTGAATTTTATAGTTTGGTAGGTGCAAAATGTTATAGTTATGTACCAAGTCTAATGAAAAAGAGTTTTAAGGTGTGATGAGATGCATAAGATTATTTCTTGATTTATTGTAATGTTTATTGGTTTAGTTCCTTTGGATGCCTTCTTTGATACAAAACAACCACCAAAACTCAATATGGAACAATTCCTTTATGAAACGAGAAAAACGAGCTACAAACCCCAGGTCAATGTGGAGATAGTTGTGAATTAGAGTTTGCTAGTGTTAAGAATAGTGGTTTAATTATAATCCCTAATGTAAAAAGTGTTATGATTGATTTTACTAAAAGTGATATTTTATTACCTTATTTTCCATTACCACAAAAACAATTTTATTTGTATAGTTCAGAATTTACTAATCTTTATAACAAAAATGGTGTTTATAAAAAAATAGACTTCTTGCATTACTTATTTATTAAACAAAATTCCTATAAAATATATTTAAAATAGAAATTATAAGGAATTTAAGATTATGAAATTTGATAAATTTAATTTTATTAATGATAAAGAATTATTACGATTAACTGGAATAAAGCAAAGTACTTTTAATAAAATGTTAAATATTTTAAAAGAAGCTGAGTTAAAAAAGTTTAAAAGAGGTGGTAAAAATAATAAATTATCATTAGAAAATAGATTATTGATGACTTTATCATATTGACGAGAATATCGTACTTATTTTCATCTTGGTAAAAGTTTTGATATTAGTGAAGCTAGTTGTTATCGAAATATCAAGTGAATTGAAGATATTTTAATCAAACATCCTGATTTTCAACAACTTGCTGGTAAAAAAGCATTAATAAATGATTATTTTAATGATAAAACAATTATTATTGATGCTACAGAAACACCCATTCAACGCCCAAAAAAAGACAAAAACAATCTTATTCAGGAAAAAAGAAAAAACACACTATTAAAACACAAGTAATTATTGAAAAAGAAAGCAAAATAATTATTGCAACAAATTTTTCTCTCGGTAAAAAGCATGATTTTTGTTTATTTAAAGAATCAAAAATCCCAATTTTAAAAAATACTAAATTAATAGTTGATAATGGTTATCAAGGAATACAAAAAATTCATAGTAATGTTCTAATACCTAAGAAAAAAACAAAGAAAAACCCTTTAAATAAAGAACAAAAACATAATAATAAATTAATTTCAAAAATGAGAATTATTATTGAAAATATTTTTGCTATTCTTAAAAAATTTAAAATTATTACTGAAAAATATCGTAATCGTAGAAAACGATTTAGTTTAAGATTTAATTTAATTGCTTCAATTTATAATTTGCAATTATAGATAACATAAAATATTTATTTAAAATTAAATTTAAATAATAAAATAATTTTTTGTTGTGTCAAAATTTACACATTTAATAAAATCCATAAGTATTAACCTAATAAAAGTTAGAAATTACTATATAGTATTTTTTATTTACAAATAATTTGTAATTATTTTAATAAGTAATGCAAGAAGTCTAATAAATGGTTATCGTATTTATAATTTTACTTACAATGTTGATAGTTGTTGACTCAACGAAATTGTTAATGTTAAAATTTCATTTGAAAAAGTTTCAAGTGCTTATCGTATAGTTTTATTCTCTGCCAAAATGCCCCCTTTACCAGAAAAAGATAATGAGCAACCAATTACCCGACTGTAATAACTAAAAATGATGGTGAGTATCAGTATAATCAGTTTCAAGATAAATTAGATTATTTAATGATACAACGCCGAGATTTTGATAAATTTAATTATAGTTATTTATATTAGACTTGGTACATAACTATAACATTTTGCGCCTACCAAACTATAAAATTCATTTTCGTCTTTGTATTTATCTAACATTTGTACTTCACCTAGGAAATAATATTATCAAAATAGTAGATAAAATTAAAGGTTATGTACCAAGTCTTATCTTTATTATTAGGATTTTTAATTATTTTTTCTTAAAATACTGCTAAATTATAAAAAGATGTAATTTGTTGTTATTTGTTGTAAAATTAACAGGGAAAGTTAATAAATTTGAGAAGGTGAAATTGATGAAAGGAAGAGTTGTTATGGGTATGAGTGGGGGAGTGGATTCTTCCATTGCGGCATATTTATTAAAACAACAAGGATATGATGTTATTGGATTATTTATGCGTAATTGAGATTCATTAGTAAATAATGATATTTTAGGAAATAAATCTATTAATGATGCTATTTGTCCAACGCAAGTTGATTATTTAGATGCTAAAAAAGTTGCTGAACAATTAAATATTGATTTATATCGTGTTAATTTTGTTGAAGAATATTGACAATATGTGTTTACCTATTTTTTAGAAGAATATGAAAAGGGGAGAACACCTAATCCTGATATTTTATGTAATAAATATATTAAATTTTCTGCTTTTTTAAATTATGCGTTGGAAAAATTAAATGCTGATTATATTGCCATGGGACATTATGCTAAAGTTAAATATAATGATGAAACAAAAAAATATGAATTATTAAAAGCCAAGGATGAAACAAAAGATCAAACTTATTTTTTATCACAATTAAATCAAGAACAGTTAGCAAAAACTATTTTTCCTTTAGGCGATATTAAAAAAGTAGAAGTTAGGCAATTAGCTAAGAAATTAAATTTAGTAACAGCTAATAAAAAAGATTCAACAGGAATTTGTTTTATTGGTAAAAGAAATTTTAAACAATTTTTACAAAATTATATTCCTGCCCAAGTTGGTAATATTGTTGATATTAAAAGTAATAAAGTTATTGGGACGCATCAAGGAATTATGTATTATACAATTGGTCAAAGAAAAGGCATTGATTTATCAGGAATGAATAATCGTTATTTTGTTGTTGGTAAAGACTATTATCAAAAAATTCTTTTTGTTGCTAGTGGCAGTGATAAGGAATGATTATGAGCTAATGGTTGTTTAGTTATTAATGTTAACTGAATTAATAATTCTTTACCGTTATTAGATTTACCGATTACAGCAAAGTTTCGTTATCAACAAATTTCTTATGATGTTAAATTATTATTATTAGATAATAATTGTGTTAATGTTGTTATTACAAATAAGGTAAGAGCTATTACTCCAGGGCAAGTTGCAGTATTTTATCAAGGTGATGTTTGTTTAGGTAGTGGAGTAATTGAGCAAGTATTTAATGATGATAAATTATTAAATTATTTATAAGTTATGCATATTAGGAGAATTTAATGTTAAAAAAATTAAAAGATAAAATTTTATCTAAAAGCTCTTTAAAATATGAAAAAGGGTTGAATAAATCTCGAAAATCTTTTTTACAAAAATTACAGATTTTAGTTACTAAGCATCGTGTTATTGATGAAACATATTTTGAAGAATTAGAAAATACATTAATTTTAGCTGATGTTGGTGTTAAAATGGCATTGCAAATTGTTAATGAAATTAAAAATGAAGTTAGAATTAATAATATTAAAGATCCAGAAATAATTAATGAACTTATTATTGATAAGATGTTTGCTATTTATGCTAGTAATTCGTTTATTACAACAACTTTAAATATTTTGGATAATCAATTAAATGTTATTTTGGTTGTTGGTGTTAATGGTGCTGGTAAAACAACATCAATTGCTAAATTAGCTTATTTGCTATTACAACAAAATAAAAAAGTTTTATTAGTAGCTGGGGATACTTTTAGAGCTGGTGCTGTTGAACAATTATCGCAGTGAGCAAAACGCTTGCAAGTGCCAATTGTGATGCCGAGTAAAGAACAACAAGATCCTGCTAGTGTTATTTATACTGGTATTAAAAAAGGTCAAGAATTAGAAGTTGATGTTGTTCTTTGCGATAGTGCTGGCAGGTTACAAACTAAAACTAATTTAATGAATGAATTAAATAAAATATATAAAGTTATTCAAAAGGTAATCATTGATGCCCCTCATGAAACATTATTAGTAGTTGATGCTACAATGGGACAAAATGGCATTTCCCAAGCACAAAACTTTACCGAAGTAGCCCCAGTTACGGGGATTATTTTAACCAAGATGGATGGTTCTTCTAAGGGAGGAATTATTTTAGCGATTAAAGAAAGTTTAAATATTCCTGTAAAATATATTGGTCTTGGTGAAAAACTTGATGATTTAGAAGAATTTGATTTAGAGCAATATATTCAAGGATTAATAAAAGAAGTTACGAGTAGATAGGATAAGGATAAAAATGTGAGATCTTAGTAAGACTAATGAATTAAATTTATTATATGATTTATATAGTAAGTTATTAACACAGAAACAGCAAAAATACTTTTCGCTTTATTTAATGGAAAATTTTTCATTACAAGAGATTGCTAATGAATTAAATGTTTCTCGTAGTGCTGTTCATGATGCTATTAGTAAGATAATTAATATCCTAAATGCTTATGAAGAAAAGATGCAGTTATTAGCAAAAGATATTCGTCGAAAAACATTATATGCATATTATGAAAATGAAACGGAAGCAAATATAGGAATGTTAATTGCTGAGTTAAGAAAAATTGATTAGAAAGAAGAAAAAATATGAATATTTTAGTTATTGGTGATATTTATGGTCAAATTGGTCGTAATATTTTAGAAGAATATTTAGAATCATTAAGAAAAGATTATCAAATTGATTTTGTCATTGTTAATGGAGAAAATATTAGTCATGGAAAATCAATGATTAAAGAGCATTATCATTTTTTAAAGCGAATTAATGTTGATGTGATTACTGGTGGTAATCATACATTTGATAAACCGGATATGTTAGATTTAATAGTTGATAATGATGATATTTTACGACCATTAAATAGTAATCCCTACCATCCTGGTAAAGGTTCTTCAATATTTACTATTAAAGATAAAAAAATTCGCGTTACCAATTTAATTGGTAGTGCTTTTATGGGTTCATCACAAAATCCATATTTTGAAATGGATACGCTCTTAAAAGAAGATGACAGTGATATTCACTTAGTTGATTGCCATGCTGAAGCAAGTGCTGAAAAAATTGCTTTAGCTTGAAATTATGATGGTAAGATTACAGCATTATGAGGAACGCATACGCATGTACAAACTAATGATGCGAGAATTTTGCCAAAAGAAACCGGATTTATTACTGATATTGGAATGACGGGAGCTTATTATTCAATTATTGGTGCTAATCCAACAGAAGTTATTTATCGTCAGAAAAATAATTTGCCAATTAAATTTAAGCCAGCAATTGGTGAGGGGCAAATTAATGGTATTGTTTTATTTATTGATGATATTACTAATAAAGTTATAAAAATTGAAAATATTAATATTAATCCACATAAAGAATATCCTAAGGTTATTAAATAATTATGATTTTTATTAATTTTTTATGAAATTATTGAATGTGATTTTTACTAGCATTTACCGTTGTTTTTGTTTTATATTTTATTTTCTAGACTTGGTACATAACCTTTAATTTTATCTACTATTTTGATAATATTATTTCCTAGGTGAAGTACAAATGTTAGATAAATACAAAGATAAAAATGAATTTTATAGTCTAATCGGCATAAAATATAAAACTTTCATGAAAATGGTAGAAATTTTAAAAGAAGCTGAAGCTAAACAAAAACAAATTGGTGGTAGACCAAATAAATTATCAATAGAGCAAAGATTACTTATGACTTTAGAATACTGAAAAGAATATAGTACATATCGTATTATTGCAAAAAAATATAATAGACTTCTTGCATTACTTATTTATTAAACAAAATTCCTATAAAATATATTTAAAATAGAAATTATAAGGAATTTAAGATTATGAAATTTGATAAATTTAATTTTATTAATGAGCCAAATTGTAAAGTTAAGTGCAACTAAATTATTTTTCTAACCAAATATTCGATTGGTGAAAGATAATTTAGTATTTTTCTTGGTCTTTGGTTTAAAGACAATATAAATTTATGAACTGCATTTTTAGTAGTATTTGAAAAATTAAATTTTTTAGGAAATTTTTCTCTAATTAAACCATTAGTATTTTCATTAGTACCTCTTTGTCAAGGCGAATACGCATTAGCAAAATAAATTTTCACATTTAAATTTTTTTCAAGTTGTTGTCAATTAGAAAATTCTTTACCCCTATCAAATGTTATAGTCTTAACAAGATTATTTGGAAGAATTGATAAATAATGGCTAATGTTTTCGTTAACAACTTTAGTAGTTCTATTTTCAACTAACATTGCTAAAGTAAATCTTGATGTTCTTTCAACTAAAGTTATTAAACATGATTTACTTTTACCTCGTGATGATACTACAGTATCACCTTCTCAATGACCAACAGTTATACGATTATTAACATTAATATTTCGTTCTTTAATTGATTTACCATTAAATTTACCGCGATTTTCTTGAGATTTTCGTTTCTTACCTTTTCTTCTTAAATTTTTATTAGTAACTTTTTCAAGTAATCCAGAATAAATTCAATTGTAAATTGTTTTAAAACTAATAATTCATTCTTTATGAAAATTTTTAATTCTGCCATAAATTTGTTCAGGCGATCAACCTAATAGTAATTTTTGTTGTACATATTTTACTAATTCTCTATTTTTAAACTTATGAAAATAAACATGTGATTGTTTTCTGTTTTCTGCTTTATTTTGTGCAATTAATGAAAAATAATGATTACTATCTTTATTTCTATTGACTTCTCGAATAATAGTACTAATACTTCGATTAAGATTTTTAGCTATTTCACTAATTTTTACTTTAAACTTCAATTGATTCTCAATATAAATTCTTTCATATATGCCAAGATGTTTGTAACCCATATAAAAACTCCTTGCTTTGTTTTTTCTAAAATAAACTTAGCATCATGAAATTTTTATATGAGATTTTTTGCAATTTTATTTACTTGCACTTACAAGTATAATTCAGCAATAATAAAAATGATGATAGTTGAATTAATTATAAAGGTAATGCTGTAACAAATAAATATAATAGATTTAAGTAAGTAAAAATATAAAATTAATATATATTAGTGAAAATTTAATAATATTAATAATTTTTAGTGTGTAAAAATTCAATAATATGGTAAAATAATCATGAATAAAAATGACAATAACAAGAAAGGCAGGGTTAGTTTAGTAATTAAATAATATAATTAGCTGATTGTTTTACTTCTTCAAAGCAATACCTAAGAAAACTAAACGCGACCCGATAGGTAGGGCAAATTCTCTGCGGTTTTATTTTTGTGGTATAATTACTTCTGATTTGAAAAAAATAATAGTTTTATTAAAACTATTTAGAGGTGGTAGTAATGAGATTTCAAGATATTGGTTTAAGTAATGAAGTGTTAGCAACAATTGATTCATTAAAATTTGTTGCTCCAACAAATATTCAAAAGAAGATGTTGCCTTTAATGGTTAAGGGACAAAATGTTATTGTTAGTGCCAATACAGGAACTGGGAAAACTGTTGGTTATTTATTAGCAATTTTAAGTAAAATTAATCCAACGATTAACAAGACACAAGCGATTATAATTGTACCAACAAGAGAGTTAGCGGTACAAATATATAATGTTAGTCAAAAATTTATTAAAAATAATCCTAATTTGAAAATTGCTAATTTAATTGGTGGTCAAGATTTAGAGCAACAAAAGCAAAAGTTTAATACTAATTATCCACATTTAGTTATTGGAACACCAACAAGATTAAAGCGAATGATTGATGAACAAGCGTTAGCTTTAACTACTAGTAAGATGGTTGTTTTGGATGAAGTAGATATGGTTTTTGATTTAGATTTTGTTAATGAAGTAGATTTTTTATTATCGAAACTTGCTTCAAATACACAATTTATGGTATTCTCAGCAACTATTAATAACGAATTACAAAATTTTTTAAAGAAATATTTAAAAAATACGACAATTTTTGATTTAAGTGATTATAAAATTCAAACAAATATTGAACATTTTTTAGTTAAAACCCGATATCGTAATCGGATTGAAATTTTGAAAAATCTTTTAACAACGGTTGATCTATTTTTATGTTTAATTTTTGTTAATAAAAAAGAAGATATGGACCAAGTTCTTGATTTGTTACAAGAACAAAATATTAAAGTCGGACAAATTCATAGTAGTTTAAAATCTCGTGAACGCATTAAAATGCTAAAACGAATTAATAGTCTTGAATTTAAATTTGTTGTTTGTTCTGATATTGCTTCAAGGGGTATTGATTTACCAGGAGTTTCACATGTTATTTCATTAAATTTACCATATGATTTAACATATTATTTTCATCGTGCAGGAAGAACAGGTAGAGGAAAATATCATGGATATTCTTACTTATTTTATGATTCATCAGACGAGGAAGGAATTGCATATTTAACTAAAAAGGGAATTAATTTTACATTATGAAATGAAAAAGTTAAGAAGCCAACAAAGAAGGTTATTAAAAATATTCCCCAAGCGTC
The DNA here is from genome assembly GCF_964031085.1 of Spiroplasma endosymbiont of Asaphidion curtum. Classification (GTDB taxonomy): domain Bacteria; phylum Bacillota_I; class Bacilli_A; order Mycoplasmatales; family Nriv7; genus Nriv7. The sequence goes on along the minus strand of NZ_OZ035001.1, from coordinate 1,018,533 downwards.
AGTAAATGATTTACAAAAAGTTATCTCAAAGTATCATTCTCAACCAATTAAACCAGGTTATAAAAAACAAAGAAAAGAAGAAGTTAAAAAAGTTATTCAAAAATATCGTAAGAAAAGTTTTAAGAAGTAAGGTTATTTGCCTTACTTCTTATTTTATGTAAGATAAGAAAATAATTTATAGTATAATTTGCATATAACTTAAAATATAAAGGTGATTATGTTGATGAAAAATAAATTAATATTAGGTTGTCATGTATCAATGAAAAGTCCTGATTATCTAGTAGGAGCATTAAATGAAGCTATTAGTTATGGGGCAAATGCCATGATGTTTTATACGGGAGCACCACAAAATACAAGAAGAAAACCCTTAGACCAGTTAAAAATTGCTGAATTTAAACAAGGATTAGAAAAACATAATTTAGATATTAATAATGTTATTATTCATGCACCTTATATTATTAATTTAGCTAATAGTATTAATCCTAGTACTTATATGCTAGCTAAGGAATTTTTAAAAACAGAAATTAATCGTTCTTTAGCAATTGGTGCTAAATATATCGTATTGCATCCTGGAAGTAGTGTCGGTGCTGATGCTAGTATTGGTTTACAATATATTATTGATGGGTTAAATGAAGTATTGGAACCTAATCAAAATATTAAAATTGCTTTAGAAACAATGTCAGGTAAAGGTAGTGAATTAGGAATTAATTTTTCGCAATTAAAAACAATTATTTTGGGTGTTAAATATTCACATTTAGTTGGTGTTTGTTGAGATACTTGTCATTTAAATGATGCAGGTTATGATTTAGTTAATAATTTAGAACAAGTTATTGAAGAATTTGATAAGATAATTGGATTGGATAAATTATTTGTTATTCATCTTAATGATTCTAAAAATATTAAAGGTTCCCATAAAGACCGCCATGAGAATATTGGTTATGGTAATTTAGGGTTTGATAGTTTGTGTAGTATTCTTTATCATCCTAAATTTGCTAATATAATTAAAATTTTAGAAACTCCTTGAAATAATTCTGAACCACCATATAAGGAAGAAATTATAATGCTTAAAAATAAACAATTTAATAATTTTTTAAATCGTTAAAATGATTGCGATGATATGTTATGGGTGTGGTTCAGAATTACAATCTAATAATAATTTACAAGCTGGTTACATTGCAAAACTTCAAGATAATTCTCATTTTTATTGTTGGCGATGTTTTCGGATTAAACATTATAATGAATTAGTAAATGTTAATAATGTTAATTATAATTATGATGATTTATTTATGAAGATTAAAAATAATGATGGGGTAGTTTTTTATGTTATTAATATAATGGACTTTTTTGGAAGTTTAATTTGGCAGTATCATTGTCAATTAAAAAACTTAAGATTTTATCTAATAATTAATAAAATTGATACCATAATGCAATATATTGCTTTTAATAAACTTAAAGATTGGGTTAGAAAACAAATAACATTAATTGGACTAGAACCAATTGATATTATTCTTGTTAGTAGTACAAAAAATTATTTTATTGATGAATTTGTTGAATTTTTAAAAAAACAACAAACTGATATTTATTGAATTGGAAAAACTAATGTTGGTAAAAGTTCATTAATTAATAAGGTATTATCATTACAACAACAGTTTTCTCGTAAATTACCATTAATGAGTTATTTTCCTAATACAACAATGAATCTAATTGCTATTGCTTATCGTGATTACTTATATTTTTATGATACTCCAGGATTTTCTAATAGTAATGAATTAAATTATTATTTAAATAATAATGCTTATCGTAATTTAAATTTTGAATCAAAAATTAAAAGTAAAACCTATCAATTAGAATATGGACAAACAATTACTGTTGTTGGATTATTTCAATTTTCATTTATTGAAGGGTTAGCAACATCATTTCATTTTTATGGTTCTAATAAATTAGTTTTGCATTGTAGTAAGATTGAAAATTGTTCGCGAATTTGAAAGCAACAAATTTTACTTTTAAAACCAAATACTAAAATGATTGAACATCAAATTAAAATTTCTAAAAATAATGAAGAAAAAATTGGCATTCAAATTTATGGTTATGGATGAATTTCATTTAAAGCCCGAAAGCAACAATTAAAGTTGATGTTACCAGAAAATTGTGATTATCAAATTATTAAACCACTAGTATAATCAGAAAGGAATAAGATGAAAATTATTATTTTTGGTGGGAGTTTTGATCCTATTCATAATCAACATAAAGAAATTATGCTTCAAGCTTATGAACAATTAAAAGCTGATATGCTTTTAATTGTTCCTGCATATTGTTCACCTTTAAAAAAACGACAATTAACTAGTTCAATTCATCGGATTAAAATGATTAATCTTGTCATTACTAAATATCCTTGAATGAAGTTAGAAACTTGTGAGTTAGATCGTCAAGGCATTTCGTATATGATTGATACGGTAATATCATTACAAGAAAAATATGGTTTTAATCATCAATATTATATTATTATTGGTTCTGATCAAGCTAATAATTTGCATCGCTGACATAATATTGCGATTTTAAAAACTAAAGTTATTTTTATTATTGCTCAAAGAACAGAATATCTTTTAGATGAAAAATTATTACAATCATATAACAAAGTTATTTTACAATCAATTTTTCCTAATGTTAATTCAACTAAAATTCGTCAAGGAATGATAACAGCAATTAATTCTAAAGTTTTAGCATATGTTAATAGTAATTTACTTTATATTACTGATCGTTTGTTATTACACATGGATAAAACTCGTTATCTTCATTGTTTAAATGTTGGAAAAATGGCAAAACAATTAGCAAATCATTATCAAGTTAATTGTTTAAAAGCTGAAATAGCAGGCGTTTATCACGATATAACCAAGCAATGAGAAAATGTTCGACATCAGCAATATTTACAACAGTATTTACCACAATTTTTAAGTGAACCAATACCAACTTGACATTCAAAAACGGGAGCATTATATTTAGAACATCATTTGGGTTTTAGCGATAAAGAAATTTTATTAGCGATTAGTAAACATACTACTGCTGCTGTTACAATGAGTAATTTAGATAAAATTATTTTTATTGCTGATAAAATTTCTTTCAAAAGAAATTATTCTCATATTGATAATTTACGAAAAATAGCATTTACTAACCTTGATGAAGCTTTTAAAAAAATTTTTTATTATCATTATTTAGAAGTAATTAATAAAAATGGTATTGATAATATTGGTCAAGAAATTGAAAAAGTTTATAAAAAATTTTTTTAAAAGACTTGGTACATAACCTTTAATTTTATCTACTATTTTGATAATATTATTTTCTAGATGAAGCACAAATATTAGATAAATATAAAGATGAAAGTGAATTTTATAGTTTGGTAGGTGCAAAATGTTATAGTTATGTACCAAGTCTAAATTATGATAGCTAATTATATAATTAATTGTAAGGAGAATAAAAATGAAAAAAATTAGTCGTAGTTTTTCAGTTAAAGGTTTTTATACATTAGTTTTTGCAGTTGTTGGTACGATTGTTTTAATTTGAGATTTTATTGATTATTTATTTTTCCATTCTTATTTAGCAAAATATGATTTATTATATACTGATAAAGGAACAATTTTTATTTCTTTTTTTACGCAACAAACTAATATTATTGTTATTATTTATTTTTATTTTGTAGCATATTTTCATTTTACTTATCAAAAACTAGATATCCATTCCTTTTTGATTCGTTTATTTGTTACGGTATATATTACTGTAACTTCAATAGTTTTTACGGCTGGTTTATTACCAGGAATTGTTAATAAAACTATATATGACCTTAAAGGTTGAATTTTTACAATATTTTTACATTTTATTATTCCGATAGGAATGCTTATTTATTTTTTTTGAATGTCAGGTAAATTTCATTATGATTTACGAAGATTTAATCGTCAATCTTTATATAAAGTTTATATTTATCCATTTTTTTATTTTTTATTTATAATGGTACGAGGTGAACTTCGTCATCAAAATTCATTTATTAATAGTCTTTATGAAAAATTTCCATTAGAAAGTTTTGATTTAGAATATCCTTATTGATTTTTAAATTATCATCATTATACTTATGGTATTGCAACAATTACAGTAACATTTTTATTTATATTTATATTAATTACTGGGTTAACTTATTTATTCATTTCATTAAATAATGTTATTTTTGAAAAAAGACAATATTGTCATTCTAAAATGGTGCGCAGATAATGATAATTGGAATTATAGCGGCAATGAGCCAAGAGTTAGCAATTTTAAATAAAGAATTAAGTAAAATTGCTAAAAAAACAGATATTAGCGAGAATTTAGTCGTATGAAATTATCTTGAACATCAAATTATTATTACTGAGAGTGGTATTGGAAAAAGTTAATAGTGCTATTAATACTTATCATTTATTACAAAATTATAATTTAGATTTATTAATTAATATTGGTAGTGTTGGGGCTATTAATGAAGAAATAAAAATTAGTTCATTATTTTTAGTTCAACAAGTCTTTTATTATGATGTTGATTTAACAGCATTTGATTATAAATATGGACAATTACCAAAATTACCACAAGCATATAATTGTATTTATGAGCCTTGAAAAAATTTAGTAAGAATAATAATATTATGATAACTAATCTTGCTACTGGTGATAGTTTTATTAATAGTGTGCCACAAGCACAAGTCAAGCACAAGTAATTCAACAAAATATTGGTAAAACAGTAACAATTGTTGATATGGAATGTGCAGCTATTTGTCAAGTAGCATATTTACAACAATGCCCCATCTTAGTTTTAAAAGCAGTTTCGGATAATGTTTATCATCAATTAAAAAATATTAATCAGTTTAATAAGAGTTTAGACAATATTAGTCGAAAGTTGGCAAAAATAACATCAAAATTAGTTGATGAAATTATTAATAAAGGGAGAATTGAAGATAATGGTTAAACATTATATTTTGGGTTTATTAACTTGAAGAACAGTATATAAAGTTATTGCTATTAGTTTATGTATTATTGTTTTGGTAATTGGTTATTTAATAGCTTTATTTGATTATCAAGGAACAGCTTTTGATGAAGCCCCAGCTAATGGTGGGAGCGCTAATTATTTAAGTTTTTTTGTGGTACAAGTAAATATTTTGATTTTAGCATATTTTGTTAATGCGTTAGTCTTTTATCGTAATGAAGGATTAACAAGGTGAACTAAACCAACGGCTAAAATTGCTTTTTCTGTTTATGCATCATTTACTTTATTAGTTTATTGAATAATTATTTTTCCATGAGTATTAATATCTACACCGTATACTATTAAAGGTTGACATTGGATTATTATTGCTTTTCAAAATGGTATTATTCCTTTACTGTTAATTATTTACATTGTTATTATTAGTTATGAAGATATAATCTATTCAAGAAATTTTTTTCGTTGAAAGTTATGAATTATTATTTTATATCCCTTAATTTATTTAATGTTTATTTTAGTTCGGGGCGCTTTGTGCTTATTAGATCATAATAAACACCCAAATTTATTTACTAGTAATGGTAAGATTGATTGGATTAAGATTTATAATTATCCATTTCTTTCATATAATCAAGAAGTTTCTTTTATTAATTTTGATGGTGTATTTACTTTTATTTTCTTTATGATTATTTTTACTATTTTATTATTATTTTTAGTATGATTTTATGTGTATATTTTTAATTATCGTTATGATATGAAACATAAAAGAAAAAGGAGATAAAAATGAAAAATTATCGTAAAATTATTAATTATTTATATCTAGGAGATTATCAGTCAAAACCAGCATTTTGTGAATTTATCGTTAGTGCTGCTAGTGATTTTTTTGCTCAAAAAATCCCTAATCTTGATGACCAATCAGAACAAGTTTATTTAAGCGATGATAAAAAAGAATTATATTTAAATTTGTTAGATTATCCAGAAATTGGTACCTTAGACAAAAAGGTTTTAAAAGCAGGTTTAAATTTTATTGATGAACATCTTAAAGTTGAAGAAAATGTTTTTGTTCATTGTGTTTGAGGGGTTAATCGTAGTGCTTCATTGGTCTTTATTTATTTAGTTATTAATAACCATTTATCACATGATAACTTTCATAGTTCTTGAAAACAATTTAAAAAAAATTATTCTCGTGCTAATCCAAATCCCGCTTATTGACATTATTTAAATCATGAGTTTCCTTATAATGATTTAAAAAATAACTAAAATCTTTTTTAGTAATTAAGGAGAACAGAACATAATGGAAAAAATTAAAGGCTATTTAAAAACAATTGTTTTTGAAACTAATGGTTTTATAATTTGTAAGTTTTTGTTACATGATAGTATTAATCGTTATATTTTTGTTAAAGGTTATTTATTTAATTTACAACCCGAGCAGTTATATGAATTACAAGGACAATTTGTTAGTCATCCAAAGTATGGTAAGCAATTTCAAGTTGAACAATATGAAACAGTAATTATTGAAAACAATGAATACTTAGTGAAGTATTTGTCATCACCATTATTTCCAACAATTGGTAAAACTACAGCTCAAAAGATTATTGATTGTTTACAAGATGATGTTTTAAATAAGATTTATTGTGATGATAAAATTTTATTTAATAGACTTCTTGCATTACTTATTAAAATAATTACAAATTATTTGTAAATAAAAAATACTATATAGTAATTTCTAACTTTTATTAGGTTAATACTTATGGATTTTATTAAATGTGTAAATTTTGACACAACAAAAAATTATTTTATTATTTAAATTTAATTTTAAATAAATATTTTATGTTATCTATAATTGCAAATTATAAATTGAAGCAATTAAATTAAATCTTAAACTAAATCGTTTTCTACGATTACGATATTTTTCAGTAATAATGCTGAATTATACTTGTAAGTGCAAGTAAATAAAATTGCAAAAAATCTCATATAAAAATTTCATGATGCTAAGTTTATTTTAGAAAAAACAAAGCAAGGAGTTTTTATATGGGTTACAAACATCTTGGCATATATGAAAGAATTTATATTGAGAATCAATTGAAGTTTAAAGTAAAAATTAGTGAAATAGCTAAAAATCTTAATCGAAGTATTAGTACTATTATTCGAGAAGTCAATAGAAATAAAGATAGTAATCATTATTTTTCATTAATTGCACAAAATAAAGCAGAAAACAGAAAACAATCACATGTTTATTTTCATAAGTTTAAAAATAGAGAATTAGTAAAATATGTACAACAAAAATTACTATTAGGTTGATCGCCTGAACAAATTTATGGCAGAATTAAAAATTTTCATAAAGAATGAATTATTAGTTTTAAAACAATTTACAATTGAATTTATTCTGGATTACTTGAAAAAGTTACTAATAAAAATTTAAGAAGAAAAGGTAAGAAACGAAAATCTCAAGAAAATCGCGGTAAATTTAATGGTAAATCAATTAAAGAACGAAATATTAATGTTAATAATCGTATAACTGTTGGTCATTGAGAAGGTGATACTGTAGTATCATCACGAGGTAAAAGTAAATCATGTTTAATAACTTTAGTTGAAAGAACATCAAGATTTACTTTAGCAATGTTAGTTGAAAATAGAACTACTAAAGTTGTTAACGAAAACATTAGCCATTATTTATCAATTCTTCCAAATAATCTTGTTAAGACTATAACATTTGATAGGGGTAAAGAATTTTCTAATTGACAACAACTTGAAAAAAATTTAAATGTGAAAATTTATTTTGCTAATGCGTATTCGCCTTGACAAAGAGGTACTAATGAAAATACTAATGGTTTAATTAGAGAAAAATTTCCTAAAAAATTTAATTTTTCAAATACTACTAAAAATGCAGTTCATAAATTTATATTGTCTTTAAACCAAAGACCAAGAAAAATACTAAATTATCTTTCACCAATCGAATATTTGGTTAGAAAAATAATTTAGTTGCACTTAACTTTACAATTTGGCAGATAAAATTGAGGGTTATGTACCAAGTCTAATGAATATTATTACTTTTATAATTTTAAACGCTGTCATTCATCTTTAAACACTAAAACCCCATTTCAAACATTACAAAAACTTTTAATAAAATAATTTGTCTATATTTTGAATTGTTATTTTTTTACAAGTAATTAAATTGGTTGTGCTCGTTCCAATTAAAGTGATTGTTCCCAAAAGATTTAATATCTTTTTCATATATATCCTTTCTATTTTTTATAAAGTTTGTTAATTTAATTAAAAATGGAAACAATTTATATTGTTTCCATAAACTAAATAAGACTTGGTACATAACTATAACTAGCTTAATTCAAAATTATATATTCCTGAAATTAAGTTAAATCGTAATCCAAATCTTCTAATCTTATTGCGATAACGATAAACTAGTATTTTAAATCTTTTTAATCTAGCAAAAACATGTTCAATGGCAATTCTAACTTTACTTAAAAAGCTATTATATTCCTTTTTATCTGGATTTAAAGGATTATTTTTACTCTTTTTAATTGGTAATAATGTATTTTTATGAACATTTTGCAAACCTTGATATCCTGAATCAGCAATTAATTCTAATTTTGGATTTATAAGTGTATTTGATTTTAAAAATAACTTATAATCATGAATACTGCCATAACAAAAATCTACTGAAATAATTTTATTGTTAAATAAATCAATAATTATTTGCGATTTTAATGAATGTTGCCTTTTCTTACCAGAAAATAATAATTTTAGTTTTTTTTAATTCTTTCAATTGGAATTTCTGTAGCATCAATTTGCTAATAAATTATTATTAGTACCCTTATTTTCCAATAATTACTTTTTGCCAGGTATATGAAAGTGACTATTTTTTATTAGAGTATTTTCAACTCAAAAGATATTACGAATACAACTAACATGACTAATATTATATTTTTTTGCAATAATACGATATGTACTATATTCTTTTCAGTATTCTAAAGTCATAAGTAATCTTTGCTCTATTGATAATTTATTTGGTCTACCACCAATTTGTTTTTGTTTAGCTTCAGCTTTTTTTAAAATTTCTACCATTTTCATGAAAGTTTTATATTTTATGCCGATTAGACTATAAAATTCATTTTCGTCTTTGTATTTATCTAATATTTGTGCTTCATCTAGAAAATAATATTATCAAAATAGTAGATAAAATTGAGGGTTATGTACCAAGTCTTTTGAAAAATTTATTTATTCTGTGGTAATAATTGAATAATAGTCAAAAATTCGTATATAATTACTGTGTAAATTGAGTTTTTTCTTATTTTAATAATTATCATGAAAAATAACTAGAAACTTAGAAACAAATAAAATTATAGAAGGAGTCAAAAGACGATGAAAGTTATTGCTATTGGTATTAACCATTCAGGAACTACCTTAGTTAGAACCTTAAGTCATTTAAGTAAACAAGATAAAAAGGATATTAAAATTGTAGCATATGATCGCAATGACAATATTTCTTTTTTAGGGTGTGGAATTGCTTTATGAGTTGGTGGTGAGATTAGTAAATCCGATGGTCTGTTTTATGCAACGCCAGAATTATTACAATCAGAAGGCATTGAAGTTCATATGAAACATGAACTTTTGGCTGTTAATATTAAAGACAAGAAAGTTTTAATTAAAAACTTAGAAACAAATGAAGAGTTTTTTGACACTTATGATAAGTTAGTTATTGGTGTTGGTACTTGACCAATTATTCCTTCAGTTCCAGGTCTTAAAAATGATGATGGTACTGTTAGTGCTGGTGTTAATATTGTTAAATTATTTCAACATGCAAAACAAATTAAAGCAATAATTGATAATTCAGCAATTAAAAATGTTGTTGTTGTTGGTGCTGGATATATTGGGATTGAATTAGTTGAAGCTTTTAGTCATAATAATAAAAAGGTAACTTTAATTGATATTGAAGATCAGATTATGTCACGATATTATGATGAAGAGTTTACAACACCTGTTCAACAAAGTATGGAAAAAGCAGGTGTTATTATTCGTACTGGTGAAGGTGTTAAAGAGTTTATTAAAGAAAATGGTATTGTTACTAAAGTAATTACTGATAAAAATGAATATGCTGTTGATATGGTACTTTGAGCCGTAGGTTTTAATACCGAAACAAAGATTTTAAAAGATGTTGTTGAATTAGGAGCAAGGGGAGCGATTAAAACTAATAGTTATTTTCAAACTAGTGACCCTGATATTTATGCCATTGGTGATTGCGTTGCGGTTCATAATAATGCTACAAAAGCAAATGCTAATATTGCATTAGCAACAACTGCGTTACGAACGGGTTTAGTGACTGCTTTTAATATCGTTAGAGATAATTCATTAACAAGTCCAGGATTTCAAGCTGCGAATGCGATTTCAGTATTTGGATGAAAAATGGCTGGTGTTGGTGTTAGCGAAACAGTGGCAAAAATGAGTCAGATGGATGTTGAAACAGTATTTTTTGAAGATAATGATCGTCCTGAATTTTTAGAACCGCATGTTAAGGTAAAAATTAAAATTGTTTGAGAAAAAGCATCTAGAAAAATTATTGGGGCACAAATTGCTTCAAAAGCAAATCATACGGAAGTTATTTATATGTTTTCTTTAGCAATTATGAAAGGTTTAACGATTGATGAGTTACCGTTAGTAGATATTTTCTTTTTACCGCATTTTAATAAACCATATAATTTTGTAACTTTAGCGGGTTTAAAAGCATTAGGGATGAATTATTTTCATCAATCAATTGATGAAAATAATAATAGTTAAGAATAAATTCTAGTTATGATTTATATTGAAAATAATAATAAAAATCCTTATTTTAATTTAGCTTTTGAAGAAATTTTTGGAGTTAATTTTATTGCTTCGGAAATTATTGATTTAATAATTTAAGAAAGGAATTATTTAAATGTGCCAAATTGTAAAGTTAAGTGCAACTAAATTATTTTTCTAACCAAATATTCGATTGGTGAAAGATAATTTAGTATTTTTCTTGGTCTTTGGTTTAAAGACAATATAAATTTATGAACTGCATTTTTAGTAGTATTTGAAAAATTAAATTTTTTAGGAAATTTTTCTCTAATTAAACCATTAGTATTTTCATTAGTACCTCTTTGTCAAGGCGAATACGCATTAGCAAAATAAATTTTCACATTTAAATTTTTTTCAAGTTGTTGTCAATTAGAAAATTCTTTACCCCTATCAAATGTTATAGTCTTAACAAGATTATTTGGAAGAATTGATAAATAATGGCTAATGTTTTCGTTAACAACTTTAGTAGTTCTATTTTCAACTAACATTGCTAAAGTAAATCTTGATGTTCTTTCAACTAAAGTTATTAAACATGATTTACTTTTACCTCGTGATGATACTACAGTATCACCTTCTCAATGACCAACAGTTATACGATTATTAACATTAATATTTCGTTCTTTAATTGATTTACCATTAAATTTACCGCGATTTTCTTGAGATTTTCGTTTCTTACCTTTTCTTCTTAAATTTTTATTAGTAACTTTTTCAAGTAATCCAGAATAAATTCAATTGTAAATTGTTTTAAAACTAATAATTCATTCTTTATGAAAATTTTTAATTCTGCCATAAATTTGTTCAGGCGATCAACCTAATAGTAATTTTTGTTGTACATATTTTACTAATTCTCTATTTTTAAACTTATGAAAATAAACATGTGATTGTTTTCTGTTTTCTGCTTTATTTTGTGCAATTAATGAAAAATAATGATTACTATCTTTATTTCTATTGACTTCTCGAATAATAGTACTAATACTTCGATTAAGATTTTTAGCTATTTCACTAATTTTTACTTTAAACTTCAATTGATTCTCAATATAAATTCTTTCATATATGCCAAGATGTTTGTAACCCATATAAAAACTCCTTGCTTTGTTTTTTCTAAAATAAACTTAGCATCATGAAATTTTTATATGAGATTTTTTGCAATTTTATTTACTTGCACTTACAAGTATAATTCAGCATATTTTATAGGAATTTTGTTTAATAAATAAGTAATGCAAGAAGTCTATTAAGTCTTTTTTTAATTTTTTTGATAACTTCAATTTTGGTTGCATTTGTAGGGTCGATTATTTCTGAGTTTGGTAAAATAGTTGAAGTCTTGTGATAAAAATAGCTCTCGTCTTTAAAACCATGATTTTTAATGGTGAATTCTTTATAGTAACCTTTTTCTAAAGTGTCAATGAAATTAAATACTGGTGTTCAATAAAGATAAGAATAATTAAATTTGTCAAAATCACCGCGATGAATCATTAAATAATCAAGGTTATCAATAACATCATTGTATTTGTGGTTACCATCAAATTTAGTAGTTGTTATTGGTAAATCAATGTTGGTACTGTCTTTTTCAATTTCTATATTAAAATCATTTGTATTATTTAATCTATAATTGTTGGTACTACCATGCTCAAAAGTTAGTAATTCTGTTCCTTGTGTTTTAATTCTTATTGTTTTATTGGGTACACTAATCATTCAGGTATAAAAATTTAAACCCGAAGTATCTATTTTTGTTCCATAAGTATTTGTTATTTTTTGAAAGTCTTTTTGTTTAATTCTGTTATTTACAAGCTCTGCATTAAACTCTAAACTAAAAATTTTTACATTTTTTAAATTTGGTAATTGTTTATCTATATTTGCATTTATATTATCTTCTGTTCTTATCTCAACTTTTAAAAGGTCATGGTCTTGCCTTTCTGTTAAAAATCTTATTTTTTCTAAGTTTCTAATTTCAAAATCATAAACTTTATTATTTTGTCTTTTGTTTCTAATTAGTGAATTTACTGTTGTTTTATCATTGTTAATATTTTGGGGAATAGTAAAAATGTTATTGAAACTAATAGTTAGCACGGTAAATATTTTCATAAACATTTTTATCACTCCTTTTTAAAATATTTTATTTTTCATTGTTCTTTTTTCTTTAATTTTTTGAATAATAAAGCGGATTAATTTTTCAAATTTAATTGCAAAATATATTGCTCCGCCTCATCAAAAAACAAATATTCCTGCTAGCATAATACCACTATTGAACTTGCCAAAGAATTTAACCATCTCTTCATTCATAAAATTGTTAAATTCGTCACTTGTTCCGGTTATTCATTTAGTATCGATTACTGTTAATGCACAAATTAATAAGCTTATAAAGATGAAAATGATACTTAATGATACTTTTAACCACTGCTTTTTAAAAGAATTTTTAATCCTTAATCTTAATGGCGTTTTTTCTTTTGAATTATCTTTTTTAAATAATTTGCCTAAAATTTTTTTCATTTTAGTTTTCCTTTCGTGTTTAAAAATTTTTAATTTTTCATTTTCAATAACTAGTTCTGATTTCTCATCTATATGAACACTATTTCGCTTTTCTAGTTCTAAAATTTATTTATTTTTTTCCATTATTATGTATTTAAGAGTATTAACACTATTTTCTAATATGACATTAACAATTTTTAATTTGTCATTTTCTATTTCTAATTCTTGTTTTTTAGTTCATTTTTCCATTTTTTTATCTACCTTTAATCACAATAAATAAGGCAATCAGTACACAAGTAACGCCAAGAATGGTGAAGATTGGATGTTGTGAAAATGTCCGAGCCATTGGTTTAAATAGTTCTAAAATTGTTAAATTACTAATAATAAACTTTTGGAAATTCGCAAGGCCTTCGCTAATATAGTTTGTTAAAGTTTCAAAATGACTACCAGCCAATAATCCAAGAACAGTTATTAAGATAAAAATAATAATTAGTTTAAACATCGTTAGTTACCTTGTTTTATTTTTATTGGTTTTATTTGTTTTTTAGTTTTTCCTCACGCACTTAAACGCCCCTTATTTTTAACAGCATACTGGCGTTGTTTTTCTAAATTAACTTGTTGACTACCAAATCCAAGAATAATTGCCATAAGAAATTCTACAGCAAGCGTTAAGAATAGAGGAAATATTAGTTGAATATTTGTTCCCGGTACTTCAAGACTTCAAATTAAATCAAAAACTTTATAAAGCATTTGGGCGAGAAAGTCGGCCATTTTTGCAAGATTTTCCATTTTTTATTGTTCCTTTTCTTTCATTTTTCTTAAAAATTTGCTGAATTTATCCATTTTTAAGTATTCTAAGTCTTCTAAATCAATTGCCGTGTCAGTATAATATTTATCTTCATAGTCAGGATTAACTTTTGAATTTAAGTAATCTCTTAAAAATGCTAGGTAAAAAGAATTGTAAGTGTTAAGTATTGGTAGAGGAATTTTTAGTTTAAAAAAATAAATATCAAGTTCAGGAATATCACGATATTTAATACGGCGACCTTTTTTGCTATTTTTCGCATCAATTAAGGTGTTTCGTCAGCGTTCATATTCTTCAATACTAGTAAAGGTGCCATAGATGACTTTTAAGTAGGGGCGAAAAATATTAACAGGTTTTTTACGAATTCCCACAATCACATTATTGGCAATATCACGAACTTTAACTCAAATATGTTTATCTCTCTGACCGCTAGCGAGAACAATATGACCGAAATGGCGTGCTAAGGCAAAATATTCTTGGATACCGGTTTCTTCGTTTTTGGTATTATTTTTTTCTCAATCAGTTCCTTCTAAAAATAAATTGGTTTCATCTCATAACAGTAAGGTTTTGTCTGGCAATACCGGATAATCAAAGTCTAATAATCCCATATGCCCTAAACTTAATTTTTGGGTTTCTAGTAATGGAAAGGTTGATGCGATGTGATATTTCTTCTTTTTTAGTAATTTTGATGCATATACTAGAAAAGCAGTTTTTCCAGTTCCTAATGAACCAATCACAATATTTAATGGTGAATTTTTTAAGAAATTAATAACTTTGTTAATTTGTGTTAAATTACCGATTTTAAAAAGAAAAATTAAAATACAACCTGCTAAAAATAAATAGCTTACAATGTTTTTAAAATAACCGTTGTAAATATATCAAATTGCTCCGCAATGTCATAAAATTAAAAATGAGGTGCGATTCAATTCAATAAAATGGTTATTTTTTTCTATTATTCATTTGCAAAATTTCATCTTGCACCTCACTTTATTTTTTTGTTAGCGTACCGCTCCAAGTAATTTTTCAAACATTTTAAAGCAAATAAAGAATATTGCCAAAATAAATGGAAAAATGAATATTCAGTAGTCAGCAAAGAAGTTACCGACTTGTGGCATATTAACAGCAATAATTTCTCACATTTTAGTAAAAGCCGTTATAATTGCATTTCATAATTTAGTCATCGCGTCACTAGCTGTTATTTTTTCTACTGTTGCAGGTGCATCGGCCAAGAAAGTTCCAATCATATAATCATCACCCCCTTTCTTTTTAAAACATTCATCATTATATAAAGTTTTTCTTAAATTTGTTAAAACCACGATTAACCTTAACACGATTATATTTTTTCCTAATTAATTTTGAATTTCTTTGGGAATGCATCAGAATGTAACTTCTTGACATTAATTTTTTCCCTATCTAAATACTGATATGGTTTTTCAAAGTAGCATTAGAATAAATCACACCATAATCGCTGTTAAGAATCAAAAAGCAATGTTTGCTATTAAAAGTCAAAGTGTTTCTTGAGTTAAATCAATTTCTTTACCACAACTAATATGAGCCGGAATAGTTGTAATTTGAATAAATAAATCTCAGAAAGTTTGTTTGATTTGTTCTCAATCAAATTCTTTTAAGTTTATTGTCATTTTTTATCTCCCAAAAATCATTTTTATTGGTAAATATATAATTGAAATTAATGCGAAAAGAAAAGTAATGATAATAATTAATCCGGCAATAAACGCAACTTGTGCAGGCATTTTTTCTATCGGAACAAACAGTTTTAAAAATTCCATAATAATTTCTCAAAACATTATTTTTTATCCGCATTATTTTCTTTTGAATTAGGGGTTTTAACTCATTCTTCAAAGCGAGCAATAAACACTTTTTCGTCTTTTGTGAAATTACCAGTATTATTTTTAATGGCATTTTTATATTTAATTCGCATTTTTATTTTGGCATAAATTTTATAAGCAAAATATGCCAATAGCATGATGCTGATAATAATAAATATTAGTCCAATTGCAATATTCATTTTTAAGCTCCTTTAAAATAGTTATAATTTATATCTTTTTTGTTGTTTTCTTTTTCGGCAATGAAGAAGCCTAATAATTCTTGTCCTTTAATTAACTTGGTTTCTTGCTCTTGTTGATTAATTGAAATTACTTGATATTTACTATCTTTTATTATTCCAATACAAATCGAATTTTCATATTTTCCTTTATAAACAAATCGCTTTGGAAACCAAATACAGATTTGTTCATTAAATCACGGAATTTTTGGTGCTTTAATAAGCATTGCGTTTTGTGTTTCTTTTAAAAGATATTTCTTAGTATTTAAGAAAATGTTTTCAATGTTTTTCATAGTAAGTTACCTTTCTTATAGATAAACTAAGTTATATTAACTAAGTTAGTTAACTTAGTTTTTTAAACACTTATATATCGCAGATTTAAGTGTTTAACAAGCTTTGTTATTAAATTTTGTTTTTTAATTAGATAAAAATTTTAATAATTTTAAACTTAGCATACCCCTATATAGAAATTTCTACACTTTAACATCCGCATCCTACCCTTGGAACTAATTTAATAGCGTGTATATTTTTAGGAAATCCACCCATTCATTTTTTTATTGCAAAACGAAACAAATTGCTATAGCTAATAGGATGTTATCTATTAACTGGTAAACTTCTTTTGGTTATGGCGACCACCCACAATTTATCGTGCTTTAATACATACCAACATTATTAATTCACTTGTATTTAATTTTCAAAGAACAAATTTTTAACACCTTATAAAATAAAAAGACAATCATTGCTGACTGTCTTAATACTTATTCAAATCTTTTCCTACCTAACAAAACTTTATGCGTCCGGCAAAACCAATTAGAAATTGAAAGGTATAATAAAAAGCTGGTACTGTTTTAAAAACTGGAAAAATAGCAGTTGAAAAATTAACTGTTGCTTTTGCAATGATTGCTAACGGCCGTAAAATGGTAATTATTTGTGAAGCTGTTAGTATTCAGTTTAGCATTTTAATACCAGCATTTTGAATAGCACAACCAATATCGTTAAAGGTTGGTATTCACCGCCCGGAATATTTGCAATTTGGTGGTGGAATTAGGTCATCCCATTCTGAGTTGGTTGAACCGTCAGGAATAAAGGCCGTGGAATTTAAGACATTAAAGTCATAAATTTTAAAATTGTAATTATAGGTGTTATCCTTGTGATAAAGCGGGAAAGTCAGCGTAAAAATATTAATACCGTAGCAAATATCAATATCGGTATTGAGATAATTAATGCTGTTAGCAGTATTGTTGATTGGCAAGGTAATAAGTTTATTGTCGTAGGATTTAAGCACATTAAAGTCAATTTGGTAGATACTATTTTTATTTTTAATGGCATTATAATTCTCTTGGTGCGTTTTTTTATCAAAAGTGCTGAATTATACTTGTAAGTGCAAGTAAATAAAATTGCAAAAAATCTCATATAAAAATTTCATGATGCTAAGTTTATTTTAGAAAAAACAAAGCAAGGAGTTTTTATATGGGTTACAAACATCTTGGCATATATGAAAGAATTTATATTGAGAATCAATTGAAGTTTAAAGTAAAAATTAGTGAAATAGCTAAAAATCTTAATCGAAGTATTAGTACTATTATTCGAGAAGTCAATAGAAATAAAGATAGTAATCATTATTTTTCATTAATTGCACAAAATAAAGCAGAAAACAGAAAACAATCACATGTTTATTTTCATAAGTTTAAAAATAGAGAATTAATAAAATATGTACAACAAAAATTACTATTAGGTTGATCGCCTGAACAAATTTATGGCAGAATTAAAAATTTTCATAAAGAATGAATTATTAGTTTTAAAACAATTTACAATTGAATTTATTCTGGATTACTTGAAAAAGTTACTAATAAAAATTTAAGAAGAAAAGGTAAGAAACGAAAATCTCAAGAAAATCGCGGTAAATTTAATGGTAAATCAATTAAAGAACGAAATATTAATGTTAATAATCGTATAACTGTTGGTCATTGAGAAGGTGATACTGTAGTATCATCACGAGGTAAAAGTAAATCATGTTTAATAACTTTAGTTGAAAGAACATCAAGATTTACTTTAGCAATGTTAGTTGAAAATAGAACTACTAAAGTTGTTAACGAAAACATTAGCCATTATTTATCAATTCTTCCAAATAATCTTGTTAAGACTATAACATTTGATAGGGGTAAAGAATTTTCTAATTGACAACAACTTGAAAAAAATTTAAATGTGAAAATTTATTTTGCTAATGCGTATTCGCCTTGACAAAGAGGTACTAATGAAAATACTAATGGTTTAATTAGAGAAAAATTTCCTAAAAAATTTAATTTTTCAAATACTACTAAAAATGCAGTTCATAAATTTATATTGTCTTTAAACCAAAGACCAAGAAAAATACTAAATTATCTTTCACCAATCGAATATTTGGTTAGAAAAATAATTTAGTTGCACTTAACTTTACAATTTGGCAAGTAAAGAAATAACTTCTTAGTAATAATTCTGAGTTTCCTATAATATTTACTAAGTATTTTTTGGGATAAAAAGTAATTAACGAGCGATAAAAGAAACCGATTTGAATAAAGTAATTTTTGTTGTAATCATCTACTCCTTTAAAATCAATTTCGGTATAAGTTTTTTCGTCCATATCAAAAGTAGCATAAAATAAACTGGCAAAGAAATTACCAAGGATTTCATAAATTTCGTCAAAGATATTTTTGTAATCATTATTGTTAATACCAAGAATGTTGTTTTTAAAATAAAGGTAAATATCGTTCCTTAATTCAGGGTCATAGCGTAGAAAACTAAATTTAACATTAAGATAATTCAATGTTCCAAAAAGGTACTTAATTAGGTAATAATCGTTAGCATTTTCAGTGTCATATTTTCAGATTTCAGTTTCACCGTGTAATAATTGTAAATAATTATTTCCAGCAATTAGAGTTTTGTTAAATACCTTAATTTTAAGGACATTATCGTTGGTATCCTCTTGTTTCGGAATGACCATTTTAATCGTATTTGTTCCTTGCAATTGTGTACTCGTTTCAATTGCAGCGAATTTAACGGTAAATGTTCTGTCAGCAACATTATCTGTTGTTAAATCAAAAGTAGCACTATCATCTAAGTAATTGTTGTCGTTATCTTTAATTTCTGTATTATAGTCGATGCCTTCAATTGCATTATTTACGCCAGTAAGATTGTTAATTGTTTCATTAAGTCTTTTTTTAATTTTTTTGATAACTTCAATTTTGGTTGCATTTGTAGGGTCGATTATTTCTGAGTTTGGTAAAATAGTTGAAGTCTTGTGATAAAAATAGCTCTCGTCTTTAAAACCATGATTTTTAATGGTGAATTCTTTATAGTAACCTTTTTCTAAAGTGTCAATGAAATTAAATACTGGTGTTCAATAAAGATAAGAATAAATTTGTCAAAATCACCGCGATGAATCATTAAATAATCAAGGTTATCAATAACATCATTGTATTTGTGGTTACCATCAAATTTAGTAGTTGTTATTGGTAAATCAATGTCGGTACTGTCTTTTTCAATTTCTATATTAAAATCATTTGTATTATTTAATCTATAATTGTTGGTACTACCATGCTCAAAAGTTAGTAATTCTGTTCCTTGTGTTTTAATTCTTATTGTTTTATTGGGTACACTAATCATTCAGGTATAAAAATTTAAACCCGAAGTATCTATTTTTGTTCCATAAGTATTTGTTATTTTTTGAAAATCTTTTTGTTTAATTCTGTTATTTACAAGCTCTGCATTAAACTCTAAACTAAAAATTTTTACATTTTTTAAATTTGGTAATTGTTTATCTATATTTGCATTTATATTATCTTCTGTTCTTATCTCAACTTTTAAAAGGTCATGGTCTTGCCTTTCTGTTAAAAATCTTATTTTTTCTAAGTTTCTAATTTCAAAATCATAAACTTTATTATTTTGTCTTTTGTTTCTAATTAGTGAATTTACTGTTGTTTTATCATTGTTAATATTTTGGGGAATAGTAAAAATGTTATTGAAACTAATAGTTAGCACGGTAAATATTTTCATAAACATTTTTATCACTCCTTTTTAAAATATTTTATTTTTCATTGTTCTTTTTTCTTTAATTTTTTGAATAATAAAGCGGATTAATTTTTCAAATTTAATTGCAAAATATATTGCTCCGCCTCATCAAAAAACAAATATTCCTGCTAGCATAATACCACTATTGAACTTGCCAAAGAATTTAACCATCTCTTCATTCATAAAATTGTTAAATTCGTCACTTGTTCCGGTTATTCATTTAGTATCGATTACTGTTAATGCACAAATTAATAAGCTTATAAAGATGAAAATGATACTTAATGATACTTTTAACCACTGCTTTTTAAAAGAATTTTTAATCCTTAATCTTAATGGCGTTTTTTCTTTTGAATTATCTTTTTTAAATAATTTGCCTAAAATTTTTTTCATTTTAGTTTTCCTTTCGTGTTTAAAAATTTTTAATTTTTCATTTTCAATAACTAGTTCTGATTTCTCATCTATATGAACACTATTTCGCTTTTCTAGTTCTAAAATTTATTTATTTTTTTCCATTATTATGTATTTAAGAGTATTAACACTATTTTCTAATATGACATTAACAATTTTTAATTTGTCATTTTCTATTTCTAATTCTTGTTTTTTAGTTCATTTTTCCATTTTTTTATCTACCTTTAATCACAATAAATAAGGCAATCAGTACACAAGTAACGCCAAGAATGGTGAAGATTGGATGTTGTGAAAATGTCCGAGCCATTGGTTTAAATAGTTCTAAAATTGTTAAATTACTAGTAATAAACTTTTGGAAATTCGCAAGGCCTTCGCTAATATAGTTTGTTAAAGTTTCAAAATGATTACCAGCCAATAATCCAAGAACAGTTATTAAGATAAAAATAATAATTAGTTTAAACATCGTTAGTTACCTTGTTTTATTTTTATTGGTTTTATTTGTTTTTTAGTTTTTCCTCACGCACTTAAACGCCCCTTATTTTTAACAGCATACTGGCGTTGTTTTTCTAAATTAACTTGTTGACTACCAAATCCAAGAATAATTGCCATAAGAAATTCTACAGCAAGCGTTAAGAATAGAGGAAATATTAGTTGAATATTTGTTCCCGGTACTTCAAGACTTCAAATTAAATCAAAAACTTTATAAAGCATTTGGGCGAGAAAGTCGGCCATTTTTGCAAGATTTTCCATTTTTTATTGTTCCTTTTCTTTCATTTTTCTTAAAAATTTGCTGAATTTATCCATTTTTAAGTATTCTAAGTCTTCTAAATCAATTGCCGTGTCAGTATAATATTTATCTTCATAGTCAGGATTAACTTTTGAATTTAAGTAATCTCTTAAAAATGCTAGGTAAAAAGAATTGTAAGTGTTAAGTATTGGTAGAGGAATTTTTAGTTTAAAAAAATAAATATCAAGTTCAGGAATATCACGATATTTAATACGGCGACCTTTTTTGCTATTTTTCGCATCAATTAAGGTATTTCGTCAGCGTTCATATTCTTCAATACTAGTAAAGGTGCCATAGATGACTTTTAAGTAGGGGCGAAAAATATTAACAGGTTTTTTACGAATTCCCACAATCACATTATTGGCAATATCACGAACTTTAACTCAAATATGTTTATCTCTCTGACCGCTAGCGAGAACAATATGACCGAAATGGCGTGCTAAGGCAAAATATTCTTGGATACCGGTTTCTTCGTTTTTGGTATTATTTTTTTCTCAATCAGTTCCTTCTAAAAATAAATTGGTTTCATCTCATAACAGTAAGGTTTTGTCTGGCAATACCGGATAATCAAAGTCTAATAATCCCATATGCCCTAAACTTAATTTTTGGGTTTCTAGTAATGGAAAGGTTGATGCGATGTGATATTTCTTCTTTTTTAGTAATTTTGATGCATATACTAGAAAAGCAGTTTTTCCAGTTCCTAATGAACCAATCACAATATTTAATGGTGAATTTTTTAAGAAATTAATAACTTTGTTAATTTGTGTTAAATTACCGATTTTAAAAAGAAAAATTAAAATACAACCTGCTAAAAATAAATAGCTTACAATGTTTTTAAAATAACCGTTGTAAATATATCAAATTGCTCCGCAATGTCATAAAATTAAAAATGAGGTGCGATTCAATTCAATAAAATGGTTATTTTTTTCTATTATTCATTTGCAAAATTTCATCTTGCACCTCACTTTATTTTTTTGTTAGCGTACCGCTCCAAGTAATTTTTCAAACATTTTAAAGCAAATAAAGAATATTGCCAAAATAAATGGAAAAATGAATATTCAGTAGTCAGCAAAGAAGTTACCGACTTGTGGCATATTAACAGCAATAATTTCTCACATTTTAGTAAAAGCCGTTATAATTGCATTTCATAATTTAGTCATCGCGTCACTAGCTGTTATTTTTTCTACTGTTGCAGGTGCATCGGCCAAGAAAGTTCCAATCATATAATCATCACCCCCTTTCTTTTTAAAACATTCATCATTATATAAAGTTTTTCTTAAATTTGTTAAAACCACGATTAACCTTAACACGATTATATTTTTTCCTAATTAATTTTGAATTTCTTTGGGAATGCATCAGAATGTAACTTCTTGACATTAATTTTTTCCCTATCTAAATACTGATATGGTTTTTCAAAGTAGCATTAGAATAAATCACACCATAATCGCTGTTAAGAATCAAAAAGCAATGTTTGCTATTAAAAGTCAAAGTGTTTCTTGAGTTAAATCAATTTCTTTACCACAACTAATATGAGCCGGAATAGTTGTAATTTGAATAAATAAATCTCAGAAAGTTTGTTTGATTTGTTCTCAATCAAATTCTTTTAAGTTTATTGTCATTTTTTATCTCCCAAAAATCATTTTTATTGGTAAATATATAATTGAAATTAATGCGAAAAGAAAAGTAATGATAATAATTAATCCGGCAATAAACGCAACTTGTGCAAGCATTTTTTCTATCGGAACAAACAGTTTTAAAAATTCCATAATAATTTCTCAAAACATTATTTTTTATCCGCATTATTTTCTTTTGAATTAGGGGTTTTAACTCATTCTTCAAAGCGAGCAATAAACACTTTTTCGTCTTTTGTGAAATTACCAGTATTATTTTTAATGGCATTTTTATATTTAATTCGCATTTTTATTTTGGCATAAATTTTATAAGCAAAATATGCCAATAGCATGATGCTGATAATAATAAATATTAGTCCAATTGCAATATTCATTTTTAAGCTCCTTTAAAATAGTTATAATTTATATCTTTTTTGTTGTTTTCTTTTTCGGCAATGAAGAAGCCTAATAATTCTTGTCCTTTAATTAACTTGGTTTCTTGCTCTTGTTGATTAATTGAAATTACTTGATATTTACTATCTTTTATTATTCCAATACAAATCGAATTTTCATATTTTCCTTTATAAACAAATCGCTTTGGAAACCAAATACAGATTTGTTCATTAAATCACGGAATTTTTGGTGCTTTAATAAGCATTGCGTTTTGTGTTTCTTTTAAAAGATATTTCTTAGTATTTAAGAAAATGTTTTCAATGTTTTTCATAGTAAGTTACCTTTCTTATAGATAAACTAAGTTATATTAACTAAGTTAGTTAACTTAGTTTTTTAAACACTTATATATCGCAGATTTAAGTGTTTAACAAGCTTTGTTATTAAATTTTGTTTTTTAATTAGATAAAGATTTTAATAATTTTAAACTTAGCATACCCCTATATAGAAATTTCTACACTTTAACATCCGCATCCTACCCTTGAAACTAATTTAATAGCGTGTATATTTTTAGGAAATCCACCCATTCATTTTTTTATTGCAAAACGAAACAAATTGCTATAGCTAATAGGATGTTATCTATTAACTGGTAAACTTCTTTTGGTTATGGCGACCACCCACAATTTATCGTGCTTTAATACATACCAACATTATTAATTCACTTGTATTTAATTTTCAAAGAACAAATTTTTAACACCTTATAAAATAAAAAGACAATCATTGCTGACTGTCTTAATACTTATTCAAATCTTTTCCTACCTAACAAAACTTTATGTGTCCAGAAGAAACTCCCTTGTTATTAATTAATAACAAGCGACCAATTAATTATTCTCAATTTTCAGTTTTATTATTTGTTAATACTTCAATTTCAAACGAAGCATAAGAATTTCTTACTTTAATAATTCGGAAAATATAGTTATTATATTGAAATTCTGGACTTTTCTTAGTAATTTTTGCTTCACCGCTAATTTCACGATATCATTCATTTAATGTCTTAGCATTTGTTACTGGTATTGATTCATTTAAAGTTTGAAATAACTTTTTTAACTTAATTGTTCCTACTACTTGAAATTTATGATGCCCAATTTCATAAATTTTTCCTGTTGTATCATGCTCATCATAAATTTCGCCAACTAATTCCTCAATTAAATCCTCCATTGTAATAATACCAATAA
This sequence comes from Spiroplasma endosymbiont of Asaphidion curtum, assembly GCF_964031085.1. Lineage (GTDB taxonomy): Bacteria > Bacillota_I > Bacilli_A > Mycoplasmatales > Nriv7 > Nriv7. Next base: position 993,895 of record NZ_OZ035001.1, on the reverse strand, counting down.
AATCTTTTTTAGTTTTACTACTTGTTACAATTGCTAAATGCATCTTATTCTTTTGCATTTTTTCTAAGGCAACACTTAATTTGGTATTTTTAGACAAAAATAACGGTTTTAATAAAAGCGATGGTATCGTTAATGATTCATCATCAAGGGTATTAATAATAATATCTTTAACATTAAGAATTCCCTTAACAACTTTAGTATTAGGATTTATTACTGGTACTCTAGTAAACTTCTTTTGCCGATATAAAGTCTTAATATCACTAATAGAACTATTGTAATTAATTGTTAATGTTTTATCTCTTGGCTGCATCGCCGTTTTAACAGTTTTTTCATCAAACATAATTGCTGAAGTAATTAAATGACGCTCTTGTTTTTCCAAAACGCCTTCATTTTCAATAGTTTTTACAAGTTCTAATAGTTCTCTTTCTGTTGTTGAAGGATGCTCTGATTTTAATTTAATTTTTGAAAACATATAAGCTAATGGATAAAAAAATCATCTTACCACAACAATCACTCAAGAACAACTAATAGCTAACTTTTCGGGAATTCAGCGTGCAATATTTTTAGGAATAATTTCTCCAAATAACAATACAATTACTAAAGAAAACATTGTTGATATTATTAAAGATCAATGTGTTGGTAAACCCAATTGATTATCAAAAAAGAAAGTAACAAATGTCGCTAAAGCAATGTTAACTAAATTATTAGCAATTAAAAGCGTTGTAATCGTAATACTATAATCTTTAACTAAAAGATATACTCTTTTAGTTTTTTTTGTATGCTTTTTATTAGTTTTTGCTAAATTTTTAATTCTAATAATATTAATTGAAGTCAATGCTGTTTCCATTGCTGAAAAAAAAGCACTTAAAAATAATAAAATAAATATTGTTGGTGCTAACCAAGATAATGTAATTTGTCAACTTATATTAAAAATGAGCCAATCATCAATTTCCACTAGTTATTAATTCCTCCTAAAAGTTAGTTTCTTTAAATATGGATTATAATTATAACATAAAAATCCATTGATATTAACTAATTGTTTACATTGGTCGCGTTTAGTTTTCTTAGGTATTGTTTTGAAGAAGTAAAACAATCAGCTAATTATATTATTTAATTACTAAACTACACACCTTTCTTGTTATTGTCATTTTTATTCATCATCATTCTATCATATTATTGAATTTTTACACAATAAAAATTATTAATAAGCTGAATTATACTTGTAAGTGCAAGTATAATTCAGCGAATAATAAATTTTATTCATTTTATTTTCAAAAAAACATTTTTGAGGAATAAGAACCTTCCATGGTTTCTTATTTTTTGATGAAAATGAATATGCTGTGCCATCATTGGGAATTGTTAAATCAACTGTACCAATATCTGGTACTATTGCCCAACACCCTTTATTTTCATAATTCTCATTAACATTAAAAGAAAACTGTAAAAGACTTGGTACATAACCCTCAATTTTATCTACTATTTTGATAATAGACTTCTTGCATTACTTATTTATTAAACAAAATTCCTATAAAATATATTTAAAATAGAAATTATAAGGAATTTAAGATTATGAAATTTGATAAATTTAATTTTATTAATGATAAAGAATTATTACGATTAACTGGAATAAAGCAAAGTACTTTTAATAAAATGTTAAATATTTTAAAAGAAGCTGAGTTAAAAAAGTTTAAAAGAGGTGGTAAAAATAATAAATTATCATTAGAAAATAGATTATTGATGACTTTATCATATTGACGAGAATATCGTACTTATTTTCATCTTGGTAAAAGTTTTGATATTAGTGAAGCTAGTTGTTATCGAAATATCAAGTGAATTGAAGATATTTTAATCAAACATCCTGATTTTCAACAACTTGCTGGTAAAAAAGCATTAATAAATGATTATTTTAATGATAAAACAATTATTATTGATGCTACAGAAACACCCATTCAACGCCCAAAAAAAGACAAAAACAATCTTATTCAGGAAAAAAAGAAAAAACACACTATTAAAACACAAGTAATTATTGAAAAAGAAAGCAAAATAATTATTGCAACAAATTTTTCTCTCGGTAAAAAGCATGATTTTTGTTTATTTAAAGAATCAAAAATCCCAATTTTAAAAAATACTAAATTAATAGTTGATAATGGTTATCAAGGAATACAAAAAATTCATAGTAATGTTCTAATACCTAAGAAAAAAACAAAGAAAAACCCTTTAAATAAAGAACAAAAACATAATAATAAATTAATTTCAAAAATGAGAATTATTATTGAAAATATTTTTGCTATTCTTAAAAAATTTAAAATTATTACTGAAAAATATCGTAATCGTAGAAAACGATTTAGTTTAAGATTTAATTTAATTGCTTCAATTTATAATTTGCAATTATAGATAACATAAAATATTTATTTAAAATTAAATTTAAATAATAAAATAATTTTTTGTTGTGTCAAAATTTACACATTTAATAAAATCCATAAGTATTAACCTAATAAAAGTTAGAAATTACTATATAGTATTTTTTATTTACAAATAATTTGTAATTATTTTAATAAGTAATGCAAGAAGTCTATTAGAAAATAGATTATTGATGACTTTATCATATTGACGAGAATATCGTACTTATTTTCATCTTGGTAAAAGTTTTGATATTAGTGAAGCTAGTTGTTATCGAAATATCAAGTGAATTGAAGATATTTTAATCAAACATCCTGATTTTCAACAACTTGCTGGTAAAAAAGCATTAATAAATGATTATTTTAATGATAAAACAATTATTATTGATGCTACAGAAACACCCATTCAACGCCCAAAAAAGACAAAAACAATCTTATTCAGGAAAAAAGAAAAAACACACTATTAAAACACAAGTAATTATTGAAAAAGAAAGCAAAATAATTATTGCAACAAATTTTTCTCTCGGTAAAAAGCATGATTTTTGTTTATTTAAAGAATCAAAAATCCCAATTTTAAAAAATACTAAATTAATAGTTGATAATGGTTATCAAGGAATACAAAAAATTCATAGTAATGTTCTAATACCTAAGAAAAAAACAAAGAAAAACCCTTTAAATAAAGAACAAAAACATAATAATAAATTAATTTCAAAAATGAGAATTATTATTGAAAATATTTTTGCTATTCTTAAAAAATTTAAAATTATTACTGAAAAATATCGTAATCGTAGAAAACGATTTAGTTTAAGATTTAATTTAATTGCTTCAATTTATAATTTGCAATTATAGATAACATAAAATATTTATTTAAAATTAAATTTAAATAATAAAATAATTTTTTGTTGTGTCAAAATTTACACATTTAATAAAATCCATAAGTATTAACCTAATAAAAGTTAGAAATTACTATATAGTATTTTTTATTTACAAATAATTTGTAATTATTTTAATAAGTAATGCAAGAAGTCTAATGTTGTTTTTATAACCTTTTATTAAGAATATGTTTGTTAATATTAAATATTTTGTTTTATTACTTATTTTTCAAGTAAAAAGGTAATAAATTTTTAATTGCTTTTCTTTCAAAATTATTTAAACATTTTCCTACCTAACAAAACTTTATGCGCCCCTAAAATATTACTATCAAGACTTGACATTCCAATATAAATATAGTCATCAATAGCTGCCAATCCATAAACATTAAAATTTGAAATATTATCAATTTCTGTTACTTTATTATTGTTTTCAAGATCAACACTGTAAAGTTTTCCTTGGTAATTTTCGTAATCTCCGGTTCTTGTTCCGACATAAAGTTTATTTTTTGGGTAATTAATCTATAGACTTCTCCTTTTATGCCAGTAATTTCTGTTACTTTATTATTGTTTTCAAGATCAACACTATAAAGACTACCCGATCCATCATTTTTTTCTGTTGTTCCAATATAAAGCAATTTATTATAAATAGCAAACGAAAAAATTGTTCCTTTTAAAACAATGTTATTAATTTCTATTTTAAATATATTTTATAGGAATTTTGTTTAATAAATAAGTAATGCAAGAAGTCTATTGTCTTTAAACCAAAGACCAAGAAAAATACTAAATTATCTTTCACCAATCGAATATTTGGTTAGAAAAATAATTTAGTTGCACTTAACTTTACAATTTGGCAATTAAAAAAAACTAAAATTATTATTTTCTGGTAAGAAAAGGCAACATTCATTAAAATCGCAAATAATTATTGATTTATTTAACAATAAAATTATTTCAGTAGATTTTTGTTATGGCAGTATTCATGATTATAAGTTATTTTTAAAATCAAATACACTTATAAATCCAAAATTAGAATTAATTGCTGATTCAGGATATCAAGGTTTGCAAAATGTTCATAAAAATACATTATTGCCAATTAAAAAAGAGTAAAAATAAGCCTTTAAATCCAGATAAAAAGGAATATAATAGCTTTTTAAGTAAAGTCAGAATTGCCATTGAACATGTTTTTGCTAGATTAAAAAGATTTAAAATACTAGTTTATCGTTATCGCAATAAGATTAGAAGATTTGGATTACGATTTAACTTAATTTCAGGAATATATAATTTTGAATTAAGCTAGTTATAGTTATGTACCAAGTCTATTATTTTAAATGACAAAAACCAATTTTACAAAAACCAAATTGTAAAAAAAGATTTACTTATGAAGGTATTATTCGTTTAAATAATGATGAACAAGATGCTTGAAAACACATTCAATATTTTTTTGCTAAGGAGAAACAATGCCGATAGTTGTTAGCGACAATTATTTTTTCACTTTTAAAAATTATATTGTATAATTATAAATGATTTGACAATAAGGTTGGAAAAAGTAATGGAAAAGTCTTATTTGTATAGTTATGTTCTTAAATTATTAGAATTAAAAACTATGGAATTGAAATTAGAAATTTCTTCGTTGTCAATCGTTGATGTGGCAACTTATTATTATTATCTGGAAGTGATTTTGCATAAACGGCAAGTTACTAGTTTGCAACAAGCAACATATGATATATTTAATATTAAACTAAATATTGTTATTGAACATATTAATAATAAATTAATTACTGATAAAACAATATCGTTAGATGATTTTAAAGAAATGTTTGAAAAGAAATAATGAGGTATAGATATGGAAAATAATATTAAAGGAACACAACGAAACCTTTGGATTCAATTCGGTTTATTTATTATTTTAATTTTAAGTACCATTGCTGGTTTGCTTACGGGTAGTTTTTTTGTTAATAGTAATTTTCGTTCAGGAATGTTAGCTGGTGGGACATATCAAACAATTGTTAGTTATGAAAATGCGAAAAATCGTCATGAGGCTGTTAATACTTTGCAAGATAAAATTGATCCTTTAAGAAAAAAAAGGATGGATATTAGTCGTTTTACTAGTAATATTGGTGGGAATCGTTTAAATGTTATGGTTCCACAAGCCAATTATGGTAATATTGCTGATTTTTTACGCGATGTTGAACGCAGCGGATCAATTTTCTTTTTGGATGATAAAGGCGATGATTTACTTGTTGGTACAGGAACTGGTGAAAGTTACAAGCCAGCAAAGAAGAATGGTAAAAGAATCGTTTTAAAAGATTTTATTGATAGTAGTTCAATAAAGAATTCTTTAATTTCGGGAATAAATAAACCATCAATTGAATTCAAAATTAAAAATTTAGAGTTATATAATGCAATTTTAAAATATCAAGATAAGAAGGCAGTTTATGTTTGACAAGATTTTGGACAAATGTTAGATGAGATGCGCAGCAATTATAGCGATTTAATAAAATTTAGAAAATTTATTAATGCTAAAGCGGTAGCATTACAAGGTGTTGAAGCTGAAGATTTAAGAAATGCTCTGCGAAGTCTCTTAACGGCTAGTGTTCGTAATCGTAAAAATGGTGATGTTAAAGAGGTAAATTTAGCTGATCAAGGTGTTAATACTGATTCTGATATTTATAACTATTTTCAAAACGATGATGTTACTTTTAATGAGGTTCTTAGTTATAATAAGAATTCGCCAAATAGTGATTTAACAATTGATATTAATAATGAAGATGATACTTATGATAAACAACAATATTTAAATCCGTTTCGTCCTTTTTTAGTAGAACTTGTTAATACTGAATTTAAAGATGTTATGAATAACAAATATAAAAATAAGTATTTAATCACATCTTCGTCATTACAACTTAAACCTAATAATAGTGATAAAGTAAATGATATTGCTTTTATTGAGATTAGTGGTGAAGAGGCGGCCGCTGGTTTAGCTAAGATTTTTAGTGCCGGCATTAAAGGAATTGCCTATCAAGTTGAGTCATATTCAGTATCCGATACCATAATTAGTGATGCCACAAAGGTTATAATGATTATTACTGTTAGTGTTATTTTATTAATAATATTAGTTATTTTGGCAGTATTTTATCGTGTTTTGGGTCTTATTTTGGGTCTTATTTTAGCAACAATGGTTATTGTTACAATGGTTGTGTTTAATGTTTTATTAGGTATTTATGGCTGAGAAGTGTTTATTGCCATGCTAATAGGTATAATGGTTGCTTTAAGTAGTAGTATTATTTTATTAGAACGAATGAAAACCGAGTTTAATGGGGGTAAATCTTTAATTCAATCTTTTTTAGATGCTAATCGAAAATCAATATCAACAGTTTTTGATATGACGGTTTTGACATTGACAATTAGTTTCTTTATTTATTGATTTGGAACCGGTATTATTAAATCGTTTGCGATTATGCTAATTATTAGTATTTTAGGAGCTTTTATTTTTGGTATTGTTTTAATCCGAGGGATTTATTATTCGCTATTATCGTTAAACTGGATTAATAATCGTCAAGATTTAGTAATGACTAATTTTGTAGTTATAAAACAAAAAATTCATCATGTTATTAAAAAGATTGGTTTTAATAAGATAACGCATTTTTCTAAGAAATTTAGTTATCAAAAAAGTTTTAAATGATTAATTTTACTTTCTACGATTATTATTTCGTGTGGTGTTATTGTTGTTACAACGGCGGGCCCGGGTACTAGTTTAGAATTTACGCGGGGAACAATTTTTCAAGTGCAAACTTCTGGACATAGTATTACGAGTGATGATGGTGCTGATGATGAGGCGTTTCTAAAAGTGATTGCAGAAACTAAAAATGAAATTATTAGTAAATTTAAAACCGATTATTCAGCAGATAGTTATTCCCTATCAGTGTTTAACCGCATTGAAGATGGCGGATATAATATTGTTATTAAAACATCCTTAATTGATAATAAACATGTTAACTCCTTACAAACTTGGTTATCAGAAAATAATTTCCAATCTGAGATTAGAATTAATGATGTTAGTTATGGTTCTTTATGAAATGAAACTAGTGGTGATGTTGTCATTGATGGGGTTATTGTGTTAGCAGTTATTATGGCGATTGTTCTAATTTATTTAATTATTCGTTTTGATTGAAGTTTTATTCTACCATTAATATTGACAATTATTCATGATGTTTTATTAACTTGTTCTTTGATAATTATTTGTCGTTTTGAAGTAACGATTGAAGTTGTTACAGCTATTTTAGCAGTAGTTATCTTTGCTATTATTCATAAAATAATTATCTTTGACCGTGTTCGGGAAAATAAAATTGGTTTGGATAGTACTAAAATGAATAAGAGTAATTTATCGGATTTGGTAAATACTGGATTTACAATGACTTTAAAAAGTAGTTTAATTGTTTTATCGTTAGTCTTATTATTGTCAATGACATTATTTGTTATTGGTCAAAATATCGGTGCAGCATTTGCTCTTTTATTAGGTAGTGTTATTGGTATTTATTCTTCAACAATTTTATTACGATGATTATGAGTATATTTTGCTAACATTAAAGGGCAACTTTTACGAAATAAAAAGCAAAAAATTTATAAATCATTAACTGGACCTGATGAACAAATTGTCGTCGGTGTTAATGATTAATAATGTTGGAAAGATGAGTTAATTAATGGATTTAAAAAAATTAATAATTGATGTTCCTAATTTTCCAAAAGCAGGAATTCAATTTAAGGATATAACACCATTATTGGCTAATGGTGCAGCATTTAAACAAGTCGTTAAGCAATTAGAGGAAATTGTTAAATCATTTAAACCCGATGTTATTGTGGCACCCGAAGCCCGAGGATTTATTTTTGCAACTCCGGTTGCTAGTGAATTGGGATTGGGATTTATTCCCATTCGCAAGTCAGATAAATTACCACGAGCAGTTATTCATAAAAGTTATGAATTAGAATATAATAAAAGTACTTTAGCAATTCATAAGGATGCAATTGTTCCCGGAATGAAAGTTGTTATTGTTGATGATTTGCTAGCCAGTGGTGGTACGATTGATGCCATTATTAATTTAATTGAAGAATTACAGGGCGAAGTTATTGCCGCGGTATTTGTTATTGAATTGACTAGTTTTAAAGCCCGTGAGCAATTTCCTAATTTAAAAATTGAAAGTTTAATTC